>JASMKO010000048.1 GCA_030749225.1 Verrucomicrobiota bacterium
CAGTTTGTCATGGGCGCTGTCCTGTGCAACCGGGTCGGCCATATCCTTCAGGTGATAACCGGAACTCTGCAGAAAACCGGCAAAGGCATAGTAATCCGCCATGGAGATGGGATCGGACTTGTGATCGTGGCAGCGCGTGCAGCCCATCGTCAGGCCGAGGAACGCCTTGGAATAAACATCGATCTGGTTGTGCACGCGGTTGCACTCGTCACCGCGAATGTCCACAGGCGAATGGGTCGCCTCACCGAGATGCCAGAAGCCCGCTCCCTTTGCAGATTCATTCTCGCGAGTGGCGGGATCGAGCCGTGGCCTCTGCACCATGTCCCCCGCGACATGCTCCACGACAAAATCGTTGTACGGCACATCAGCATTGAGGGCACGAACGACATAATTGCGGTAGCGGTACGCCTGCGGGATGGGATAATCCGCCTCATGCCCGCGCGTCTCGGCGAACCGCACGAGGTCGAGCCAATGCTGTCCCCAACGTTCGCCAAAATGCGGCGACGCCAACAACCGCTCGACGAGGTTCTCGTAGGCAAACGGCGATATGTCAGAGACGAACGCCTCAATCTCAGCAGGCGTGGGCGGCAGTCCCGTGAGGTCAAAGTACATCCGGCGGATCACCGTCCGGCGCGGTGCAGGGCCGTTGGGAGTCAGTTTGGATTCCCGTAACTTGGCAAGGATGAATTGGTCAATCGGGGTCTTGGGCCAGCCGCCGGCTGCATCCACAGACGGAGGCTGAACGTGCCTCCGCACAGGCTGCCATGCCCAGTCCTCGGCCTTGCTCTTGGAAACGACGAACTCCTCCTTGTCGGTGATCTCGGTGGATTCCTCGTCGCGAGGGTCGGGGGCGCCCATCTCGATCCATTGGGTCAATTTCTCAATCTCGATATCTTGCAGCTTATTCTTGGGCGGCATCTGCAGATCGTCGTTCTCGTAAGACACCGCCTTGAGCAACAGGCTAGCCTTCGGGTCGCCTGGGATCATCGCCGGGCCAGAATCGCCGCCCCTGCGGATGCCGTCGCGGGTATCGAGCAGCAGTTCGCCCTTGGCCTTGTCGGCCTCCGCGCTGTGGCACTTGTAGCAGTTTTGAACGAGCAACGGCCGGATGTGGTTCTCAAAAAACTCGATCCCCTCCGGCTCAGCGGTGGCCAAGGCGGCTGGCGAAGCGGCCCACGACAAACCAAGCGCGGCCACTCCACCAAGAATTGCACGAAAATAGCTCATCAACGAAGCAAGCGAGACTATAAAAACAAGGCGTTTATTCAAACCAACTCCAAGCCAATCTCAAGAAACCCGTTCACTGCCTCTCTGGCCTCAAGGAAAGGCATGCCGACGTTGCTGCGGATCCCAATTCTCGATGTATTCAGCGGTGTTGTCGAGTTTGGGATTGATCGTCCGGTCCGGGTCGTCGTACGACTGCACGTGGCCATCTGCGAAGACCACCGGCGCGGAGTTGTTGTGCCGCTCGCTGGCCACACCCTCGTTGGCGCGGTTAATGAATGGCCACCACAGCGTGAGTGACCAGTGGCCGCCATTCTTCTGCTCCGAGTCAGCAAGATTGATGCACTCGACAGGGCTACGCACCGAGCTGAGCTTCACTTCATACCCGCTTGGCAGGTGGCCGCTCTGCTCGCCCTGCCGCCCCGGCATTTGCCCGAGAAAATAGGAGTTCTGACCGTAGCCGATGCTGTGCGCATCGAACCGCCACTTGTCGTGCTGCTTGGACTGGTTTATGAATTTGCCATGCCGCAGGTCAGGGCAGCGGTACGCCTGGTCAGACGGCGCATAGCCGTAAATCAGGGTGAACCAAGTTTCCTCCCGCGAAAACGACATCCCCTTGTTCAGTTCAACCAGGCGCTGAAATCCCTTACTTGGGGGGCGGGAGACGGCACGACGGTGGTACGGAAAAATGTCGTCGTTGTCGTCCATATACATCGTGTTGGCCAAGCCGAGTTGGCGCAAATGACTAGCGCACTTTGTCCGCAGGGCGATCGTCTTGCTCCTGGCCAAGGCCGGCAGGAGCATCGCGGCCAAAATAGCTATGATCGCAATGACCACAAGCAACTCGATCAGCGTGAAACCGTGCCGACCTGCGGCCCTCGCCTTGGTGGTGGAGTATTTGTTCATTTTTTCTTCTACATTGCCCCACAATGGGGTGTTTTTCTTGAGCGACTGCCGTTGATCTAAACAAAAAACGAATTATTTGAAAAACACAATCTGCGCTGTCAGACAGAAAAAACTGCCAATCGATGTGGATGACGAACAAAACCGAGCGGGGATGCGATTATCCGATAACACCCCTTCCTCCCATGGTGAAAGAACCCTTGGGCGCTTGCCCAAGGGTAAAAGTGCCCGTAACAAGGCAAAAACGCCCATTAAACGCTTGCAATCGAACAGTCGACCTCTACAGTTCCCGCCCTTTTGTTGAGAGCCGAAATGAGCACCAACTCCACACAACTTCTTCTGCAGGCACAACAGCCCCAGCAAGGGCCGGAGGGGTTCATCATTACCATGGTATTGATGATCATCATTTTCTACTTCCTGCTTATTCGGCCACAAACCAAGCGGGAGAAGGATCGCCGTAAGATGGTGGACGCGCTCAAGTCCGGCGACTCGGTCGTCACCCGAGGTGGCGTGGTGGGCTCCGTGCAGTCGGTCAAGGACACCACCGTCTCGATACGGTCGCTTGAGAGCAAGTTTGAGGTGGAGAAACACTCCATCGAGCGCGTGATCGCCGATAAGTCAGATTTAAAGGACAACAAGTAACCCACAACCGTGAAAAGAAACAACATCGCCCGATTCCTATTCCTGGTTCTCATTCTCGGCTGGGCCGGAACCGAAATGTGGCCGCTGCGGGATGAACCCGGAAAACTGATCGAGCAGTTCGGCAAAGCCACAAACAAGGATGCGGCTTTCGAAAAGGCATACGAAGCGGCCAAGGAGGCCTATGATCCGAGCGACGAGAACAGCAACGAGTTTGGCATCCTCCAGAAGGCGGTGGAGGACGCCGGCCTGGTACTCAGCAATTACACTTGGGCCCCCAAGTTGAAGTTCCGCCGCCAGGTTCCGGACAACCGCCATGTGCTGCAAACTCTCCAGAAAGAGGTGGCCGGGCAAATCCAGCTTGGCCTCGACCTGAAGGGCGGTTCGTCGTTCCTCGTCGAAATGCAGATGAATTCCACCAACGCTGTGGAACAGCAGGGTGCCCTCTCCCAAGCAGTGGAGGTGCTGCGCCGCCGGGTGGACACCATCGGCGTAGCGGAGCCGGAAATT
The DNA here is from genome assembly GCA_030749225.1 of Verrucomicrobiota bacterium. GTDB lineage: Bacteria > Verrucomicrobiota > Verrucomicrobiia > Limisphaerales > UBA1096 > UBA1096. Next base: position 3,277 of record JASMKO010000048.1, read on the forward strand.
CGGACGATGGGCAACAACAAGATCATGGTCCAGCTGCCTGGCCTGTCTGAGGCTGATCAGGCGGAGGCCAAGAAACTGGTGACCGAAGCAGCGTTCCTGGAATTCGCCCTGGTGCACAACGACTCCGAACGGCTGATCGCCAACGGCATCGTCCCCGACGGCTATGGGAAATACGCCCACGCACAGAAGGATCGCGACGGCCAGGAGCGCCCCGAGGAATTGCTGGTCCAAGTCGACAAAAACCAGCCGAACAAGGCCTGGAACCAATACGGCTTGAAGGGGGAACAAATCAAGAACGCCTCCCCATCACGCAACCCGCTCACACAGGAGCCAATGATCCTGTTCACCTTCAACAGCGAGGGGGCCCAGGCCATGGGTCAGTTGAGCGGCAACCACATCCGCGAACGAATGGCGATCATTTTGGACGGTGAGTTGATGTCTGCGCCGGTGCTGCAGGAACGCATTACCAGCAACGGGCAGATCACCGGGGATTTTACCGTCGATGAGGCTGCCACCATCGCGAATGCGCTGCTCAACCCGCTCAAGGCCCCGCTGAAAATCGAGGAGGAGATGAGCGTGGAACCGAGCCTCGGACGGGACTCGGTGGAAAGCGGCTTCAACGCAGCCATGTACGGCGTGATCGCCGTAGCGGTGTTCATGCTGCTCTACTACTGGTTCTCCGGTCTCGTGGCCAACTTCGCACTGGTGCTCAACCTGTTCATCCTGATCGGCGTGATGTGTTATCTCAACGCCGCGCTGACGCTGCCCGGCATCGCCGGTATTGTGCTGACGATCGGCATGGCGATCGATGCCAACGTGCTGATCTTCGAGCGCATCCGCGAGGAACTGAAGGCCGGCAAAGGCACCCAGGGCGCGGTTGAAACCGGCTACGCCAAGGCGTTCGGCACGATCATCGACGCCAACCTGACCACGCTTATTGTATCGGTTATCCTGATGACAATGGGGACCGGACCGGTGAAGGGTTTCGGTGTCACGCTGACCGTCGGGATCTGCGCCAGCATGTTTACCGCGCTGGTGGTCACCCGCCTAGTGTTTGACGCATTCAGGAACTTTGGTGCCGGCCGGGGACCGCGCCTGATGGATCAGCCCAAGTTCAACTTCATGGGCTTGGCAAAGTACGCTTTCATCATATCCTGGAGTCTGGTGGTGATCGGAATCTGGACTGGCTTCAGCCGCGGCTCGGATGCGATGGGCGTCGACTTCAAGGGCGGTGACCAGATCACATTCGAGTTTACGGAGAGCCAAAAAAAGGACGTAAGCCTATTGCGCGACGCGCTTGGCCAAGCGGGTGTAAGTGGTGCCATGATCCAGTACCAGGCAGGCGGTGGCAGCCGGGAGCGACTTCAGGTCACGGTCGGTTTCGGCAACGGCGAGACGGCCGAAGGCGCCTTGGCCAAGGCGTTTGCAGGGGACGAAGGCTTCAAAAAAGTCAGCCAGTTGCGCACCGGCCCGAGCATCAGCAACGAGATTTTGCAAGGTGCCACCAAGTCGCTGCTGATCGCGCTGTTCGCCATCCTGGTTTACGTCACGTTCCGATACGAATTCTCGTTCGCACTCGGAGCCATTCTGGCCATCTGCCATGATGTGCTGATGACACTGGGCATCTTTTTCTTCTGGGGCGGCGAGTTGAGCGCGCCTGTGATGGCGGCCGTGCTGACGATCATCGGCTTCTCGATTAACGACACGATAGTGATCTTTGACCGTATCCGGGAAGATCTGAAGCTGGGCTTGCCCGGCACGTTCACCGAGATCATGAATGGCGCGATCAGCAAGACGCTGAGTCGTACGATCATCACCTCCGGCACCACCCTGCTGGCGGCGGGATCGTTGTTCCTGTTCGGCGGCGGCGCGATCAACGCCTTCGCCTTCACGCTGCTGGCCGGCGTGCTCACCGGGACCTTCTCTAGTATCTTCATCGCTGGCTGGTTTGTGCTGTGGAAAAACAAGGGAGAGAAGCCGAAGCTCGCTGACGAGACCGTGATCACGCAGCACAGCATCTCGACATCGGAGGCCTGAGGCCACGCCACGGGACGGCTTCCCGCTGACGGCGCGGCATCACGATTGACCAAGCGCCACCGAAACTTAACCATTGCCATGACATTGGCCGCAGCCACCGACCCAGCGTTAACCGTCCATCCTCTGATTTGGCTTGGATTCCTCGGGGCGGTGCTGGTCTTTCTCGCGCTCGACCTCGGCGTGTTTCACCGCAAACCCCGCGCAGTCGCCTTCGGCGAGGCACTGCTATGGACGAGCCTCTGGTTTTCGCTGGCCATGGCGTTCGCCTTCTGGCTGGCGCCGGTGATGGTCGGCCAAGGTTGGCAGGCCGCGCACACCAAACTGTTCATCACCGGGTACGTGGTGGAGTTGTCGCTGTCGATGGACAACGTTTTCGTGATCGCGCTGATTTTCACCTACTTCCGAGTACCGCTGGAGTATCAGCACCGCGTCCTGTTCTGGGGCATCCTCGGCGCCCTCATGATGCGCGGGGTGATGATCCTGGCCGGAGCGGAACTGATCGAGAGCTTCCACTGGATCATGTACCTTTTCGGTGCTTTCCTGCTGTTCACTGGCGTCAAGATGCTCTTCGCCGGCGACGAGGAGGTGGAGCCGGAGAAAAACATCATCGTCCGTCTCGCCAGAAGGGTTTATCCCGTTGCGAACGAGTATGATGGGCAGCGTTTTTTTACCCGACTGAACGGCCACCGCGCCCTGACGCCGCTGGCGCTGTGCTTGATCATGGTCGAGACGACCGACCTTATTTTTGCGGTCGACTCCATTCCGGCCATCTTCGGCATCACCAAAGAGGCGTTCATTGTTTTCACATCGAATGTGTTTGCTATTTTGGGCCTGCGGTCGCTTTACTTCGTCTTGGTGGGACTGCTCCGGCATTTCCGCTACCTGAAGTACGGGATGGCTCTCGTGCTGGTGTTCATCGGGTTCAAGATGCTGGTCGTCCTTTGGGAAAACCGCCCGGCTTGGCTGAACTTCGAATCCAACCACGACGCCGTCCTCGGTGTCATCGGGGCGATCCTTGGCCTGTCGATCGTCGCCTCGCTGTTGGTGCCGAAAAAAGAACCGAAACCGACCGGCGAGCTTTAATGCCAAACGCTCAACCAAGCGCGAGCGGCAATGGATTTTTTAGTTGTATGAACAATAACCCTGACAAACTGATCCGGACAACAAGGAGGGTTCGGATTCCAGCGTGAAATACCGCTGGAGCCTTGCACCCTCACAACCGCTCTTAACAGGCCAACTCATTCGCGAGCTGCCGCTGTCTCCACTCATGGCCCAATGCCTCGTGAACCGGGGCGTCGCCAGCAAGGCTGAAGTCAGCGAATTCCTGAACCCCAGGCTCAAGTTGTTGGCCGATCCGTTCCTGATTCCAAACATGGATGCCGCCGTCGAGCGGCTCTGGAAGGCGCGAGAAAACAACGAGCGGTTGTTGATCTATGGCGACTATGACGTGGACGGCGTCAGCTCCACGGCGTTGCTCACCGAGATGCTGACCGAGCTAGGCTGGACGGTGCAGCCGCACCTCCCCGGCCGCTTCGACGACGGATATGGCCTGAGCGTGGTGTCGCTCGAGAAATGCCTCGAGCAGTACGAGACCGACATCGTGCTCGCCGTCGACTGCGGCTCCACCGCCGTCGAGGCTATTACGTTTCTCAACGAACAGAAGGTGGATGTCCTCGTGCTCGACCACCATCAGGTCAGCGACCCTCCACCCGAGCCACTGGCCATGGTCAACCCGCAGCTCAGTGACAACTACCCAAATTTCCAGGAACTGTGCTCTGTCGGCCTTGCCTTCAAGCTCGCCCACGCGCTCGTCAAACGCGGCCGCCAGGAAGGCCTACAAAAGGAGCGCGACCTCGATCTCAAGCAATACCTTGACCTCGTTGCGCTGGGCACCGTGGCCGACCTCGTGCCGTTGACCGACGAAAACCGCAAACTCGTTCGTTCCGGTCTTGAGCAGCTTGGTGAGACCGTTCGCCCCGGCCTCGTCGCGCTCAAGACAGTGGCCAACGTCTCCAAGCCGGTCACCGTGTTCAACGTCGGCTTCCATCTCGGCCCGCGCCTCAACGCCGCCGGCCGAATGGACAACCCCGACGCCTCGCTGAATCTCCTCCTCGCCAAGGACCGGCACGAGGCCGAAAAAGCGGCTGAAACCTTGGACAAACACAACACCGAGCGGCGCGAAATCGAACGCGACATCTCCTTGCAGGCCGTCGAGAGCGTCCGGAAACGGTTCGATCCCGAAAACGACTTTGTCATCGTCGAGGGCAACATGGAATGGCACCTCGGCGTCATCGGCATCGTCGCCTCCCGCGTCATGCGCGAATTTTACCGGCCCACCTTCATCCTTGCCAGCGATGCCGACGGATGGAAAGGCTCCGCCCGCAGCATCGAGGGATTCGACCTCGCCGAGGCCATGAGGGGCTGCGACGACCTGCTCAACGACCACGGCGGGCACGCCATGGCCGCCGGCGTCTCGGTCAAGCCCGGCCGGCTCGACGCCTTCCGCGAGCGCATCAACGGGATCGCCAAAAAGACCATCACGCCTGACCTGTTCCAGCCGCCGCTCAAACTCGACGCCGGAACCGACCTCTCCGAGCTGACGCTCCCGTGCATCGAGGACATGCGCCAACTCGAACCGCTTGGCCAAGGCAACCCGGAGATTCAGGTCCTCGTCGCTGACCTCACCCTGTCTAGCCCCATCTACCGCATGGGGCGTGACAAGCAGCATGCCAAGTTCTGGGTCACAGACGAGCGGGGTGCCTGCGAGGTCATCGCCTGGAACCTCAAGCAGGAAGACGAGCCGAAGGACACATTCGACATCGCCGTCGCGCCCCAAATCAACGACTTCAACGGCCGCCGCTCCGTCCAGTTGAAACTCATCGACTGGCGTCCCGCCAAGAGCTAACCTCACTTGACCAAGCGCTAGATTTCCACGCTGGCCATTTTGCGGATGCCGGCCCGCAGCGGCAGCCAACCGAGCAGGAGCGAGCCGCCGAGGAACAGCGCCCAGCCCAACCAAAACACCCCCGCCGAGCTACCGCCGAAGGCCCAGCGCGACGTCACCGCCATCAGGCTCAGCATCCCGACGATATAGAGGAAACTCAGCACAAGGCAGAGCGTGCCGCCGAAGCCACTGACGATCTTGCTCGGGTTGTCCTCGCGGAAGTTCGGATACACCGCACCGAGCCCCACAGCCAGCGCATTGAGCGTGAAAGCCATCACGCCGATGGTGAGCGTAAAGTACACCACCCTCTCCGCCGGGATCGAGAGCATTGCGCACGATGCCCCCACTAATGCCATCGTCACGGCCATAGACACCGCCGTGCAAAAGAGGAACTTGGCCATGAGCGTGCGGCGCAGCCCGAGCGGCGCCATGCCGATGATCCAGATGCGTTTGCCCTCGAGCGAGATTTGAGGGAACACAAACCGCGTCGTTAACGTGGCAAGGTTCAGTGCGCATGCACCGAGGTTCAGATACGAAGTGAGATCGATCCAAAAGTCGCTCGTCAGTCGGTGCGAGAAGTGCCGCAGGTTCACAATATACGCGATCAACAGGCCAAGCAGAATCAGCGACTGACCCCACTGTGTTGCGTCCCTCCAAAAGGTACGGATGTCCTTCACGATCAGCGCCCGCGAGTCGCCATGGCCCCACCACAGTAGCTTGGCCAGGCGGTCGAGTAGTCTCGGCGCGAACGCCGCCTGACCAAACGCCGGTTTGTGCTTCCAAAATTTCCAGCCGACCGCCGTTCCGCCTCCTCGGCTGTTTACCGACGAAAGTGCTCCGTAAAAAATACCACCCGTGCGTGTCGATGCGAGATAGCCGAAAAACAGCGTGTGG
>JASMKO010000049.1 GCA_030749225.1 Verrucomicrobiota bacterium
GAGCCGGGCGGGTTCAAGCAGGGAACCGAGGAGGTCGATCTCTCCACCGCCAAGAACGTCAAGTGGGTGGCCAAGCTCGGCACGCAAAGCTACGGCAACCCGACCATCTCCAACGGCAAGATTTTCGTCGGCACGAACAACGACTCGATGCGCGACCCGAAGCACGAGGGCGACCGCAGCATCCTGTTGTGCCTCGACGAAAAGAGCGGCGACTTCCTGTGGCAACTGGTCATCCCCAAACTCAAGTCTGGCAAGGTCAACGACTGGGAAAGCCTTGGGCTGCTCTCATCACCGACTGTGATCGGCAACCGTGTCTACGTGGTCAGCAGCCGTTGCGAGGTGCTCTGCCTGGACGTCGACGGCTTGGCCAACGGCAACGACGGCCCGTACAAGGACGAGGCCGTTTACGTGCATCTCGACACCGGCAAGCCGCCGGCCAAGCTGGGGCCGAAGGACGGCGACATCATTTGGCGTTATGACATGATGGACGAGCTGGGCGTGTTCCCGCACAATGCATCGAACTGCTCGGTCATCGTGGTGGGCGGCATGGTGTATGCCTGCACCTCCAACGGACAGGATTGGACACACTCCAACGTTCCTTCGCCTCTTTCCCCGAGCTTCATCGCGCTGGATGCCAAGACGGGTGAACTTCTCGGCGAGGACGACGCCGGCATCGGCCCGAACATTTTCCACGGCCAATGGAGCTCGCCCTCCTACGGCGTGGTCAATGGCAAGGGCCAGTTGTTCTTCGGCGGCGGCGACGGGATCTGTTACGCCTTCGAGCCGAAGCCGGTTTACGACGAGGATGAAGATCTCGACTTCCTCCGCAAAATCTGGTGGTACGATTCCAACCCACCCGAGTACAAGAAGGATGAGGACGGCAAGGTGATCAAGTATCCCGCCGCCGAGGGGCCGAACGAGATCAATTCCACGCCGGTGTTTTACAACGGGCGCGTCTACGTGGCCCACGGGCAGGATCCGGAGCATGGCGAGGGCGTGGGCCACCTCGTCTGCATCGATCCCACAAAGAAGGGGGACATCACCCAAAGCGGCACGGTCTGGTCGTACAAGGGCATCAAGCGCAGCATCTCTACCGTGTCGATCGATCCGGCCAACGGGCTGCTGTTTGTCGGCGATTTTTCCGGCTTCGTGCACTGTCTCGACGCCGACACCGGCAAGCTGCACTGGGTGTACGACATGAAGGCGCACATGTGGGGCTCGACGCTGGTGGCCGACGGCAAGGTTTATGTCGGTGACGAGGACGGCGACTTCGTCGTGCTGGCTTCCGACAAAAAAATGAAGTTGCTCAGCGAGACCTATTTCCCGGCGCCGATCTACTCCACGCCGGTCGTGGCCAACGGCATTTTATACGTGGCGACCCAGTCGCATCTGTACGCCGTGTACGACGAGGCCCGCGCCAAGGCCTCCACTGATCAACCGAAAACCAAGTGACCCGGCGCTTGGCCAACCGCATTTAATGAAAAAAGTTGTATACGGCTTGATCTTCCTGCTGGCCGTCATCCATCAGGATGTCTGGTGGTGGGACGACAACTCGTTGGTGTTCGGCTTCATGCCGCTTGGCCTGTTTTACCATGCGCTGTTTTCCTGCATGGCGGCCGGCGTCTGGGCGATGGCCGTCAAGTGGGCTTGGCCAAGCGACATCGAGCGGTGGGCCGAGTCGGCTGACGAACAGGGGGGCGACCAATGATCGCCGCCCCGACACTGGTTGCGCTTGGCCAAGCGGCTGCCCCCGCGTCGCGCACGCCGCTCGTCGTGATCTGCCTCTACATGTGCCTGCTGTTTGCGCTGGGCTGGTTCTCGAGCCGGCTCTTCCGCGGGTCGAGCAAGGATTTCTTCGTCGCAAGCCAGTCGATCGGGCCGTTCATGCTTTTGATGAGCGTGTTCGGGACTACGATGACGGCCTTTGCGCTGGTTGGCTCCACCGGCAAGGCGTTCAGCCTCGGCATCGGCACTTACGGGTTGATGGCCTCCAGCTCCGGCTTGATTCACACCGCCTGTTTTTTCCTCGTCGGTATCCGTATGTGGAGCTTCGGCAAAAAGTACGGCTACGTGACGCAGATCCAGTTTTTCCGGGACCGCTTCGAGTCGAAGGCGCTTGGCTACCTGATGTTCCCAATTTTGGTCGGCCTGATCATACCGTACCTGTTGGTCGGCCTGATGGGTGCCGGAAAATATATTTTCGGCGTAACCGTTGGGATGTTCCCGGAGACGTTTGCAGCTGGGGCGATTCCCGAGTGGTTGTCCGGATTGGTCATTTGTGCGGTGGTGCTGTTTTACGTCTTCTTTGGCGGGGTACGCTCTGCTGCCTGGGCGAACACTTTCCAAACCATCGTCTTCATGATCATGGGCTTGGTCGGATTCTACGTGATTGCGGATGCCCTCGGCGGACCGGCTGCCGCTTCTGAAAAGGCATTGGCCAACGCACCGGAAAAACTTTCGCGCGAGGGGTTGATGACCCCGGCGCATTTCATGAGCTACATGCTGGTTCCGTTGAGTGTCGGGATGTTCCCGCACCTCTTTCAGCATTGGCTGACGGCCAGGAGCGCAAAGTCGTTTCGGCTGACGGTCATCGCCCATCCGATCTGCATCATGATCGTCTGGGTGCCGTGCATCCTGATCGGCATCTGGGCCGCCGGCCTGTACGAGGCCAAGGAACTAATCGTGCCGCCGCCCAACGGCGATCCGAATCCGAACGCGGTACTCAGTGCCATGGTGAAGACGTTTATGAAAAGCAGCCCGCTCCTCATCGGCCTGTTTTCCGCCGGGGTGCTCGCGGCGATCATGAGTTCACTCGACTCGCAGTTTGTCTGCATCGGCAGCATGTTCACTAATGACTTTTTTGTTCCGCTAAAGGGTCAAGTTAGTGACAAACAGAAGGTATGGCTGGGACGCGGCTTCATCGTGCTCATCGTGCTGATCACCTATGTGATCTCGATCTTTAAACCGCAGAATGTGTTTAACCTGGGCGTCTGGTGTTTCAGCGGGTTCGCCGCCCTGTTCCCCATCGCGTTCGCCTCGGTGTACTGGAAGCGCGTGACGACAGTCGGCGTGTTTACCAGCGTCATTGCCACGGCCGTGACGTGGGCGTTGTTCATTTACGATGCGCTTGGCCGCGAGGTGGGCGAGCAGTGGTTTGGGGTGGAGGAACACGGCGAATACCTCATCGCCGGGGTGATGCCGGTGACTTTTATTTGCCTGGCCTCGGTGGTGGCTCTCGTTGGCGTATCACTGGCCACCCGGCCGCCGAGCCGCGACACGATCGACAAGTTTTTCCCAGCCAACGGCTGATCGCGCTTGGCCAAGCGATCCCTCGACAAGACATCTTTCATGGCTGATTTGAACGAATCCATCCAGAAGGCACGGGCGGCGCTCGACGCGCACACCGTCGAAATAGTGAAGTGGCATTTCTCGCCCGAGACCGGTTGCCCGTTCTGGCTCGACTGGGCCAGGGAGGCAGGCTGGAACCCGGCAGATGAGATCTCCTGCTTCGATGACATCATCGCGAAGTTCCCGCACTTCCAGGATGAATGGCTGCGCGACAAACAGCCAGAGGTGTGGGTGCCGCAGGAGTTTGCGGGCAAGCCGTTCAACATCTTCGAGACCGGTGGTACCACCGGCATGCCGAAGCAGCGGATCGGGTGGAACGATTACAAGGTGGATTACAGCGAGTTTTCCGATTCGCTGGATGACGCGGAGTTCCCCCGCGACCATTACTGGCTGATGGTCGGGCCGACCGGCCCAAGGCGGTTGCGGCTCTCAATCGAGCACTTGGCCAACGTACGCGGCTGCTCCTGTTACTTCGTCGATCTTGATCCGCGCTGGGTCAAGCGACTGATAGCCGATAAGCAGTTTGACCAGGCCAAAGCTTACATGGAACATGTGGTCGATCAGGCTACGACAATAATGAAACACCGCGAGGTGAGCGCGCTGTTCACGACGCCCAAGCTGCTCGAGTCTATCGCCGAGCGACTCGAGGACGAGGGCAGCAGTCTGTATGAGGCCGGCATCCGCGGCGTGTTCTGCGGCGGCACCACGATGGATCCGCAATACACACGGTTTCTCGTGGAGGAATTGCTCGAGAACAAGATCGGTTTCAAGCCCACCTACGGTAACACCTTGATGGGCTTGGCCAAGCACAAGCCGTTCACGCCGGAGGACAAGTTTTCCATCACTTATCACGCGCCCCAGCCGCGGGCCGTGTTGCGCGTTGTCAATCCGGAGACGGATGATCTCGTCGAATACGAGGAATGGGGTCGTGTGGAGTTGACTACATTGACGAGGGAATTTTTCATGCCGCGCTTCCTCGAGCGCGATGAGGCCATCCGCCGGCCGCCCATCGAGTTGTACCCTTGGGACGGGGTGGCCGAGATCCGGCCTTTCGGCGCGATGCAGAAGAAAATCGTCGAGGGCGTCTACTAAGCCAAGCGGTTCACCAATATTTTTTCATGCTGAACATTCCTGTATTACGCTGGGGCGAACCGTACAAGAGCCTCGACACCGACGAGGTCATCCATCACCGCACTGGGGAGGTGCTGGCCAAGGTGGGTCAGGCCAATCCCGGCCTGCTCGCGCGCGACATACGCAAGGCCGACCGCGCACGTGAGGTGCTCCGGGAGATTCCAATCAAGGATCTCATTGAGATGATGAAAAAGGCCGGTGACTTGTACATCAACGCCACCTTGCCTCTCGGCGACGGCGAGCAGTCGCCCGACGATTTCGCGCGGCAACAGTCCGCATCCACCGGCCTGCCGGAGCATATGTGCAAATTCAACATGGAGAAGAACCACTTCGTGTTGAACAACATGGACCAGATTTTCGACGCCCTAACGCGCGGGCTGGATCTCGAGATTCTCGAGCGCGGCTTTGGCGTTGAGGAACGCGGTGTGCCGGTGAGTTATCAGGCACAGTCGCCCGTGCTTGGTATGGTGCTGCCCAGCAACTCGCCGGGCGTGCACACGCTCTGGATGCCCGTCATCCCCATGCAGATCGGTCTCATTCTAAAGCCGGGCCCGCAGGAGCCGTGGACGCCTTATCGAATGTTTGCCGCCTTCACCGGAGCAGGCATTCCCAAGGAGTGCATCGGCATATATCCCGGCGGCCCGGACATGGGTGCCGAGACCGTCAACCGCTGTGGACGCGTGATGATTTTCGGCAGCATGCAGACGGTGAAGAACTACGCCGGAAACGAGCATGTGCAGGTGCACGGCCCGGGCTACAGCAAGATTCTCCTCGGCGACGACGTGGTCGATCAATGGGAGGACTACATCGACCTGATGGCCGATAGCATTTACAAGAACAGCGGCCGTGGCTGCATCAATTGCTCCGGCGTATGGGCTTCACGCCACACCGGGGAAATTGCTGCCGCCCTCGCCGACCGCGTGGGTCCGCATGAGGTGCAGGACCCAACAGATCCCGAGGCCGGCTTGGCCGCGTTCACCGTGCCCAACCAGGCAGAGGCCATTTGGAGCATGATCGAGGAGGGATGCGAGGAGGTCGGCACCAGCCACGTCACTGCCAAGCACGGTGATCGCCTCGTGCAGATGGAGCGCTGCGATTACATTCGCCCGACGATCCTCCACTGCAATTCACCCGACCGCAAGATGGCCAACACCGAGTACATGTTTCCTTTCACCACCGTGGTGAAGTGCCCGCAGGAACAGATGATCGACAAGATCGGCGGCACCCTCGTGGCCTCCGCCATCACCAACGACGAGGAGTGGGCCGCTCAGCTCACCGACGCCACCAACATCGATCGCCTCAACATCGGCGCCATTCCTACCATCGCGCTAAACTGGCTTCAGCCGCACGAAGGCAGCATTGTCGATTTCCTCTTCCGCGCCCGCGCCTACCAGACTCCCGACGAGCGCTTGCAGCGTATTTGCAGCCAGTAACCAAGCGTTTGGCCAAGCGCATGTTCTTAGACTTCAAATGATTCATTCAGCTCCGGCACCGTAACGTCCGCGCCTGGCTTGAGTTGACGCAGTGTGGCGGCAAAAGCCAAACTCGAGGTTTCCTCGCCGTGAACGACAAAGATTTTTTTTATGTTGCCGGTTAGGCTTTTCACATAGTCGGCCAGTTCGTTTTTATCAGCGTGGCCGGAGAACCCGTCGAAACTGGCGATCTTGGCTTTCACCTCGTGCGGCTCGCCGAAGATATATACCGGGTTGATGCCATCGCGAATCACGGAGCCCAGCGTGTTGTAGGCGCAATAGCCCACGAACAAGATGAGGTCGTTCGGGTCGCTGATGTTGTTTTTTAAGTGATGCCGAATGCGTCCCGCTTCACACATCCCGCTGGAGCTGATGATGATCGCCGGGCCGTCGAGGCTATTGAGCTTGATCGATTCTGACGTCTTTCGGATGTACGTCAGGTTGTCCATGCCGAACGGGTTCTCCTTCTCTCGCAGAAACGTGTAGATGTCGCTGTTGAAACATTCGGGGTGCAGACGGAATACCTCGGTGGCGTTCACGCTGAGCGGGCTGTCCACATAAATGGGAAAGCCCGGCAGCCGGCCAGCATCGACAAGCTGGTGCAACGTGTAAACGAGTAGCTGCGTGCGCCCCACCGAGAACGCTGGGATGATTACCTTGCCGCCGTTATTCAGCGTGTCGGCGAGCAGTGCTTCGATTTCGTCCGACAAGCCGGATTGTGCCGTGTGCTGGCGGTTGCCGTAGGTGCTCTCGACAAGCAACACATCGACATCCTCGACTGGGTGAGGGTCACGCAGGATCGCATGTTTGCCCCGGCCGATGTCGCCGCTGAACAGCAGCCGGCGTTTCGTGCCGCTTTCGTTGATGTCGAGGATCACCTGTGCGGAGCCAAGGATGTGGCCGGCGTCGCGGAAGGTCAGCGTCAAGCCGTTGGCCACCGGGATCGGCCGCTCATAGCCCAGCGCCACGAACTGCCGCAGCACACACTCCGCGTCTTCCGGTGTGTAAAGCGGCTCGACCGGCGGCAGGCCCTTCTTTTTGTGCTTCTTCGAGACGTATGCAGCGTCGGCCATTTGGATTTCGGCTGAGTCCTCGAGCATGATCGACGCAAGGTCGCGAGTGGCGAATGTGCAGTAGACATTTCCCTCGAAGCCCTGCTTGTGAAGGTTGGGCAGATTGCCGATGTGGTCGATGTGAGCGTGGCTGAGGATCACGGCGTCCACCGACTTGGGGTCGAATGGGAACTGCTGGTTGCGTTCAATCGACTCTTGGCGCTTCCCCTGGTATAGCCCGCAGTCCAGAAGCAGCCGGAAGCCGTTGACCTCAAGCAAATGCCGGGAACCGGTCGTGGTACGAACCGCCCCGTGAAATGAAATCTTCACGCGGCCAGCTTGGCCAAGTGCCACGCTAGGGCAAAGCAAAACTTGGCCAAGCGCATCCATCGGTTGTGAACAAAATAGACTGGTTCGATGACGCGCTTGGCCTGACAATGCCCTGGCCGCGCGATGGCGTGTGCAGGGAATGAAAGCCAAGATAGTTATCACCCCCAAGAAGGCCGTGCTCGATCCGCAGGGCAAGACGGTTCAGGCCGCGCTGGAACAGATGGGCCACGACGGCGTGAAGGCAGTCCACGTCGGCAAATATCTCGAGATCGAGTTGGAGGGCGATGCCGAGGCATGGCGGCCGAAGATCGATGAGGCGTGCCACAAGCTACTCAGCAACCCGGTGATCGAGGATTATCATTTCACAATAGAGTAACCACGGATGCACTTCGCTGTTCTCCAGTTTCCCGGCTCGAATTGCGACCAGGATTGTGTCCATGTGCTCCGCGGCGTGCTCGGCCAGCAGGCCGAATATCTATGGCACAAGGAGGAATCGATCGGCGCCGCCGATGCCGTGGTGGTGCCGGGTGGCTTCAGCTACGGCGACTATCTGCGCACCGGCTCGATTGCGCAATTCAGCCCGGTGATGAATGCCGTGAAGGCGTTCGCTGATGACGGCGGGCTGGTCATCGGCATCTGCAACGGCTTTCAGATTTTGTGTGAGAGCGGCCTGTTGCCTGGGGCGCTCGTGCGAAATCGATCGCTACAGTTCCGCTGCGAGCACGTGAATCTCAAAGTGACAACCGCCGACTCGCCGTTCACCCGAGAAGTACCGGAGGAGAAGGTGCTGCGCGTGCCGATCGCCCACGGGGAGGGCTGCTACTTTGCCGACGAGGAGACTCTGGCGCGGCTGCGGGCCAACGACCAGATTCTATTCCAATACGCCACCGAGGCCGGGGAGCTGACCGACGAGGCGAACCCCAACGGCTCGCTGCTGAACATTGCCGGCATCTGCAACGACGGCCGGAACATCTGCGGCATGATGCCTCACCCAGAACGGGCCAGCGAAAAAATCCTCGGCGGGGATGACGGCCGGCTGGTGTTTGAGGGTATGCTCCGCCATCTCGAGGCCGAGGCCGGCCTTGGCCAAGCCGCGGTTGCCGAGGCTTGATACCGTTGGGTATTTGGGGGTTGCTTTGAAGGAAGATCGGGGTACTTTTGCCGTTTAGCGACCTGTGGCATCCCCCTCCCATCCCAGCCATGGGTCGTAGGCCGTCGGCAAACCTCCACACCCATCCCCTTGCCGGCGGCCGCTTTTTTTTACCCCAGCTTGGCCAACGGCAGCTCGTCATCGGCCGTCCTGTCGAGATATCGGTAACCGGGCCGCATCATCCAGGCCCAGACACCGACACCGAGCAACGTGCCGGTGATTGAGTCCCAGATGAAGTGTTGCTTGGTGGTCATCACGCTGATGCAGAGGCCAAGCCACGCTGGCCAGAGCAGCCAGACGGCCACGGTCCATTTGCGTTGCAGCCACCAGCGCGCCAAGGCGGAGGCCATGACAAAGCTTTGGGCGATGTGCAGGCAGGGCCAGGCGTTGAACGGCTCGTCCAGGGCGTGGAACGCCTTATAAAGAAATCCATACAGCCCCTGCATCTCGCCCAATTGCCAGCGCAGGTCGATGTCCGCTGGCAAAACGGCAAAGATCGGATAGGCGATCCAGCATGACACCACCCAGGCTTGGGCCATAACCAGCGACTCCGCCCGGCCACGATCAGTTTTTTGCGCCGCAAAAAACGCGCAGTAGTAGCCAAAGAGCGAGAGGTAAAACCAGATTGACCAGTCAACTACCGGGATCTTGTAATCAAGAAACCGCCCTTCGCTGTCCTTGAAGAGTGACTTGGGATCCCAGGCCGTTCGCTCATCTTGCTGGGAGACTTTAAGCGTATCCCGCTGGGTCACCGTCTCCGCACTAATCGGTGTGTGATCCGCCCAGGCCGCGATTCGGTTGATGACGATGTATGGGCTGATGAGCAGCAGCACCCAAAAAAGAAGTAACGCCGGGAAGAGCAGCCCGTTGGCCTTGTGGCGCAATCGCCAAACCGGCCGCCAAAGTTGCCAGAACCGAGCTCCAAACGGGATGGTCGCATGATCGGCCACTGGCGAATCAGCGTTTGGCCAAGCGGCCCGGCTCGCGCTGGCCTGCTCCCTTCCGATCCTGGTCGCCAAGCTCTGTTCGCATCGCTTGGCCAAGCGCCTGCAGCTTGGTCAACACCTTCGGGTGCTTGTCCTTCACGTCGGTGGTTTCGCCGATGTCCTTGTCCAAGTCGAACAGCGACAGGCCGATCTTGTCCTGGCTGTAGGCGGTCGGGATGCCGTCCTTACCGCCCGCCCGGCCGGCCATGGTGCGGTATCTGTGCGGGAAGTGTAGCTTCCATTTGCCGTAGCGGATGGCCTGCAACTGTTTGCCGTAGTAGAAGTAGTATGCCTCCTGGGGACTTTTGTCGCTGGTACCCTTAACGAGATTGACGATGCTTTTGCCGTCGATCTTGTTGTCGGGCAGCTTGGCCCCAATCAACTCGGCAACCGTCGGCAAAATGTCGATCGTCATCGCCGGCGTGTTGCAGACGGTGCCAGCCGGGACGGTGCCCGGCCACCACATCAGCGTGCTTTCGCGGCAGCCGCCGTCGAACATCGTGCCCTTGCCCTCGCGCAATGGCGCGGCCGAGCCGGCGTGGTCGCCGTAACTCAGCCACGGGCCGTTATCAGAGGTGAAGATGACGAGCGTATTTTTATCGAGTTGGTGTTTTCGCAGCGTGTCGAGGATTCGGCCGACGCTCCAGTCGACCTCCATCATCACGTCACCGAATAAGCCCGCCCCGCTTTTGCCCTTGAACTTGTCGGAGACATACAGCGGCACGTGCACCATCGAGTGCGGCACATAGACGAAAAATGGACGCTCCTTGTTCTTCTCGATGAATGAGACAGCGCGCTCGGTGTATTGCGTCGTGAGCTGTTCCTGATCCTTCCCGGAAACCTGTGCGTTGATAATTTCGTTCTTGTCGATCAGAGGCAAGTGCGGCCAGCGTTTGAGGCGCTGCTCCATCGGAAGGTGCAGCACGCCGGGATGGTATGGCCACATGTCGTTCGAGTAAGGCAGGCCAAAATAGTCGTCGAACCCGTGCTGCATAGGCAGGAACGGCTTGTGATGGCCTAGGTGCCATTTGCCGTAGATGGCTGTGGCGTAGTTTTTCTGTTTGCAGACCTCGGCCAGCGTCATCTCGCTGGCGTTGATGCCATGTTTTGCGCTGGGGCCAAGCGCGCCGAAGATACCGACGCGCACATTGTAACAGCCGGTGAGCAACCCAGCCCGTGAGGCGCTGCACACAGCTTGAGTCACGTAAAAGTCGGTGAACTTGCGGCCTTCTCGGGCCATGCGGTCAAGGTGGGGTGTGGGATACGCTGTGGCCCCAAACGGGCCGATATCCGCGTAGCCCATGTCATCCATGAAAATGACAACAACATTGGGAGGCTGTCCGTCATCGGCTGCAACCTGAATCGGTGAAATTTGGCCAATCGCCAATGCGCTGATTAGCCCGCTGAATAGAAAATTTCGGATAAGAGAATTCATAGGTGGCGGAGAGCCTCCCGCAAAACAGGCTACTTTGCCAGCCGTTTTCCGCTTGGCTTGGCGCGCGGTTATTTGGCCTGTTTACCGTAATACGCCTCGAGGCGTCGAGTCATTTCGGCCTTGTCGGGTCGGGGCCGTTCACGCACAGGCAGCGCCTGACCATCTTCCCGGTCGAACTCGTCGAGCGTGCGGAATCTGGGCTCGGTGTCTCCTGTTTCTTGCTGCCACTTGGCCAGGGTGCGGCGGAAGAGTTTCAGTCGTTTGGCCTGTGCGGGGTCAACGGCGAGATTCTTCAACTCGAACGGATCGGCTTGGATGTCATACAATTCCTCTTTGGCCCGCGGTTGCATGAAGGTGTTCTTCTGTGCATCGACAAGCCTGTCGTCGTTACGGAGCCGGATCATTTCACGATAGGCCACCGAGCGCACGACGTCCGCCGGTGGTGTATTGGGCAGATCATTGTAAAAGTTGCGGATGTACTTGAAGCGACTGTTGCGGACTGCCCGGACACGATCCTCGTAGTCGTGCCAGTTGCGTTCTGCGAACACGAAGTTGCGAATGCTGTGTTGCGGATTACGCAGCAGCAGCAGGAAGCTACGCCCTTCGAAAACCTTCGGTGTCGACAAACCGGCCAATTCTAGGAATGTAGGCGCGATGTCGACCGAGCTGACCAGGCTGTTGCAGCGACTGCCGGCATCAACACGCCCCGGCCAGTGGACGATGAATGGCGTTTTGATGCCGCTGTCGTACAGCGTTGTCTTATCACGCGGGAACGGCCGGCCGTTGTCGCTAATGAACAGCACGAGTGTGTTGTCAACGGCATTTTGTTCTTTGAGCTCGGCTATCACCGCGCCAACAAAGCGGTCTAGTCGCGTGATCTCGTCGTAGTATAGCGCGTAGTCGCGACGCGATTCGGGCGTGTCGGCGACGTATGGTGGGAGGCGAACATCCCCGGGTTGGTGAGGCTGCTTAAGGATACCCTCGTCGTAGTCGCGGTGGGGATCGAGCGCGGCGAGCCACAAGAAAAACGGCTTGTTCCTTGGCCGGGACTTGAGCAATGGCACCCACTGGTCGCAGCCGCTGCGGGCGTCGCCGACTGCTTTCTGCAAAATCTTTCCCGCCTTTGCTGCCTTGCCGGTAGGCAGTTGAAAGCCGGACACGTCGGCTTCGCGGACTTCGTCAAAGCGATCCTTTGCTGCGTCACCGAGATGCCACTTGCCGGCTGCTGCAGTCCAATAGCCGGAGGCCTTAAGCAACTCGACGAACGTGAGCCGGTCGGCCGGTAGCGGCCAGTGTAGCTGCTCGGCGTCAGTCTGGTGAGGGTAGGTGCCGGTGATAAGGCTGGCTCGGCTCGGACTGCAGGAGCTAATGGTCAAAAAAGCGCTAGTAAACTGCATACCGCCCTCGGCTAAGCGATCGAGATTGGGCGTGCGAACGCCGCGATTGCCGGTGCATCCGAGATCGTCCCAAGCCAAGTCGTCGGCAATGATCAAAACGATATTGGGCCGCGAATCTGCTTGGCCAAGTGCTGTCACAGCCAAGCAGGCGAATGCCAATGAAGACAAAGTGAATCGGCTCATTTTGGTGCAGCCGATTGTGACTCAGGCAGCGTCCGATCCCGAGTTTTTTCGTTCATCATCTAGCTGTGCAAGCAGATCGCAGAGTGCCGCTAATCGTGGGGTTTCGACCCCGGCGGCCCGCGCCCGGCCGAGCGGCAGGCAAAAGAGCGCGTCGAGTTCCAACGGCAGGCTGCGCTCGAAATCGATCGGTGTCGAGGCACGGTATGCCTTCATGACGCGGGTGCGATTGCGTTGATGCTCACCAAGGCTGGGAGAGAGATCGTGACCAAGCGCGCGTCCCGTGGCGATGACCTCGTTCATAAGTTCCGTGACAAGTTTCTCCCATGGACCGTTGTCGAGCAAGGCGTCCGTGGCGAGGCAGGGGCCGATGGGCTGCTCGGGGTCGAGTCGCCCGGCGAGTGCAGCATCGAGTCCTGCAGCGCCGGCAACGCCTAGTCCGTTGAACGGAATGTTCCAGACCAGTTTTTCCCAGTGCGCCCGTTCTAGGTCGGGCGAGACATCGACCGGGATGCCGGTGGAGCGGATCAGTGCAGCGACCGCCTCGGTCACTTCATCCGGCGGGCCGCCGTGACGGCCGAGGACGATCTTGCCGTGGGCGATGTGATGGATAATGCCCGGCTCGACGCGGTTGAGGCAAACAAAACACATGCCGCCGAGAACCCGCCGGCTGGGAAACAGGGCTGCCAGCGCGGTCTCGTTGCCCAGCCCGTTCTGGAGCGTCAACAGGACGGTCCGTTCGCCGACTATCGGCGTCAACAGTTCGGCGAAGCGGTGATTTGCCGTCGACTTCAGTGCGACGATAACGAGGCTGCAAGGGCCGATTTCCCCAGGTGACTTGGTGGCCTTTGGATGGGCATCAAAATCGCCGTCCGCGCTATGGATATGCACGCCATTGTTGCGAACGGCGTCATAATCCGAGCGAAGCAAAAAATGAACATCATTGCCGGTTTGGCACAGTTTCGCCCCGTAAAAACTACCTACTGCGCCGCAGCCGACCACGCCGATTTTGTCCAGCCTGTCCCTGTTTGCCTCCATCGATACACAAAAAAAGCGCCCGGCAGAACGCGGGCGCTTTTTATTGGAATGAGCTAAACGTCAGCTGGCGATGGCATCCTTTGCGGCCTTGGCTACGGTGAACTTCACCACGGTCTTGGCGGGGATTTGGATCGTTTCGCCGGTGGCGGGGTTGCGCCCCATGCGAGCCTTCCGGTTTACCAGCTTCAGCTTCCCAACACCCGGGAACGTAAAAGCACCGGTCGACTTGGTGCTAGAGATGGCCAAGTCAGCCAGGTTGGCCAACAGGTCTGCGGCCTGCTTCTTGGTGAGACCATTCGCCTCAGCAACAGCCGCGGCGGTCTGTGATTTCGTCAATGGTTTGTCTGACATATCGTTATTGATGATACGGGTTATTATTACTCCTTGTAGCAGTGGTGCACCACTGGCAGTCGGTTGTACGAGCGGGCTGCAGGGTTCGCAAGCAGAAAAACCAATAAAAATGAACTATTTTTGACCTTGTATGAGCCCTGTTATTTGAGTCGGTAGGCCGGTTCGGCACACTCCATCCCCTTGATGCGGAACAAGCTGTGTCGAGGTCTGGAGACAGTCGAGGTTCGTTCAATCATTTTTGTGGCTGAGAAAAAGCATAGTCGCTGCCCCTCGCTGGCTCACGGCAAGGTCGGGTTGGCCATCCCCGTTGAAGTCGGCAGCCACCACCCCTCGCTGTTCGCCTTGAATAGTGATGCCGCTCTCTGAAGCAGGCACGGTGGTAAAATGGCCTGTGCCATCGCCGTGCAGCAAAAGACCCCGGCCGCTGTCATAACGCGAGTGGCGTTCGGGTATACCGAAGTCGTTTTGGGTCAGGAACAAATCAGCAAAACCATCACCGTTAAAATCTACGGCGGACAGTCCAAACACCGGTGAGTACTGCGCTGCATCCGGCAGCGGACTCATCATAAACCGCCCTTGTTTATTAAGAAAAATGGCGCTGGACAGGGTGCGGATTCCGACGGACTCCATGTGACGAAACGCCGGGCCAATGATCTCATGGAGTGATGAGGCAGCGAATGCCTTGTTGCGTATGATCCTGTCCCGCACCTGTGGGAAGGTCTTTGCAAATACATCCAGTTTACGAATCGGTTTCCACTGTTTTGATCTTGGGTCGATGAATCCCTCGGCAATTTCAATCACGTCATCTCCGTCGGCGTCGCCGTAAAACAACCGCACCGGTTTAGGGTACAACTCGTATACGGTGTTGCGGCCGGCGTTGCTCGCGGCGATGTCGGGCCTGCCGTCGCCGTTAAAGTCCGCCAGCGTCACTCCATGCCACAATCCGGTGTGCGGGGCTAGGCCCCATGCCTCGCTCGCATCGGCGAACGTGCCTCCGTTGTTGAGCAGCAGCATCACACTGCCCCATTCACGGGCAAGCACCAGGTCCGTGTCGCCGTCGGCATCGATGTCGCCGGCTGCACAACCGGTCACTAGCTTGGCCTTGGCCAAGGGGGAGCCGACGAAGTCGCCGTCATGATTGATGAAAAGTTGAGATGGAGCAGCGACCGGAAATTGGCCAAGCGATGATCCGCCGCCAATGAACAAATCCAAGTCCCCGTCTCCGTCCGCGTCAAATACGTTGGCGCAGCTGGGCACCCCGCCGAAGTCCAGGCGCTTGGCCAGGCTCAGCTGCCCGCCGGCGACGGTGTAGAGAATCGGCGGCTCGGAGAGGTGGAGCAGTTGCTGCGCTCGGCCATTGTTGAAAACAACCACCCCTCTCCCTCCTATCGGCAGAGAATTCGGCGACTCGGAGAATCGTCCCCGGCCGTCGTTGAGTAGGAGCAACAGCCGGGAGTCGAGGGTGTCTGTGATGATCAAGTCTCGGTCGCCGTCACGGTCAATATCTGCGGCGGCCAAGGCCGGCCCGGCTTGGTTCAGGCGGCGCGGCAGCCCGGGCTGGATGGTAAAATCGTCGCCAGAGGCCGCTTGGTGAGCATGCGCAAGCTGAGCGGTTGAATGAGTGAAAAGTGGCTGTTTTTCTCTTTTTTTACGCCTTGCTGGCTGGGAATCCGACGGGTGGATGTCGTACAACCGTCCCGGCATGGCGTTGGGTACGGTGGTGCGCGTGCCGTCCCGCCAATCGACCTCAATGGTGAACAGTTTGCCAGCTTCAGCGGCGAAGGGGCGTCGCGCTTGGTCGCCGCTAACGTACCGGCCGCCGCTCATGATTTCCTGCGACTGGGGCGTTTGGCCAAGAGCGCCGATGACCCGGATGCGGCTACCGGTGCCTTCTGTGTTTTTGCCGCGACCGGACAGGCGGACGGCCACCCGAGGCGCGGCGGCGTTGTTGCGGTAGAGCAGCGCCGGCCCTTTGAGACAGTTGATGACGGTGTCGAGATCGCCGTCATTGTCGAGATCGCCGAGTGCCATGCCATTGCCGTCATGCGCGTCATCGAAACCCCACTTCGCACCAACCTCCTCGAAGCGAAGATTGCCCAGGTTCCGGAAGGCGACATTAGGTGTATCAAGCGGAGGAAAAAGAAAGATGGTCTTGCGCTTCTGTGCCACCGAAAGCTTGCCGAGCCGGTTGATGCGGACCTGCGTATCTAGGTCATCGGTGTCGAACTCGAATCCGTTCGTGATCAGAATGTCCTCCCAGCCATCGAGATCAACATCGAGAAAGACGCTGCTCCAAGACCATTCCGAGGCCGCCACGCCGGAGAAGTAGGCTGTCTCGGCGTAGGTGCCGTCCCCTCGGGCCAAATAGAGGCAGTTGCGTCGGCTCTGCGGCCGGTGCGCGAAATCGCCTAGCTCTACCTTCGCGCCGGGAACCGTCCCCTGCTGGGTGAGCCGCCGCGGGTGGCTGCGGCTGAGCATCTCGACCACAAAAAAGTCATCGTGTCCGTCGCGATTGATGTCGGCAAAATCGACGCCCATTGACGAGTAGCTGAGCTGCCGGAGAGCAAGCGGGGAAATTTCGCGGAATTTCCCGGTGCCATCGTTGATCCAGCAGCGATCCTCGGTGAAGCCGTCGTTGGCGATGAACAAGTCGGGAGCCCGATCGCCGTTCATATCGCGGAAAATCACGCTCAAGCCCTGGCCGCGGTACGGCTTGGATAGAGGCTTGCCGTCGTGCGTCCGAAACCGGCCTTCAGTCCAACTCAACAGGGAAAACCGGCCGGTTCCATCATTCAGGTAGAATTCATCCGGCTCCCCGTATTCAAACATCTGATTGTCGATGAACCTGATACGGCTCGCGTACGGCCCCCGGACGGTCAGCCTCTTGTTAGTGCGGACGATGTCGAGTTTTCCGCCGTCCTTGAGTACCGACTTGGCGCCGTAGTTGGCGATGTACAGGTCGAGGTCGCTGTCGCCATCGATATCGGCAAGGGCGATTGAGCTGCTGCCGTAGCGCGTGCCGATGCCGGCGGTGGCGGTGGCGTCGATGAAGGCACCGCGACCGTCATTGCGAAAGAGCCGGTTGGGCTGACCCATCGCGGTGACCAGCAAGTCGAGGTCGTGATCGCCGTCAACATCAGCAAACACAGCCCCGGTGGAGAACTGGCCCGGGCAGGCGGTGCCGCTGGCTGATGTGACATCCTCAAACCGCCAGTTGCCGAGGTTTCGATAGAGGACGTTGTCGCCATCGAGCCGACAGAGGTAAATGTCACACAGTTCATCTCCGTCATAATCACCGAGAGCAACGCCGGAGCCGTTCAGCAGGTTTTTGTTCGTGATGAGGATCGCTGTTGAAAGGGTGTTCGTGAACTGCACGCCCGTCCTTGCCTGGGGCATGCGGGTAAAACCGGGTTGGCCGGTGCCGGGATCGACCAGCTCGGCCCAGCGGTGGCCGCCCTCCTTGCGCCACTCCAGCGCCGCGCCCTTCGCCAAGCCAGTGGCGATCAGCATCGCGGTGATCAAACAACGGGCAGAAAAAAAAGTTCGACCCTTTGCACTAATCCGGCTTGCGGCCACCTTCTCCCTGAGTGAGAAGGAATCAATCGGGCCGCGCTTGGCCAAGCTCCCTCTCCTATGAGTGGGAAGGGGAGAGGGAGAACACAAACCAGCCACGAACCCAAGCAGCTGCGCGGCCAGTTTTTTGAAAACTGAAAACTGATGACTGAAAACTCTCAATTTCTCATTTTCCACTCGTTCATGAGTTCCTTTCCTGTGCGTCTTTCGTAGGAGCGGGGTGTCCAGCGGCGGAGCAACTCGAACGACCCGCCAAACCGCCTGTCCAGCTCGGTCGTGGTTGTGCTGAACGGCGGCTCGCCGTTGTCGTCGGTGATCATGTAATTGACGGCGAGGTATAGCCCGCCCGGCTTCAGCCAGCCGCGGAGCGCCTCCGCATAATCGCCGCGCCGCGCCGGTGGGATGGCGCAAAAGAGCGTGTGCTCGAAGACTAGGTCAAACACCTGATGTGGCTTGTCGCTCAAAAAGTCGCCGATGCGGTAGTTGATCTCGAGCGCCTCCTCCTCGGCCAGCCGCTTGGCCAAGGGCACAGAGCTGGGAGCGATATCCAGCCCGGTCACCGCCCAGCCGGCCTGGGCCAGGGCGCGGGCGTCATGGCCCAGGCCGCAGCCGGGAACGAGTGCCTGGCCAAGCGGGGCCTCGGGGCGATCTGCGAGATAATCCGCCAAGCCGGGCGAGGCCTCGCCATGATCCCAAAAGGTGTCGTTCGCTTGGTAAAGCGCTTCCCAGTCCCTTTCCTCATTGATTTGCATTGACGCCATGCGCAAAGCGGTTAGGAACTTGGCCAAGTTCTTATGAAGAATCAAATCCTGGCTGGGCTCATTTTGGGCATGACAATGGCGATTCCGGTTTGGGGCGCGAAAAACAAGGTCGTAAAAATCGGGGAACGCCCCGAGAGTGTCACCAAGGGATTCGGCGGCAAGTACTACGTCACCGTGATGAACTCCCCCGACAAGGAGGGGGACGGCGTCGTGAAGGTGCTCAACGGCGACAAGTCGAAACTGTTTGCCAAGGGGCTGAACGAGCCGAAGGGCATCGCCTTCACCGGCAAATACCTCGTCACCGCCGACCAGACGCGCGTGATTAAGATCGACCGCAAGGGCAACGTCAGCGTGCTGGCGGACAAGATGGATTTCCCGCGCGAGGTCAGTTTCCTCAACGACGTGGCGGCCTCGCACGACCGCAAGAGTGTTTACGTGACTGACATGGGCGTGATCAGCAAGATGTTCGATCCCGAAAAGGAACGCACGCTTTGGCCGCTCGACAGCAAGCAGGCCAAGGAGCTGCCGGCGCAGGGTTGCGTATACAGGATCTCGGTCGAGGACGGGAAGATCACCGACGCTGTGGCCCCCGGGCAGGCGAGTATGCCGGGGCCGAACGGCGTGGGGCGCTCCGGAAAGAACGGCCTGCTGATGGGCGACTTTTTCACAGGCAACATCGTGCGCAAGACGGCGCAGGGCAAACTGCGAGTCATCGCAAAAGGGTTGCGTGGTGCGGATGCCATCGACCCGGACGGAAAGGGCGGCATCTATGTCTCGAGCTGGACACAGGGCAAGGTGTGGAAATTGACCGAAAACGGTAAAAAGAAGGAATTGATTCTCGAGGGTCTCAAGTCGGCCGCCGACTTTTATCTCGACCGCAGGGCGAAAAAGTTGATCGTGCCGGACATGCTCGCCGGGACGCTGATTTTTGTTGATATCAAGTAGCCAAAGCCCGTTTGATTTGCGTCTCCGGGTGGCACGGCCGTTGGCCCGATGCCCGGGGTTTTTTCTTTATGATCATACTTTCAGGAATCCAGCCGTCAGGCACGCTGCACGTGGGCAACTACTTCGGCATGATGCGCCCCGCGATCGAGTTGCAGGAGCAGGGCGAGGCGTATTACTTCATCGCAAATTACCACTCAATGACGTCGGTGTTCGACGCCGACGAACGCCGGCACAATACCCTTGGTGTGGCGTTGGACTTTCTCGCTTGCGGGCTTGATCCGTCAAAGGCGGTGTTCTTCCGCCAGAGCGATGTGCCGGAGGTGTGCGAGTTGACGTGGCTGCTGACCACGCTCACGCCGATGGGCCTGCTGGAGCGCTGCCACAGTTACAAGGACAAATTGGCCAAGGGCCAATCGCCCAATCATGGACTGTTCTCCTACCCGGTTCTGATGGCCTCGGACATACTGATTTACGACTCCAACATCGTCCCGGTAGGGCGCGACCAGAAACAGCACGTCGAGGTTACGCGTGACATCGCCATCAAGTTCAACCAGACCTATGGAGAAACGTTCGTAATCCCGGAGCCACAGATTCGCGACTCGGTGGCTGTCGTGCCGGGCACTGACGGCCAGAAGATGAGCAAGAGCTATGGCAACACGATCGACATTTTCGGTGAGGAAAAGCCGCAGCGCAAAACCATCATGCGCCTGGTGATGGACAGCCGCCCTCCAGAGGAGCCCAAGCCGGATGCTGACAAAAACATTGCAGTGCAACTGCTTCGCTTAGTGGCTCCGAAACCTGTGGCCGCCGACTGTGAGGAGCGTCTGAGGGCTGGTGGACTGGGCTACGGCGATCTGAAAAAGGCGCTGTTCGAGCATTATTGGGAATATTTCGCCGAGGCTAGGGCCAAGCGCTCGGAGTTGGAGAATAACCTCGACTACGTGAACCAAGTCCTGAGGGACGGCGCCGACAAGGCCCGCACCCGGGCGACCATCGTCCTCGACCGTGCCCGCAAAAACTGTGGCTTGGACTGATCGTCGTCAGAAGCCGAGCACGTTTAGCAGGTAGTAAATTGACACCGCAAAGCTTGCAAAAATCACGAGCGCCTCAATGGCCACCACAAGCTGCGTCTGCCGCGGCAGACTAAGCACACCGGCTTGGCCAGTCGGTTTGCCCGCTTGGCCAAGCGTGCCGAGCATCAGGCCGCCTGTCATAATTACCAACTGCGCGCAGACGAACACCATGAGCCAAGCGAACGCCTTATCCATGAAGCCGTACGAGTGCAGGCCTATGCCGAGCATGTTCGTGCCGAAGAATGACCAGGCGGTGACGGCGTTGCCGAAGATCGCCATGGAGACAAGCCCGCGCTCGCGGATCATCCCGCCCCAGCGTGCATGCAGGATGGCGGCGTTCCAGATGACGATCATGAGCGCGCCGTTTTCCTTCGGATCCCATCCCCAGAACCGGCCCCACGACTGGTCGGCCCAGATACCGCCAAGCACCGTGCCGACAAAACTGAAGAGCGTCGCAAAACAGACGATGCCGTAAATCATCTTGGTGAGCGCCATGCGGTTGGCCTTGCCGAAGGGCACCCGGTTGGCAACAAAGTCGCGCACCACATAAATGATTGCGAGGAAGCCGGCGACGAAGGTGGCCGAGTAGCCGATGGTGATGATCACAACGTGTGTCGCAAGCCAGAAATTGGTGTCGAGCACCGCCTGCAACATCTCCATTGTGTCGCCGCTGAGTGACAGCCCCCCGGCGACAAGCAGCGTAACGAAGCCAACCGCACTGGCAACGGCGTTGCCGATACCATCGCGATTGATGCGCTCGAGAATCAGCCCGAGAATCACTGCTCCCCAGCCGACGAACACCGCTGCTGAGTAGAGATTGGTTACCGGTGGCCGACCCTCGAGCCACATGCGGAAGATCAATCCGGAGGTGTGGATGACCGCTGCCAAGGCGATCAAATAATATGCGGTTCGGTTCGGCCACTTGGCCAGGGTAAGCCAGCCGCCGCAGGCCAGCAGGAAGGCCAGCACATAGAGGATTTCACACTTGTAAAACGGGTCGAAGTTGTTGAACACGAACTCCTTGCCGGTTTTATTGATTTCCCCGGAAAGACCGTTGGCTCGGAGATAATCCTGATAATTCCGGAGTATAACGTTGAACGTTTTTCCGTCGTCTTTGGCGTAAGCCGAGACCATCCCGGCGTAGGCCTTGGCGGCGGGATGGAACTGGATTTTCCAGTCGCTCTCTGCTGCTGCTGCTGTGCTGATGCTGCTAAGCAGGTTCGTGCTCAATGATTGCCAAGTCTTGCCCACAGGAACGACCCGCGGCCAGAACATCACACCGCTCCTATCGCCGTCGCGTAGGCTGGGATCAAACAATGTGTCGAGCAATCCGGAGAATTCCTGATGCTTCGACTCGTCATGTTCCGCATTCGAATCATGCGCCCGCACGGCAGCCATGCCCTCGGGGAACACTGTCTCCAGCCGCGCCAATTCTGCTGCGAAGTCGGTCGAGTTTTGCGGCCGAAAGCTCTTGGCCAAGCGCTGGTAAATCATTAGCGAATCGGCGACGGCTTTGAGCGATTTTTCGTATGGTGTTCGCAGTCCGGCGTCCTTCGAATGAATGCGTCCGCTCTCGCGGGCCAAACGCTCAAAGTTGTCGTCCGCGGTGATGTCGTTCACTGAGAAATGTTTTTCGTCCTTGGCCAAGCGAAGGTTGTCCTTGATCTCCTCGTTGTCGATCCGGAACACCGGTCGGGAACGGGCCACGCTCGGCTTGGCCGCCAGTTCCAGCAGCCACTCGATTGCTGGGATGGTTGCCACCTTGGTCCCGGTGCGGGCGTAACGACCGGTGGATTTGTGGCGGATAACGCGCATGGCATTTCGCGCAGTGGAGTCGATCGGCTGTATGCGCCCGTCGAGCAGCACCGGCAGTCTGCCGAAGCCGTAAATGTCCGGCTGCTCTTTGGCGACGCTCGGCATGCGTACCAGCTCCACCAAGGCCCACAGGCCCATGATCATAACAGCAACAATCGGGAGGGTCAGATTCTTCATGCGGCGGCCTTTCGTTTTCTGTTGAAAGCAAGCAGGTGAGTCAAAAACTGAATGAGCAACCCGAGCCCGACAAGGGCGCAGGAGATGTAAGGCGTCACCCAGCCGGGATTCCGGACGACCTGCAAAATGGTGGCTTTGTCGTTTTCCGGATCGAAACTGGCCTGAAAATAGGTTTTTCCGTGGGTGCGCAGCGGGTGGTTCATCCAGATGTTCACCTTGCGCTCAGCCCCGGTGGCGCGATCTCGCACGATCACGAGGCTGGAAAAGTTGCGCGCCTTTTCGGTGCCTAGAAATTTGTCGTGCTTAAAATCAACAAGTTCGATGTCGTACGGCGTGTAGTGGCGTTTGAAGCGCAAGGCCAGTTCGTACTTTTTGCCGTCGTGCTCAAAGGTCTGCTCTGGAATCGGTTGGCGAAGCACGCCAAACAGTGCAGAGACCATCCATGTCCCAAGATCCTTGCCAGCGTCAGCGGTAGATTTCAGCCGCAGATAGGCGGCGGGGAAGTTGACCTCCTCGAGCGAGGTGACTGATTCACGCTCGGTGGCAGCGAGTTCGCGTCCCTTACCGTGTGTGGCTTTGTTTTCTTCCCCTTTGCCAAGTGCGGCGAGGTCGGAGTTGGTGTAATAGTCGAGCACGCTAATCTGGAATGGGAGCATGCCGGCTTGGTGAGTTGTGTTTGGGGCAAGCGACTCCGCCGGGATGGAGGCAACAGTGTCCGCGTTCAGCTGGCTTTTGTCGATGATAACCAATTCACATTCTTTTCCGCTGACGGAGTAGCCCTTGCTCTGCCCCTCCTCGAGTCGGAGGTTGCTCTCGACCTGAAACTTGTCGGTGATCAACTGGCCAAGCAGCATGAAAATCAGCCCGGCGTGCGTCAGAAAGATACCGAATTTTTTTCGTGTGAACTTGAACCGCTGAAAGTGCGCGGCCAGCAGGTTAACCAGCAACACGATGCCCACGAGGTAACCGCCGACGAACGGGAATTTGAACATCACAGGGTAGCGGGCCGATTGCACGTAGTCGCGGAAGATGTCCTTTTCCTTCAGCACCGCATCGGTATCGCCGGTGATCTTGTAAAACCAGGTTTCGGGGAGTGTCCGATATGTGATGGTATGAATGACGCCCAGCGTTGTGACAGGCTTGCCGTCGCGTGTGCCGCTCATCTCGACAAACCATCCGGGGTTGCCATCCACCGCAAACGGCTCGGTCTGCGGTTCCTTGATCTCTTCGAGCCCGATTTGCTTGCGCCAGCGGTTGATGTTGGCCAGCAGCCCGCCCGCGGCCTTGGCCAGTTTGGTAACCGACATCGCTGCCCGCGCCTCCCCATGGCGCGCCTCAAAATCGATCAGGCTGAACTGCGAACCCTCGGTTTCGTTCCAGTGCTCCGGTGTTTTCCACTCCGAGCTGCCGACTCGGATTTGCGCCCAGCCCGCGCCGCCGATGCTCTCCGGCACGAGAAAATAACTGCGGAAATATTTCTTCTGCGCGTCATACAACCCTTGATCGACCTGTGCCAGGGTGCCGACAAACACCAGCACCATCGCCGCGATCAGGCAGAGCACCGTCAAACGCAGCGAGCACCAGAATTTGACGAACGGCTTGAGCAGCAGCATCACGGCTTGGGGAACTGGATGGACTGGATGAACTCCATGAACGCGCCTTTCTCGGCAGTGACGACCGCGCTTGGTCCGGAAATCTTGTAAAACCAGGTCTGCCCGTTCACAGGGTGATAGACGCTGATCGAACCGGTCTTGTCGCCAATGGCCTCGACTACTGTGGCGGGCGTCTCGCTGACGATCTGTTGGGTTGTAGCATCGGCGAGACCGTCAGCATTGACCGTCGGCAGCCCCGACTGGCCGCGCCAGCGGTTGACGTTGGCCAGCAGTCCGCCGACGTCGCCGGGGAAGGTCATCACCGTGATTTCCGCCTTGCCGTTACCGGCGGTGAAGTTGCCCAGTCGCATCGAGGTTGGCGGCTTGGCGGCCCAGCCGTCCGGCTTGGCCCATGTTGGCGAGGGCGCAGTCGGGGCGGCCGCTGGGGGCCGGGCTGCCTCGGCCTCGGCCATCAGTCGGTCAAAGTTCACTTCGCTGGCCTCGGGCTGGAACTGGAGCGTGGCAAGAAAATTGGTGAAGGTGCCGTAATGCGGGTCGACCGTCTCAGCTGGGCCGGACAACTTGAAGAACCAGCCCACTTGGCCAAGAACCAGCGATGCGGTGATGATGCGCGGCGGGGTGTCCTGTCCCGCGAGCGGTTTCGTGCCGGCGATGTCGTACAACCGCCCGGGGTGGCCGCCGATCTGGATCGGCTTGGCCAAGGTCTGGAGCGTGGCTTCGTCGGCCGGGCCGAGGCCGACCTGCTCGCGCCACATGTTGACGATCATCGGGTTCTCCGCCAGCCGTGCCGGCAGCGGGATGGCGCTGACCCCGGCGTTCCCTGGCAGCACGAAGGAGAAAGTCGTCAGGCCCGCTGCATCCGTGGCATCCATCCAGCCGTCCGGCTTGGCGAAGCGGATCAGCGATTCCGGATCCGGCTTGGCCGGGGCGGATTGAGTCGTTGAGGCAGAATGTGGTGCTGTTTTTTCCTTCGGGACCGTGTAAGTGCGCACCTCTTCGCTGTTGCCGGAAAAAATCTCGAACAACAACACGGCCAGCAGCATGACGACGATAAAAGCGCCATCTCGGACATAGTTGGGCTGTGGTTTCTCCACGCGGACAGGCAGACGGACGCGCTGGGCGGACGACTCATTCACCCCGATCCCGGCGGACGGGAGAGACTACCGGGGAACACCCGTTTGGCCAACCCTCTTTGCATGGCCAAAGCCTGTTGTTTTTTGCACTCTCCCTCTGCGCATGGCGATGCTTCAGTAATGAAAAATCTGTTTTATTCTGGGCCGTTCGAATTTCGAATGGGGCTTGAGCGCGGCGAGCCGGGGGCGTTTTTCCGCGCCTGGCCTAGGGACGAGTCCCTCTTGGCCAAGCGCCGGCAATGTCTCGCTGAGTACCCCGAGCGCCACAATGTCCTGCTGCCGGACGGCAAACCGCTCCTCGCGGAGTTCGCCCGGATGCTGGTTGATTGGGGTGTTGACGCCGGGTCGACCGCGCTTGGGCAAGCGATCGCGCCGGACTGGCTGCTGCTCAAGCCCGATGCCGGCGGGATGCCGGTGCTGCTCGGCGGCTGCGTCTGTTTTCCGTCGTCGTGGGCATTCGAAGAGAAGGTCGGCAGGCCGCTCGACTGGATTCACTCTATCGTCCCGACACTCAACGAACGGCTTGGCGAAAAAGCCCGAAACTTTCTGGTCAAGCTGTCGCCCGGCCAAGCGTGGCTACGAGCCAACTGGGGACTGACAGCCAGCCCTGAGCTGAATCAGCACCCGGCGCTTGGCCTGCCCGGCCTCAAGCCGGACGTCGGCTTGGAGGGAGTGTGGTTTCGCGTCGAGCGGCAGGCGCTGGTCGCGCTGCCGGAGACGGGTGGCATCTTGTTCGGCATCCGGCTGGAGATGGTTCCGTTGGCCAAGCTAAGGGAGAACCAGTCGGCGCGCGATGGCCTGATTGAAGCCCTAGACACGATGCCGGACAAGATTGCAGACTACAAAAACCTCACCCAGGCCCGTTCCCGGCTGATCGAGTTGTTGGTTTGATCAAACCGCTGCAGCCGCTTCGCGTCGGCTGCCGGATTGCCTTGCCCAGTCGGCATATCGCCACACCACTTCGCCCTCCCAGTAAACGTCGGTTTGGTAATCTTTTGCGATTTCAATGGCGTCGCCGATTTGGCGTCGCTTGGATATGGACGGGTCGCCCTTCCGTTTTGCTGATAACTCTAGCCCCATGCCGGCAAACGAAGCAGCAATAGGGCCAATTGTGGGTTCTTTTGATCTAGCTGCCCGACCTTTTTTCGAGAATAGCCACTGCCGTGGCTTGTTGGGAGGTGTGGCTGAGACTGAGATGGACAGCGCTGCCGCCGCGCGACTCAAACAGCTCCTTCCCTTTTCCGTGCAGGATGACGTATGGCGCACCAGTATCACGGCGCCTGATCTCCATGTCGTGCCAGCTGAGTTTGGCGCAGATGCCGGTGCCGAAGGCTTTTGAGATCGCCTCCTTGGCGGCAAAGCGCGCGGCTAGGTTTGGCGCGGGATCGTTATGCCGCAGGCAGTAGTCGATCTCAGAGGAGAGCAGGATGCGCTCGATGAAACGGTTGCCTAGCTTTTGGTGTGAGTCACGGATGCGCCCAATCTCAACGATGTCAATGCCGATGCCGAGGATCATCCAGCCGGCGGGTAGCCGTCCATCAACCCGAGCATCTCGCGCACCGCCTGGCCAAGGCCAATGGTGACAGCGCGGCTGACGATGCTGTGGCCGATGTTCAGCTCGTTGAGGTGCGGCACGGCGAAGATGTCGCGGGTGTTCTCGTAGTTGAGGCCGTGCCCGGCGTTGACGCCGAGGCCAAGCGACTTGGCCTGCCCGGCCGCCTTGGCCAGGCGCTCCAACTCGGCGGTGCGCTTGGCCTCCTCGCGGTATGCCTCGGCGTAGGCGCCGGTGTGCAGTTCAATGAACGGGCTGCCGGTTCCGGCGGTGGCTTCGATCTGCGCCGGGTCGGGGTCAATGAATAGGCTCACCTCGATGCCGGCTTGGCCAAGCGCGGCTGCGGCGTCGGCGATGACATCGGCTTGGTCAACGACATTCAGCCCGCCCTCGGTGGTGACTTCGGCGCGGTTCTCTGGCACGAGGCAGACGGCCTCCGGCTTGAGGCGCAGGGCGATGTCGATCATCTCCGGCGTGGTGGCCATCTCGAAGTTGAGCCGCGTGGCCACGGCCTCGCGGATGGCCCAGATGTCGCGGTCGAGAATGTGCCGGCGATCTTCGCGCAGATGGGCGGTGATGCCGTGTGCACCGGCAGCTTCGGCCTGCCGGACGGCGTCGACGGGGCATGGCTCCCCGTCGTTGAGCCTGCGGTAGCGAGCTTGGCGCAGAGTGGCAACGTGGTCGATGTTGACGCCGAGTCGCAGCATCCGGGTGTGGGCCTTATTTTTTGTCCGCCGGTTTCGCAGGCTTCTTCGGCTTGGGCGTGCGCTTTTTCTCCGGGACCGGCGGCCACTCGAGCGTTGGCGTCGGGAAACGGGGGTTGTCGATCCAGCGGGTCAGGAGGGCGAGTTCGAGCGCGGAGAGGCCAAGGTGCGACTTACGGGTGATCGTGAGCCGGTTGCTGTCGTTGACGGCGTCGGTGATGGTATTGCCGAGTTTTGGCACCAGTGCGGTGAGGAACGCAATGCCGCTGGTGTTGTTCACGAGTTGCTCTCGTCGGTTGGAGAGGATGGCGGCAAACTGGATCAGCAGGTTCCATTTCTCGAGCCGCTGCCCGGTGATCTCCCAGTTGTAGTAGACGAGGCGGTCCTTGCCGGTGAACTCGTCGAGCATGGCCTTTGGGATCGGCTTCTTGATCGGGTCGGGTGGGAATACGCCGGCGACGAGGTAGCCGTTGTCGTCCGAGTTGCCGACGGTGACATACGGTGCGAACAGCGGCACGTTGCCCCATGTGATGGCCGGTTTCTTCGGGTTGTGCTCGATCTGGCCGATGAATTTCTCGCCCTGCCCGCCAGGTTTCCGAAAGTCGTCCGCGCGCTTGGCCAAGCCGGCGATCGTCGCTCTGGGGTCATCCACTTTCACTGAGAAGAACGACTGAAACTTGGTGCGTGCCTGCGACCACGCATAAAACTGGTCATTGGTCGCGTCCAGCCCGAGCGGTGAGAGGATCGGCCGGGCGACGGCCAGTCCGACGCCCCGAGCGGCGGTGAAGCTGGCCAGCGGCTCGGTGATCGTGCGTGTCGGGATTTCCCAGTCCGGCGCGTTGGCCGGCAGCGGCTCGTCGAACTCGACGACCGCCTTGCTATAAAAATTGTCCTCTTTCAGGCGCGAGGTGATACGGATCACGCTCGCCGCGTTGGCCAGCAGGTTGCGGATCACGCCGGGCAGAGCGTTGGCATCCACCGTGAGGCTCAGGTCGTTTTCTGTGTCGGCAGGGAATGGGCGGCCGGTATCGGCAATCCGCTCCGCCGCTTTTTTCAAGTGGTTGAGCGTTCCCTGCCCGGAGCCGAACAACAGCCAGCCGTCGGCGTACCCGAAGCCGTGTGTGCGTTCGTTGTCGTAGTCCACACGCCAGCCGGTGTAGCCGGCGACGAACTGTTCCAGCGGCTCGCCGCCGCGCTGCTTGGCCAAGCGCCGTAGGGTCTGCGTCCAAAGCCCTCCCCGTTTTTTGTTCATCGCTGTGATAAGCGCGATGTCCGGGCGGTCGTCGCCCGGGGAGATGCGGAGGAACATTTCGCCCATCCCGAGATCGGGCAACAGCTTTCGCACGGCCGCCTCGCGTTCGGCGTTGCCGCCGCCAAGCTGCTTTGCCAGCTTGTCGAGCGCCTCGTTGCGGAACGCTTTGGTTTGCTTGAGCTCCCAGACCGAGCGCAGCGTCTTGGCGTCGTCGCGCTTGGCCAAGTTGTCGATACCGGCGAAATGTGCCTTCAACACCGACTCAGCGTTGGCGGAGACCAAGCCAAGCGCCGCTACGGCGGTCGTCAGGGATTCGAACAATACACGCTTCATGGGGGGACACTCCTTGCCAGAGAATCGGGGCGGAATCAACCGCAATCCAAGCGCTTGTCCGTGACGATGGCGCCGGCATGGACAGGCCGGCACTGGGTCGCGGTTGCGAACCGTAACTTGAACAATGCAAACCATTTAAGCCGCTTCAACGCCAGTTTATGCACCGACTATAAATAACTCAAATATTGCTCTTTCCAACCAGAAAAGCAGTTTTTCAACTGTATGTTAGAGAGTTTTTCACTAGTTTTCCACAACAGCACCCTTGCAGTAAAAAAGTGTGCCAAATTGTCTCGGTATTCCAAGTTGACAGCCGCCGATACCAACACTAGCCTTCGCCCTGCTTTTGGGGGCGGATCTCGTTACTGCCGTCCGGCAATTAGAAAGGAAGTGAATCTTATTTGACTGAAATACGCATAAGAAAAGGCGAAACATTGGACAGGGCGCTGCGTCGGCTGAAAAAGCGGCTCGATCGCGAAAACGTGATCAAGGACGCGCGCAATAACCGATATTACGAGAAGCCAAGCGTGCGCAAACGCCGCAAGATGAAGGTGGCCAAGTTTACGCAGATGCTGAAGACGCGCTACGCGGACGCCTGATCGCCTAGAACTTTTTTTGCCGGAAGTTGTCCGTTGAGGCAGCTTCCGGCTATTTTTTTTGCTGCGCCATGTATTCCTTCTCCACCTGCTGGAACTCCCACCGCCACACCGATGGCCGTGCGATGCTTGAGGAAATCCGCGACCTCGGTTTCGAGTTTGCCGAGTTGAGTCACGGCATCCGGTTGAGCCTCGTGCCTGGCATCATGCAGGCGGTCGAAGCCGGGGTGATCAAGATTTCCACCCTGCACAACTTCTGTCCGCTGCCGATCGGCTGCAACCACGCCAATCCGAACGTCTTCAAGTTCTCCTCCACCAACGCCCGTGAGCGAGACAACGCCTACAAGCATACGATGAAAACCATCGAGATGGCGGATCAGCTTGGGGCTGAGTTGATCGTGCTGCACATGGGCGAGATCGACATGCGTAACTACACCGACAAGCTGATCGACCTGCTTGAGGCCGGAAAACAGGACAGCCCAAAATATCAGAAGCTGTGCCAGGCCGCAGAACTGAAGCGCGAAAAAAAGAAGGCCAAGGCGTGCGACCTTGCCTACGGGATGCTGGAGCGGATCGCTGAGCAGTCGAGCCTGCGCGGCATCAAACTGGGCATCGAGATTCGCGAGTCACTCGAAGAAATCCCCATCGACACCGACTGGGACTTTTTCTTTCAGCGCTTTGACGACCCGAACATTTGCTACTGGCACGACATCGGCCACGCGCAAATCAAGGAGAACCTCGGCTTCATCCACCACCGGCTGCACCTCGAGTCGATGAGTGGGCGCTTGGGCGGTTTTCACCTGCACGACGTCCAGTTTCCGGTCCGTGACCACCGCCCGCCGGGGCGCGGTATGATCGATTTCGAGGGACTCAAGCATGTCGTGAAGTCGGAACACATCAAGGTCTTCGAGTTGAGCCCAAGCCTCAAGCCGGACGCCGCGAAGGAGGGTGTTGCCCACTTGAAAGCCATCTGGGGAGAGGATTGAACTCCACGTCCAACACCCTGCGTCTCACGCTGAAACTGGTGGTCTGCCTCGTTTTGGTGGCGTGGATTCTGCACGTCATTTTTGCCGGTGAAGCGGAGGGGCAACTTGGTGAAGGCTGGGGTCACCTGTCGTTCTTCGAGCAAATCCGCAAAAGTTGGACGATCGGCCCGGCTGGCCTGTGGAAAACGATCTCCGGCGTGAGCCTCGGCTGGCTGCTGGTCTCGTTTGGCTTCATGGGCGTGACGATTTTCATCGGCGTCATTCGTTGGCGGCTGGTATTGGCCGTGCAGGGATTGCACTTGTCACTCGGCCGCGCAGCAGGCATCTCGCTGGTCGCCCATTTTTTCAACTCATTCCTGCTGGGCTCAACCGGCGGCGATCTGTTAAAGACATACTACGCTGCCGCAGAGACTGCGCACAAAAAAGCCGAGGCTGTCACGACCGTGATCGTTGACCGGTTACTTGGCCTTTTCGCGATGCTGCTGTTTGTTTCGCTGGTGGCCTTGGTCAACTGGGGTGTGGTGATGAGCCAGCAACGCTTCAAGGCCGTGATGCTGGTTATTCTGGGTATGCTCTTCGTCAGCGGCCTAATCGTCGTGCTGTCGTTCTGGGCCGGGCCAACGGGCGTGCGATTGCAGCTCGAGGCGTTCCTGCCCCGGCTGCCCAAGGGCGATGTACTGGTGCGCTGCATCGAGGCATGCCGCGCTTTTGGCTTAAACCCCGGCTTCCTGCCGCGGGTGCTTGGTTGGTCGATGCTGCTGAGCCTGGCCTGCGTGCTGCAGATCGCCGCGCTTGGCCAAGGGCTGGGCCTGCCGATGGGCGAACAATTTCAAGTGCTCCTGCTTATCGTGCCGGCAATAATCTGCATCAGTGCGCTGCCGATTACACCCAGCGGCGTCGGTGTTCGCGAAAATCTATATGTTTGGCTGCTATCGGCAACGGCGATCGGCATCGAGGCCAAGGCAGCATTGTCGCTCTCGTTGCTGGCCTTTTCCGGGAGCCTACTGTGGAGTCTCATCGGCGGCGGCGTGTACCTCGTTTTCCGAAGTCGCCACACCCTTGACTGAGAACCAAGCGCTTGGCCAAGCGGTTATTGCTTAGTTCTTTTTTTGGCTAGTTCCCTCCGCAGCTTGGCCAAGGGGAGGGTGTTGATGACGTCATCCGCTGTAAGCCAGCCTTTGCGGGCGATACCGGTGCCTAAGCGCAGGTAGCCGGCATCCTCGTTCCGGTGGGCGTCCGGGTTGATGACACATTTGACGCCCTTGGCCTTGGCCTCCTGCCAAAGGCGCCAGTCGAGGTCGAACCGGTATGGATGAGCATTGAGTTCCAGCCAGGTGCCGGTCTCGGCGCAGGCGTCGATGACCGCATACTGGTCGATGGGATAAGGCTCTCGTCGGAGCAGCAGTCGGCCGGTGAGGTGGGCGAGCATGTGGACTTGGGGATTCTCGGCGGCGGCGATGAGGCGGGT
Organism: Verrucomicrobiota bacterium; assembly: GCA_030749225.1. GTDB lineage: Bacteria > Verrucomicrobiota > Verrucomicrobiia > Limisphaerales > UBA1096 > UBA1096. The sequence goes on from JASMKO010000049.1 coordinate 31,849, forward strand.
GGTGTTGTCGGCCTCGTTGCTGCCGGCGACGTGCAGACTGGCCACCACGACATCGAGTTTGGCCAGCAAGTCATCATTGAAGTCGAGCCTGTTCTTGAGGATGTCCACCTCTATGCCGGTGAGCAGGCGGAAGGAGTTGCCGTCGGCCTCGAGTTCCCCGTTGACACGACCGATCTCGGCGATCTGTTTACGCAGCCGTACCTCATCGAGGCCGTTGGCTTGGAACGACGAGCGTGAATGGTCGGTGATGGCCCAGTAATCGCAACCCAGTTCATTCATGTAAGCGGCAATTTCCTGGAGCGACTCGGTGCCATCGCTCCAGTTCGAGTGATTGTGAAGGGAGCCTTTGAGGTTGGTCCACTCGATGAGGCGCGGGATTTCGCCCGCCTCGCCGGCGTCGAACTCGCCCTTGTCCTCGCGCAGCTCAGGCGGAATGTAGGCGAGGTCGAGCGCGGCGAAGATATCCTCCTCGGTTTTGCAATTGATCCGCAGCTTGGGATTCCGGGTTTCCTCGTTGCTCTTGAACAGGCCGTACTCGTTGAGGCGCAGGCTGCGGGCGATCGCGCGCTGGCGCATGACGATGTTGTGCTCCTTGCTTCCGGTGAAGTAGGCCTGTGCGAACGGGTACTCAGCATCGCTCACGACCCGCAGGTCGGCCTGGACACCGCCCTCGAGGATCACGCTGGCCTTGGTGTCGCCCTTCGCCGAGATAGATAGGATGTCGGCATGACCGGTAAAAAAGTCGATGATCATCTCCGGGTTTTTCGATGAGACAAGGAAGTCAATGTCACGGACGATCTCCTTGTGGCGCCTGAGGCTGCCGGCTGTGTCGCAGCGGATGACATCGGGATGGGCGCGGAGCTGCTCGAGTATCGGCTCGGCGAGGTTGAGGGCAGTACTGATGTGGTGGTGCGAGGCGTAGTTGCGGCGGAACTCGATGCCCTCGAGGATTTTCGACTCGGTCTTTTTGCCGAAGCCGGGCAACTCGGCGAGTTGGCTCTCCTCGCAGGCCTGCTCGAGCGCCTCGACCGTCTCGATGCCAAGTTTGCTGTAAACGGCCTTCACCTTCTTAGGCCCCAGGCCGGGGATGTTAAGCATGTCAATGAGGCCGTCGGGGATGGAGGCTTTGAGTTCGTCGTAGTAGGCCAAGCGGCCGGTGGTGGTCAGCTCGGTGATTTTCTCGGCCAACGCCTTGCCGATGCCCTTGATGCTGCCCAAGCGCTCCTCCGCGATCAGCGTGTTCAGCGGCTCGGCGAGACCCTCGAGCGTGCGCGCTCCGTTTTGATAGGCGCGCGTCTTGAACGGATTCTCCCCTTTCAGCTCAAGAAATATCCCGATCTCCCTGAGGATGTCCGCAACCTCGTCCTTCTGCACGAAGCCGAGTTAATCATCCGAAGCCGCGCTTGGCCAAGCGGAACCTCGCTTGGTTTACAGATTGGGCTCCTGCCAATCGAGGCCAAGAGCCTGTCCAACGGCGGGGCAGGTGAGTTGGCCGTTGTGGGCGTTGATGCCGCCGACAAGTTCCGGCGCCTTTTCGCATGCCTTCGGGAGGCCGTGGTTGGCGAGCAGTTCGACGTAGCGGTGCGTGACGTTAGTCAGTGCCTGGGTGGCGGTGCGCGCGTAGGCCGCCGGCATGTTGGCTACGCAGTAGTGGGTGACGCCCTCCTCCACGAACACCGGGTCGTGATGGGTGGTCGGACGCGAGGTTTCGGCGCAGCCTCCCTGGTCGATGGCGATGTCGACGAGCACGCTGCCGGGGCGCATGCGGCGTAGCATGTCGCGATGAATCAGCTTGGGAGCCTTGGCTCCGGGCACCAGTACCGCTCCGATCAACAGGTCCACGCGCGGCAACTGCTCGAGGATGTGCGCCTCGCTCGAGTAAAGCGTGTTGGCAGTGTGGAGCGTGATGTCGAGGAAACGCATCCGCTCGACATCCACCTCGAGAATGGTGACATCGGCGTCCAGGCCGGTGGCCATGCGGGCGGCGTTGACGCCGGCCACGCCGCCACCGAGCACCATTACGCGCCCCGGCAACACGCCTGGTACGCCGCCGAGCAGGATGCCGGCTCCGCCGTAGTGGCGTGCCAGAAAGTAGCCGCCGACCAGCACCGACATGCGTCCAGCGATTTCGCTCATTGGCTCGAGCAGCGGCAGGCGGCCGTTGATCTCGATCGTCTCGTAGGCTAGCGCGGTGACGCCGGAGCGACAAACGGCCTCGGTGAGGTCACGGCTGGCAGCGAGGTGAAAGTAGGTAAACAGCACCTGACCGGGTCGCAGGAGGCCGTACTCCTCCGGCAACGGTTCCTTGACCTTCACCACCAGGTCGCCTTCAGCGAACAGCGCGGCGTGCTCGTCGATCAATTTGGCGCCGGCCTCTTCGTAATCGGCATCAGGATACCCGGTGCCCTCGCCAGCGCCCTGCTCCACCAGCACGGTGTGGCCTTGTTGCACCAGTTGATAGGCAACCGAAGGCAGCAGGCTGACGCGGTACTCCTGTTTTTTGATTTCCCTTGGGATGGCAATTTTCATGGGGGCTCTGGTTGTATCGCCAACGGCGGGTGGCTTAACATCTTTGGGATCGCTTGGCCAAGGTCGGAGCCGAAAAATTTGCTAAAAAAGCGCCGGTTTGCCTTTGACCCGCGCTTGGTAAAGCGATTAAAATATCGATCCCAAGGAGTGAGTTCGTTCGCGGACTCCGCAGATATGATCATGTTGTTACAGGCCGGGGCGCAGGCAGCGCCCCCGAACGAGCTCATTTATGTGTGGAGTGCTTCCACGGCGGCTGGCAAGTCGATCATCATCCTGCTCGGGGTACTGTCGGTCTTCGTCTGGTCGGTGATGTTGCAAAAGGCTTTCCAGACCCGGCAGGCTCGAAAGCTGAACAAGCTTTTCGTCGACGAGTTCCACCAGCACGAGGGTGTGCTGGTGATCCACGAGCGCAACATCCATGTGGAGGGATGCCCACTGTTCAACGTGTATGACAACGGCTGCCGGGATCTGCTGGGCCGGCTCAAGACCCGCGGCAACGAGGGCGAACTGGGCTCCGAACAATACGCGACGCTCAAGACAATGGAGCACGTCAAGCGCACCATCGAGAGCGATGTGGCTAAGGAGTCACTTAAGCTCGAGAAAGGGCTGATCCTGCTGGCGATCGCCGTGAGCGGGGCGCCATTCATCGGGCTACTGGGCACGGTCTGGGGCGTGATGAGCACTTTTACCAACGTGGCGATGCTGAAGACCGCCAGCCTGCCGGTGATGGCGCCGGGTGTGGCAGCAGCGCTGGGCACGACGGTGGCCGGTCTGCTGGTGGCCATCCCGTCAATGGTCGGCTACAACTGGCTGGTGCACAACCTGCGGGTGTTCACGGTAGAACTGGACAACTTCGCGCAGGAACTGGCCTCCTGGATGGAAAACGAGTTCCTCAAGGACGATTAACCGCCATGCCTTCCAAGAATCTGGTCCAGGGAGAGAAAGGGCTGCTTTGCCTGAAATGCAATCACCTTAACCCTCGTGACCTGAAGCAGTGCGAGTACTGCAACTCGCAGCTTTTCGTCAAATGCAAGAAATGCGGTGCGAAGGTGCAGCGTGTGATCTCCAAATGCCCGGAGTGCCGCCACCGGATGCACAAGAGCCCGTTCCGCAAGTTCAAGCGCCGGATGTTCCGCCGGTCGAAGAAGATCGCGCTAGGCGAGGTGGGGATCATCGTGATTGTGGCATACGGGGCGTACAAGGTGATCACGATGGCGGCTGGGAAATTTTAACTCGTCATGAGGCGGTTTTCACAACGCAACCCGCTGGTCACGCTGAGTGACCTCAACGTCACCCCGCTTATCGACTTGGCGTTCGTGCTGCTGATCATCTTTATGATCACCACCCCGTTGCTGGAGCATGGCCTCTCGTTGGATCTGCCAGGGGGAGGCCAGCCGGACCGGCCGCTGGACAAGGACGACATCCGCACCGTCGAGGTCGACCAGTCGGGTGGCTACATGCTTGGCGGTGAGCCGATGTCACTCGAGCAGATTGAACAAAAACTGGTTGCGGATCATCAAAGCAACCCGAAAATTTTGGTGTATGTCCGGGCGGATCATCGCGGGACGTACGGTGCGGTGGCGGCGGTTCTGAATCGCTGCGAAGAGAACGGCATCACGCGGGTCTCCCTGCGAACGGAGCCGGAATAGGCAAGGAGGTTGGGCAAATGAGCAAGTTGCAACGCAGTTGCGTGGTTGGTTCAGTCGTGTTTCACGCACTGATTCTGCTCATGCTCATTCTTGGGCCGATACTATTCGCCAAGCGTGAGGAGAAGGTCCGGGTGATCGACCTTGTCCCGTCGGACATGATCGACAAACTGCTCGCCCCGGCCGCCCCGGTGGCGCCGCCAGCCCCAGCCCCACCAAAGCCGATCCCTGCCAAGCCAAAACCGAAAAAAATCGAACCGAAGCCTGAACCAAAGCCGAAGCCCGTTCTGCCCAAGCCCAAGCCCAAGCCCAAGCCCAAACCGAAGCCCAAACCGAAGCCGAAGCCGAAGCCGAAGCCCAAAATAAAGGTCGATCTCAACTCAAATGTCCGGAAGCCGGACGCACGAGTTACGGAGGCAGCCAAGCGCGCCCGCCAAGATGAGGCCAGGCGCCAGGCTGCCCTCAACAAGCTTGAAACCAAGCTCTCCGGGCGCACGGCAGTCAACGTTCCGCTTGGCCAACATGCTTCGGCCAATTACGCGTCGCTCATCCGCCGCGCGTACATGGACGCCACTATTCATCCTGGTGCGATCAGCGGTGACCCGGTTGTCAAGGTGCGCCTGGTGATCGCCCGTAGCGGCCGGGTCATCTCGGCCAGCATCATGGGTCGGTCGGGCGCGACGAGTTGGGATCGGGCAGTGCAAAAGGCACTCGACCGCGTAAAGTTCATCAAGCCGTTCCCCGAATCGATGAAGGGGGCGCAACAAACCTTCAACCTGAATTTCAACTCGAAGAGTTTTTCATGAGCAATACAACCCACAGACGACCCGCCGCCTTGGCCGCCTTTCTGGTGGCTGGGCTTGCGCTTGGCCAAGCGCAACGCTCGGCCATTGAGGTCGACGTCTTCGACGCCGGCAAGGTCAAGGCCATCCCGGTGGCCCTCGAGGGCTTTAACAGCGAGACGCAGGTCCTGCTGAAGTTTGACCTGTTCGTGCAGGGTTTCGAGTTTGTCGACAAGGCCAAGGCGCAGTTCACCATCAAGGGCAGCAACGACGGGGGCAGCGTCAGCGGCGCGGTGTACGACCATGTGAAACGGGCGTTCATCCTGAATAAGCGCTACCGCGGGGGCGGCACGCGGCTGCTGGCGCACACGTTTGCTAACAACGTGGTCGAGTCGATCACCGGCTCGCCCGGCATTGGCCTGACCAAGATCGCCTTCCGGCAGTTCCACGGCCGCAACACCGAGATACACATCGCCGACTTTGACGGCCACAACGCGATCCAGCTGACCCGCGACAATTCGATTGCCGCCGGACCCGAATGGACGCCGAATGGCCAATCCATTTTTTATTACTCATATCGGCGACACAACCCGGACATTTATTCGCACAATCTTCAGACTGGGGCGCGCCAGACTGTGGCGCGTTACTCCGGTTCCAACATCAGCCCGTCGGTGTCGCCGGACGGCCGCCGTTTGGCGATGGTGCTCAGCAAGGCCGGCAGTCCCGACATCTGGGTTGCCAGCGCCGATGGAACCGGACTTCGGCGGCTCACCACCACCAAGGAGGCCGAGTCCTCCCCCTGCTGGTCGCCGGATGGACGTTGGATTTGCTTCGCCTCCCGTGCTAGCGGCCGCACGGCTCTGCACAAAATCCCGGCCAATGGCGGGGCAATGACGCGGATTCGCACCATCGGTGCTTTCAATGCCACCGAGCCGGACTGGTCGCCGGACGGCCGGGCGATCGTCTTCACAACGCAGCGAGGAGGCGGGGTGTTCGAGATTTGCATCGTGCCACCCGGCGGGGGGAACGTCGAGGTGCTTGCGACCGGGGAGGATCCCTCCTGGGCGCCGAACTCGCGCACGCTCATTTTCACCAAGCGGTCCCGCGGAAAACGCGTTTTATCGGTACTTGACGTCCCCACCAAACGGGTCAAGACTCTGCTGCGCAGCTTTCCGGGCAACTGTTCCCAAGCCGCTTGGACGAAGTAAAAAAGAAGGCATTAAACCTCAAGACCATGAGTTCATTGAAACAAGTTGGATTGGTACTGGCAGCCCTCATGGCGGCCACCTCGACCGGGTGCAAAACCAAGCCCAAGAACATCACCCCCATCCCCGGAGGAAATGCCAACGTGGCTGGCGCGGGGAGTCTGATCGGCCGCGACAACAGCGGAACGGTGAACGGTGGAAGTGATGTCGTTACGATCGATCAATCCGGCAACATCGGCCTGTCCGACCTTGAGGAATTCGAGAACATGCTGATGGATCGCGATGCCTTGGCCGCCCAGACGGTTTACTTCGAGTTGGATCGCTCCGAAATTCACCCGGACGACCTCGGCAAGGTGGAAGCCGTGGCTGGCATCCTGGCCCAGGACGCGCAAAACAAAGTGTTGATTGAGGGCCACTGTGACGAACGCGGCACTGAGGAATACAACAGGGCACTGGGTGAACGCCGGGCGTTGAGCGTCCGCGACGCGTTGTCAGGACTCGGGGTGAGTGCCGACCGGATTCGAACGATGAGCTTTGGCGAGGATCGCCCCGCCGACCCGGAACTGAATGAAGCCGCCTATTCGCGCAACCGGCGCGGCGAGTTTGTGCTGCTCAAGCCCAAGCCGGGGAGTTGATGCCTACCGGCCAACCCCCCCTTTGAGGGGAGTTGGCCCTTTACATTTTGAAATAATAGGCTATTTTTGCCGGCCTTGTTGACGAGCTATGATAAACCACTTTCAACTGGCTTTTTCACCCGGGATGCCCGAAATCCTCTTGGTTTTGGCGGTGATCCTGATTTTTTTCGGTGCCAAGAAGTTGCCCGAGTTGGCCAAGGGCATGGGGCAGGGGATCAAGGAATTCAAGAAAGCCACCCGCGACGTGAACAACGAACTGGAGCGGGCGATGGATGATCAGCCCACCCACAGCCCGCCGCCCTCTCCGCCGCCCTCCCCGCAGATTACCGAGCAAAGCACCGGCAAAGAAGCCAAACCGGACGCCTGATCGCACAGGTGACTCCGAGTGACTTGGCTCTAAACCATGTCCAAGGAACCCGAGGGGCCTCCGAAGCCTGACCAACCCCAGACCGACGGCCAAGCGGAGCGCCCCGAGACGTCATCTAGCCAAGAGACTCCCAAGCAGGAATCTGCCCCGGAAGCAAGGGACGATTTCGGCCAAGCGCTTGGCCAAGCGGAGCACCCCGATCTAGGCGGTGAGGAACAGGATCACGACATCCACCCTCACGACGACCCCTATCACCACGACTACGAGCATGAGGATCACGAAGCCTATCACGCCCATCATGATGAGCATTACCACCACGGGCATGAAGAGTACCAGGGGGATTCGCACGACGAACACGCGACAACCACCCCCGTGCCGTTTGGCGGCAGCTCCGATGGGGGTGACGACAACGGTCCAACGGATATCGACGAGAACGGCGAGGAGTACGGCGGCCCAGTTAAGTCGTTCCTCGAGCACATGGAGGATTTGCGCTGGACGCTCATCCGTTGTGTGGCCTCGGTGTTTGTGGCCATGGTCGTCTGTCTCGCCGGCGCCCCCTACCTTGTCGAGATACTTGCCTGGCCGCTGACCAAGGCTAGGCAATCTCTCACCGAGAACCAGAAAACTAGCCTGCTCAAGGAGCAGAAAAGTGAAATCATCGTCCGGTTGACGGAAAAGGAGACCTTTCGAGTCCCGATCCAGACCGATCTCCTGGATGACGCTCGCGAACAACTCGCCCTGACCAACTCGTCCGTGATGCTGTCGTTCCAACTCGCCCCCGTGGTGCGGGACGGGAAACTGCAATTGTTGCTGCAGCCGGACACGAACGCAGTCGCCGGCGATGACATATCCCCCCGGGCTGGGCCGGAGCTCAAGGCAATGGGGCCGCTCAGCGGCTTTCTGGTGGCGTTGAAGCTGGCCTTCTACGGTGGCATCATGCTGTCCTCTCCGTTCATCCTGTTTTTCATCGGCCAATTCACGATCCCGGCTCTGCGCAAAAAGGAGAAAAAATACCTCATCAGAGCCGTCATCGTGGGCGGCTTCCTGTTCTTCAGCGGCGTGGCGTTCTGTTATTTTCTGGTGATGCAAATCGCGCTGAGCACCTCGGCGCTGTTTGCCAACTGGCTCACGTTCGGGGCGGACGTCTGGCGGGCGGAGGAGTACATCAACTTCGTCTGCAAATTCATGCTCGGCATGGGCATCGCGTTTGAATTGCCGGTCGTGATCCTGCTCCTAGTGAAGGTTGGCGTGCTTGACTACAAGAAATTGTCGGCGTTCCGGATGTACTGGGTGGTCATCAACCTGGTGCTCGCCTCCATCCTCACACCCCCGGATTTAGTCACCCAGATCCTCATGGCCTTGCCGATGCAGTTCTTCTACGAATGCAGCGTCATCATCGCATGGATCTGGTATCGGCGCGATCGAAAAAAAGAGGCTGCCGAAGCTGCGGCTCCCCCGCCCGACGAACCATAAAAATAGCGCCAAAAGGCTTTACACAGGCACCCTTTCGACTACGCTGCCCGTTGCTTTTTGACTGATCCAATGAGATATTTCGCAAAAACCACCACCGCAGCGGCCCTCATCGCCATGTTTTCCGTCGGCTGCGCCGGCCCCGAGAACAAGCTGGGACGTGGCATCCGCAATTTCAGTGAGTTCACCCGCTTGGGCGAATTCAGCCGTTCCGTTGAGCAAACCGCCCTATGGGACGGTCCGCAGCACGCCTACACCACTGGTATCGTGCGCGGCCTGAGCCGCACTGCTGCCCGCACGGCCGTTGGCTTTGCGGAGATTCTCACATTCCCAATTCCCACCCCGGACTACGAGCCTTGGCTCCAGGGAGCGACTGTTTATCCTGATCCCTCGGTGGCCACGCTGGACTACCCTTGGGGTGGCATGGTGATGCCGGATGACGCCTTGTTCCCGGCCAGTTACACTCCCAAGCTGTGGGATGACGGTGTCTTTCACCCGAATAGCGCCATTGGGTTTGGAGGCGGCGACGTGGCCCCATTTTTCCCGGGTAGCCGTTTCAAGGTGTTTGACCACTGAGCTGCTGTTCAGCAACTTTCCCGGCGCCAGCCCCCCGGTTGGCGCCTTTTTTGTGCCGTGAAACTCTGTCGCCAATCGCACTGCAAAATCAATCTGCTGCTCAACGTTACCGGCCGCCGGGATGACGGGTTTCACGAACTGGAAATGTTGATGCTCCCGGTGCCAATCTTTGACCGACTGGAATTCGAGTTGACTGGTGACGGAATCGAGCTGACTTGTAACTGGTCCGACATCCCCACCGACTCCGGCAACCTAGCTTGGCGCGCTGCCGAGTCGTTCGCGGCAAAGGCCGGCGTCGCGGTCGGCGTCCGTATTCGCCTCGAGAAAACGATCCCATCCGAGGGCGGGCTTGGGGGCGGCAGCGGCAACGCAGCGGCGACTCTCCTCGCGCTGAACAAACTTCACGGCCAGCCGCGTGGCCAAGCGGCGCTGCAGGAACTCGCCGCCGAACTTGGCAGCGATGTCCCTTTTTTTCTTCAAAACGAAGCGGCCGTGGCCAAGGGGCGCGGCGAGATCATCGAGCTGGTTGCCCCACTCATCGGGCTGGACGGCAAGGCGCTGCTGCTCGTCCGGCCCGGCTTCGGCGTCCCGACACCGTTGGCGTACGAAGGCTTGGCCAGGTTCCCCGACGCCTCAAACCGTCCGCTTGGCCAAGCGGGCGAGCTGGCGAAGCGCTTGGCCATCAGCTCGCTGGCGGAAGCCGGCAATGAGTTTTACAACTCCCTTGAGGCACCGGTATTTGACAAGTACCCACTGCTGAAGTTGCTGAAAGGACACGCTCTGGCGAACGGCGCGGAGGCCGCGCTCCTGTGCGGCAGCGGCTCGACCGTCTTTGCCATCTGCCCGGACGCAGCAACGGCGGAGTCGCTTGGCCAAGCGCTCGAGGGCAGGTTCGGCTCACAGCCCCTGATGCAAATCGTCGATCTGCCCGGCAAGTTCGCGGGAGTCAACTGACTAAAGCCACCCCCTGAAGATCAGTGCGGGGAGGGTGCGCCATTTCATGCGGCGGATTTTTTTTGGTGACGCTCCGAGGTAACGCGGGCGGCCGTCCACCGGCATTCCATCCGGACCGATGCGAATGCCTTTCTTTTTTATCCGCTCCTGAATTGAGCGCAGCAGTTCACCGGCCATCACCGCTGAGTGGTATTCGATGGCGACTTCCGTGTTCAACCGCTCGGAACGGGGGTCGATATTGAACGAGCCGACCATGCCGATGTCGGCCTGTTCCAGCACCATGCTTTTGGTGTGCAACGTCTCCATCCCCTCGCGGTCCGATTCGCCAGCAAGCTCGATGATCTCCAGCCCGAGGGCAATGTAATCCTCCTTTTCTCTCTGGTAAACCGCCTGGACCAGAAGGTTGTCGGTCGAGTTGAGGGAGTTGGTGAACACAATCACCCGGACGCCGCGCCGGATGGCATCGACCAGAATGGTACGCGCCTTCTTCGTCAGGATTAGATACGGTGACTCAATCCAGATTGTCTCTCCTGTCTCTGCATTGTTCACCAACTCGGCGATATGGTGTCCGGTGTGTTTGCCGCGGGATTTTCTGCCGCTTGGATCGGCCAAAAAACGGATCTGATCCACCGCCCGCAGTCGTTGGTTCCAATCAATGGGGCTCGGCAATTGCACCACACTCGGCTGCGCCTGAAACTCGGCCCAAACCCGGTCAAGCGCCGCCTTGGCCGCATCGATGTCGCGCTGGAGGATGGCCTGGTACACCGGTGAAGTGGGCCGACGGCGGCTGCCCGTGAGGCGCTTGGGCGGTTCGTTGGGTCGGATGAGACAGAGGTATTTGCCAACGAGCATCGGTTTCACCTTCGGCCCGTTCCATAGCGTCATGAAGTGCGCGTTTGCCTGTATCGCAGTTTCGCCCTCAACGAGGATGTCCCGGTCGATCCGGTTGCGATACGCCGTGTCGCCCTCCTTCCGGTACCGGCTCAGTCCGAAATAGGAATTATCGATATTGCGTCCGCCAGTGATCAGCCTGTGGCTGTCCGTGATGAAAAGCTTGTCGTGCAAACGCCGGTTGAACCGGAACGGCTTCAGTGGGTCGAACGGGTGAAACACCCGAATCTCCACGCCTTCGCGGATCAGGTGTGCGCCGAGGTGCGAGGGAATACTGTTAAAGAGAGCATCAACCATTAGGCGCACCTTGACACCGCGTCGGGCCGTTTCGCGCAGCTGCGCGAAGCCACGCATCGTGAAATCGTCCTCCTCCCCGCCCACATAAAAATAGGAGATATTCAGCTCACGCTGGGCTTCGACAGCGAGGTCAAATCGTGCCTGCGCTGCTTCCATCGGGCCATTGAGCAGGCAGACGCGATCGCCCCTGGCCAAGGGGACAATAACCGCAAAAATAGCGCAGCATTTGGTCAGGCGCTTGGCCAAGTGATTCATGAATGGCGGTTATATAACCGCAGAGTTAGCAAATGACAACGATTTTCGCTTGGCCGAGCGGGTGATAAGACTTGCATGATCCTTCGCATGAGGCATCGTGCTTGTTGTTCCAAACATGAATTCATCATGAAAATGTTCATGCACTTCACTCGTTGTATCCGTTCGACCCATCGCTTGACCAAGGCGACAGGTTTGTGTCTTGGCTTGGCCATGGCTGCCAACATCATCGCCGATCCAGCCAAGATCACCTCCCAGCCAAGTGATCTCTCGGCAGAGGAGGGAACGGTGGCTAGCCTGTCGGCCGAGGTCTCGGGCAGCCCGAACACCTACCGCTGGCATCGGGCCAACGGCGGTGGCGGCGCGCTGCATTTCCCGGGTGTCAACCAATACGTTTCGGTGCCGATCGATGTGCCGGAAACTGAGTACACGGTGGAGTTTTGGTTCCGGACCGACGATCCCAACGCCGGGTTGTTTTGCGTGGTGGATGCTAACCTCGGAGGTGGCGGCCACGACCGGCACGTCCACCTCGCTGGCGGTAATGTCCGCATTCGCACATGGAGCGGCCCCGGTGTGGAGGTGTCCGCCGGGCTGAATCTGGCCGACGGCAATTGGCATCACCTCGCGCACGTGATCAGCGTGGAACTGGGGGGGCAGTTTGTCTACGTGGACGGCGAACTGGTGATCGAGGGCGTCAAGGACATGTCCAACTTTGACTGGCAGCAACATGTCAACATCGGCTTCTCCAACGACGCCGCCAGTCAGTATTTAAAAGGGCAGATCGATGAGCTTCGCATTTGGGATTTCGCACTTGAGCAGGAGGAAATCCAGGAACGAATGAACAAACCACTCAACGGCGACGAGGATTGGTTGCTTGCCTATTACAACTTTGACCACGCCGAGGGCGACACGCTTGCCGACTTAAGTGGCAACGAATATGACGGCGCGCTGCTCAATTTCAAGGAGAGCGGCTGGGTTGCCTCGGCCGCCCAGCTTGGTGTGGAGTCGGCCGTGAGCGACGGAGGCGGCATTACCGGCGCCGAGTCGACCGAGTTAAAGTTTTCCAACTTGGCCAAGAGCGATGAGGACACCTACCACCTTCGCGTGAACAATCCTGCTGGCGACATCAAAAGCAAAAAGGTTAAGCTGACGGTCACTGCCGAGACTGTTCCGCCTACCCTGTTGTCGCATGGGGCGCTGGTCACGGAGGACGAGTACACGGAGATCGCCGTCCGCTTCGATGAGGCATTGAACTTGGACACCGCTGGTGATATTGAGAACTACTCGATCGCTGGGGCCACCGTGGTGGATGTGATCGTGCAGGAGAGCGGCAACGGGGTGTTGCTCGATGTTGAGGGACTCGAAACCGGCGACTACCAGTTGAACGTCTCGGGGCTGACTGATCTTGCCGGTAACAAGATGGCCATCTCCAAGACAGGCGGCGGCTTTCTCTCGCTGCAGCCGTCGAACATTGGCGACATTGATCCTACCGGTGCGGCGCACAACTTCGGTGATGAAATCGAGGTGGTCTCTGGCGGCGCAGACATTTGGTCGAACGCCGATGATTTCACGTTTTTGTTTGAGGAGAAAACCGGCGACTTCGACATGGCGGTGCAGGTGCGCTCCATCAGCAACCCCAACGGCTGGTCGCGCAACGGCCTGATGGTGCGCGAGTCACTGGACGACATCAGCAAGATGCTCGGCGCATTCGCCACCCCGCCCCACGGGCAGGGTTACTTCGCCCTCGATCGACGTGAGGAGTCGGCGCAATGCTTCTGGTGGAACAACGACGGAATCCCTGGCAGCGCAGTGAAGCAGGGCGGAATCAAATACGGCAACGATAACGTGCCCGGTTTGCCCGATGTTTGGATTCGGCTGAAGCGTTCCGGAAACCGGTTCACGGCCTTTCGTAGCAGCAACGGTGAGGACTGGATTGAGATGGGCGTGAACACACTTGAGTTTTCGGACACCGTTTACTTTGGAATCTGCCAATCTTCACCGGGAACGACTAGGTATGCCAACTACGGGCCGTTCGTTTATACCGGCACGGAAATTACCATCACCGAGCCGCCGCAAAGTGCCACCGCGACGCTGGGCTGGGAGCATACATTCAACGTCGAATACAAAGCCACAACATCGGGCAAACCGCTCGCCGAGGGGGAACTGTCATTTCAATGGCTCAAAAATGGCCAGGCGATTGCCGGTGCCAATGATCCGACCTACACCACACCGGGCGTTTTGACGATGGATGATAACGGGAGCCGCTACTCGGTAATCGTCAGTATGGGTGATCTGGCTGTGACCTCCGCCGAAGCGGTGTTATCCGTGACCAAAGACAGCACTCCTCCCAAGGTGGCCGAGGCCAGCGCATCAAAGCCAAGCGCATCTGGCGGCGGCGGCGGAGCGGCTTTGCATTTCAAGGGCGGCGGCCAATACGTCTCTGTCCCAATGGACATTCCCGAGACCGATTACACGGTGGAATTCTGGTTCCGAACCGAGGATCCCGACGCCGGCCTATACTGCGTGGTGGATGCCAATCTTGGTGGTGGCGGTCATGACCGCCACCTGCACCTAACTGGTGGCAATATCCGCGTTCGGACCTGGAGCGGTCCCGGCGTCGAGGTGTCCTCCGGATTGAACCTGGCGGACGGTCAGTGGCACCACCTTGCCCACACGCTTGGCGCCGAGGCCAACGGCCAGCAGATCTTTATCGATGGCAAACTGGTTGTACAAGGTGCAAAAGACATGTCCAACTTCGACTGGCAAAAGCACCTTAACTTCGGTTTTTCGAACGATGCCGGTTCACAGTTTCTAGTCGGTGAATTGGACGAGTTGCGAGTCTGGGGTGTTGTGCGGACGGAGGAAGAAATCAACGCCAACATGAACAAGTCGCTTGGTGCCGAGGATGACCTGCTGGCCGCCTACAACTTTGACGAGATCAGCGGCACGGCCCTGCCAGATGCTATAGGGGGCAACGACGGCGTGCTGTTGGGCATGGGCGACCGTAATTGGACGATCTCGGAGGCCCCGCTTGGCCAAGCTCCACTCGAGGGCTTCGAGTTGCCGACAACCATCAACATCACGTTCAACGATCGGATTCGCAACCCCGACTTGGGCAGCAGCGGCTCGCTCTTGTTCGATGGCAAGAGCACAAGCGTCGCGCTGCCGGACGATATTCCGCAGATTCTGAGCGATGGATGGGCAATCACAGTAGAGTACTGGTTCAAAGGTGAGTCATTACAGTCGGCGGTGCGCTGGCAGGACGGCCAGTATTTCGTGGCGGGTTGGAACGGGGTTCACATTATCTCTACCGATGGCGGCACGGGCGCCGGCATTGCGGTTGGCCCGGCGACGGATGGCGATTGGCATCACGTGGCGATGACTTGGGAACAGGATATGTTTGGTGGATTCAGGAGCTACTTGGACGGGGAACTTGTAGCCGAGCGTGATTCTGGTCCGGACCCGCTGCCGATGATCAATGGTCAGGCCTATCTCGGTGCGTATCAGGGTGTGTCCGAATTCACCAATGGACAATTGGACGAAGTGCGTATCTGGGAGGTGGTTCGCACTCAGGAGGAGTTGCAGGAGTGGATGAAAAAGCCCCTCTCAGGCGAAGAGGAAGGCCTCTTGGCCTATTACCAGTTCGACGAGTTGAGCGGTGGCACACTGCCCGACATCTCAGGTAATGAGTTTGACGGCGTGCTGAAGAACATGACCGACGCCAATTGGAGTACTGGAGCCGGGCCTGCCTTCACCCTCGAGGGGCCAAAGGGGCAGGCGGTTCCGGGCACGTTCGAGATTGAGGGCGCGGAGATTGAATCGCTTAAGTACCTCAGTGACGGTCGCTCCGTGCAGATCATCGCTTACGGCATTGAGTCAAAGGAAGTTAATTTGATCATCAACGGTGTCCGCGACGCAGGCAATAACGAGATCGCCGCAGACACGAAAATCACCGTTGTAGTGGAACAAGAGGGCGGCCCGGTTGAACCGCCGGTCGTCACGCTCAAGGATGGCGATGGGATGCTCAAGATCGACATCACGGGCGGCACACTGCAATCCGCGTCAAGCGTGAACGGCCCGTGGGAAGACATCACTGCGCCGCTGCAGTTGAATCTCAACCAACTCGACGCAGCTGGCTTCTTCCGCGCTGTGGTGGAATAAAGACGGACGAACAGACATTTAACGCCGCTTGGCCAAGGCGTCCCCGCTTTGCGCTTGGATGACCTTGTGCAGTGACCCGCCGTGCGAATCCATCGTGACCACAGCGGGAAAGTCGCGTACCTCGAATTCCCAGATCGCCTCCGGCGAGCCGAACTCCTCGAGCATATGCACGTTGCGCACCTGGGTGATGCACTCCGCCAGCACCTGCGCTGCGCCACCGATGGCGTGCAGATACACGGCGCCGTGTTCCTGACAGGCGGCGAGCGTCTTGTCTGCCATGCCGCCCTTGCCGATCACAACGCGGATACCGAACTGCTTTATTATGTCACCCTGATACGGCTCCTCGCGGATCGAAGTGGTTGGCCCGGCGGCGGTCACTTGCCATTCTCCGCTGTCATCCTTCAGCACCACCGGCCCACAGTGATACAGGATGCCGCCGTCGAGATTCACCCCGTCCGGCAACGTGCCGCCCTCGTGCAGGTACTTGTGCACCGCATCGCGTCCAGTGAACACCACGCCGGAGATCAAGACCTGGTCACTCACCTTCAGCTTGCGGACGGCCTCCTCTGAGGTCGGAGTGGAAAGATTGTGAGTCATTATGTGTATTCCTTCAATACAGCCAGTCGGTGATTTCGCCGTTGCCGGCTAGCGTTGCGCCGTTGCGGCGAAATGCCCAGCACATGTAGCTGACGCTTACGAAGTACGATGCCGGCACGCGATTGGCCGCGGCGATTTTCACGCCCAGCAGCGTCGTTTTGCCACCAAATCCCATCGGGCCGATGCCTAGTTCGTTGGCAGTCTTGAGGATGTCCTGCTCCAGTTCGTCCAGCTTGGGATCGGGATTGAGGTCATCCAGTTTCCGGAGAAATTCGCGCTTGGAGAACTCGTAGCCGGAGGCGCGGTCGCCGCCAATGCACACCCCAAGAACGCCGGGGCCGCAGCCCTTGCCCTGCGCCTGGTGCACCGTCTCAAGGATCACCTTGCGACAGCCGTCGAGGTCGCGGTTGGCCTTGAGTGGGGTGTTCGGCAGGGAGAACTGCGTGCCAACATTCTCGCAGCCGCCGCCCTTGAGCACAAGCCGCACGGCGATGTCGCCCGAGGCGTGCTGGTGAAAATGCAGGTTCGGTGAGCCGGGGCCAAGGTTGGTGCCGTCGTTCTTGCCGGTGATCGAGTCGACCGAGTTTTGCCGCAGGTAGCCAAGCCGGGTCGCTTCTTTGACTGCGCCGCGCGCCTCCTGCTCAAACTCAACCTGATTCAGGTCAACCGGGCAGTCGACGTAAAACAGTATGCTGCCGGTGTCCTGACAGATCGGCTGTGACTTGCGCTTGGCCAGTTCGATGTTGCGCTCGATGATCTCCAGCGCCGACTTGGCGATGGTGCCCTCCTTCTCCTGCTCCAGCCCGCGCAGGATCGCCGACTGCACATCGCCGGGAATCTCCGCCGAGGTGCGTCGGATCAGTTCAATCAATGACTCCGTGAGCCTGCTCATGCGTCGGTAAGCGTAGGAGCAGGGGCGTGCAGTGTCAACGCGGCCTCAGCCTCCACGCCGGTAGCCCTGGCGCTCGCGCTTGTTGTGCGCGGCCACGTCCATCTGCATATCACCCACGGTGTCGCCGAGCATCGCCACGAAGTTTTCGCAGCTGCACGCCGAGCCACCGAGGCTGATGACGGTTTCCCGTTCCGCGTAGTCGTTTGTGACCGCCAGCACCTCACCGTACGGTTTCATCAGGTGCGCCACCCGCTCGATGATCTGGTCGGCCGTCTCGCCTTTCTTGGAGAAAAGCACCTCGATGCCGCACTTGGCCGTCTCGTTTTTAGGTGTGTCGGGCGGCGCGCCGCCGCCGTCGAAGATCACTGTGACCGGCGTGCCGGACGAGTCCTGATACTGCGTCAACGCTGCCACCAGCGCGTCCCGCGCGTGGAACGAATGCCGCTCCCGGCCCGGTGCCAGGTCTGGCCAATGGTGTAGCAGGCTGTATCCGTCCACCAGGACACGAACGATCCCCATGGGCGGAACGCTACGGTCTTGGCCGCGCTTGGCCAAGCGCTTGGTTTGGTGGTAGCTTGGCCAAGCGGCGATGCCGATTTACGAATACGAACTGTGCGACGGCAAGGGCGACTGCAAACCGTGCGGCGGCCCCGGCTTCACCCTACGCCGCCCCGTTACGGCGAAGCCGCTCGAGAAATGCCCCGCCTGCAGGCGGTCGGTGCGCAAGCTCATCTCCGGCTTCAGTACCCCCACCCACCTCAAGCCGCTCTCGATCACCGACGCCAAGAAAGCCGGCTTCACCGTTTACAAAAAACTCGGCAAAGGCGAATACGAGCGCCAGTGATTCAGGGTCATGAGTGGGGTTAAATGTCGGTTTTGCTTGCGGGGAGGCGACTTGCGTGCATGACTGCGCTCGGTTTTCACCACGTTTTCAAAGAATGCAAATGGGCGACACACTTTCATACCGCAACAATCGGGAACAGGCAGGGAAAGTCATCAGTGTCTCGGGCTGCTTGGCCAAGCGCTTGGTTTTGAGCGCGTTGCTTGTTGCCACGACGGCGGTTGCCGCCGGGGATTGGACGGAGTTTCGGGGGCCGCTTGGCACGGGGCACATTCCGGGTGGCCAAGCGCTTCCAACCGATTGGAGTGAATCGAAAAACATCGACTGGAAGGTGGCGCTGCCGGGGCGGGCCTGGTCGTCTCCGGTCGTCTCGGGCGATGTCATCTGGCTGACAACCGCCGATGAAAAAGGCCACAAGTTGTCCGCTCTTGCGGTCGATGCCAAAAGCGGCAAGGTCATATTTGAAAAGCAGCTTTTCCACATTGAAAAGCCGCAATTCGCGCACAAGTTCAACACCTATGCCTCCCCGACGCCGATCATTGAGGGTGACCGTGTTTACCTAACGTGGGGCTCGCCCGGTACAGCCTGCTTAGACACAAAAACCAAAGAGTTATTGTGGAAGCGGGATGACTTTGTTTGCGACCATTTTCGAGGTTCCGGCTCGTCGCCGATTATTTACGGCGACCTGCTGATCCTCACGTTCGACGGAGCCGATCACCAGTTTGTCGCCGCGCTCAACAAGCGCACTGGCAAAACGGTTTGGCGCACGGACCGGAGTGTGGATTTTCAAGACCTCGGTTCCGACGGCAAACCGTTTCGAGATGGAGACATGCGCAAAGGTTACTCGACTCCGCTTGTCATCGAGCACGGAGGTTTCACACAATTGATCAGTATCGGGGCGATGGCCTGCTACTCATACGAGCCGAAAACCGGCAAAGAGATTTGGCGAATCACCGAGCGGGCGCAACACTCCGCGAGCACGCGGCCGGTGTTCGGGCATGGACTGCTGTTTTATCCGACCGGCTTTGCCAAGGGCCAACTGCTGGCGGTCGATCCTGGCGCGAAAGGCGAGGCAGCCGACACGCACATTAAGTGGCGCCTCAAGCGCAGTGTCTCCAACAAGCCGTCCGTGCTGCTGATCGGCGGATTACTTTTTATGATCGACGACGGCGGCATCGTGTCGAGTGTCGAGGCCAAGTCCGGGGAGGTTGTGTGGAGCGAACGCGTTGGCGGCAACCACTCGGCCTCACCGGTGACGGACGGCGAACGGATTTTCTTCTTCAGCGAGGAGGGCAAGACCACGGTGATTGCGGCCAAGCCGGAGTACAAGGTGCTGGCGACCAGCCAGCTCGACGGCGGTTTCATGGCCTCCCCGGCCGTGCACGGCGCCGCGTGGATCCTCCGCACTAAGACCCACCTTTACCGGATTGCGAATCGTTGAAAGTGGAGCACGCGACCGTAGGCGTTCCCCAACGTTTACTCCACCGGCTTGGCCACCTTGAGCAGTTGGCAGGTTTTTCCGGCAACGATCTGGCTGGGGGCTTGGCCAAGCGAGTACACGGGGCTGGCTTTTTCTCGGTGCAGCGGCTGCCAGTCGCCTTGGTTGGTGGGAAGCCCGAAAATGTAGCCGGTCGACGTTCCGCCGATGAGGTCTGCTCCGCTCCAATCGAGACAGAGCACTCTCGGCGCTTCGCCAAAGCCGGTGGCGTCCGGTGGCTCCCCGACTCCCTGAAACGTCCGCAGCAGGCGACCTTCGGTGGAGTGCAACCGCACGCGGCCGTCGCGCGAACCGGAGGCGAGTCGGGCGGAGTCCAGCGTAAAGGCGAGCGACTCGACGCCGGCGGAGTGGTCGGTTAGCACGACCGGCTTGGCATTGGGCTTGCGCGGCGTCAGCAGCACGAGGCTGTCGAGGCCAGCGGAGGCGAGCCATTGGCCATCCGGCGAAAACGCCACGGCGCGAACAATCGCCTCATGGCGGTTGGCTTCGATGACGCTGCTTGGCTCGAGGCTGGGAAAATCGAAAGTCAGTACACGGCCATCGGCCATTGCGGCGGCGGCGGTTTTGCCGTCCGGCGACACGGCGACGGAGTAAACCAAGTCATCGCCGAGGCGCAGTCTGGTGAATGCATTCGTGTCAGGGTTGAACATCGCGACGTCGCCGCTGACCGCCGGTTGGCCGCCGCCGAGCAGCAGCAG
Organism: Verrucomicrobiota bacterium; assembly: GCA_030749225.1. GTDB lineage: Bacteria > Verrucomicrobiota > Verrucomicrobiia > Limisphaerales > UBA1096 > UBA1096. Next base: position 52,140 of record JASMKO010000049.1, read on the forward strand.
CGGTTCGCCCGCCACCATCGACATCATGCGGAACGGCGGCTTGGCCAAGCGTGCGCCCTCCCGAAAAATCCCGGCTTGGGAGACAGAGTACACCTGCCCGCCGACCACGGCGACACCGATGACGGGGCCAAGGTGCGCGGGCGTTTCCTCCGCTTGGCCAAGCGGCGCAAGCAGCAGAGTAAGAGCGACGACACAAAGGGGAGACATCGTCAGCTTTGCAGGATTTCGTGAACGGGCTTGGCCGACTCGACGACAATGCGGGATGGCCGTCCATCCGGCGTATGCAGCACATGCTCGAGATCCGCTCCAAGCGCGGCGAGCACCGTGCTGAAAAGATCCGCTGGAGTGATAGGCCGTTCGACCGGCGCTTCGCCGTTGGCATCGGTTTTGCCGACAACCACGCCGCGCTTTAGCCCGTTGCCGAACAGCAGTGCAGAACTGGCGCGACCCCAATGATCACGCCCACCGCGCGGGTTGATGCGGGGCGTGCGACCGAATTCGCTGGCCAAGAGGACGGTGACGCGATCGTCGAGTCCGCGCTGGATCAAGTCCTCGTGCAGCGCGGAGACGGCTTGGTCGAGCGCTTCCAGCTTGGGAGGGAATCCATAGGTCAGCGCTTGCGCGATGCCCTGGTGATGATCCCAACCCTTGTAGCGGACGAGCACCGTTCGCACGCCGCCCTCAACCAACCGCCGCGCCAGCAGGGCGGACTGGCCCAGCAGCTTGCGGCCGTAACGCTTGCGCGTTTCCGGTTTTTCGCTGGAGAGATCGAACAATTCGCGTGCCTCGTGCGAGAGCGACATGAAGCGTGCCTGGGACAGGAAGCGGTCACGCGCCTGCTCCGACTCGGAACGTGGCTTGCCGTCAAGTGCGTCAACAGTTTGGAGCAGCGAAAGCGCCCGCTGCGCCTGCGGCGAGGCGGTCATGTTCTGCACGCGGAAGTCGCCTTTCGATGGGTCGCCACCTACCTCGAACGGTCCGCGTGTCAGCGGCAGAAATCCTTGCCTCGCGTACGGGTGCGCGTCGGGGATCGCGACGTAGGATGGGATTGGGTTGCCGTTGCCGAGTTGTTCCGGCGTCAGCACCGATCCGATCGATGGATACTCGAGCAGCGGAGATGGGCGGCGGCCGGTGAGCATATAGTGCGAGCCGCGCCCGTGGTTGCCCTCGGTGCTGGTGATCGAGCGCACCAACGCGCACTGATCCATGATGCCGGAGATTCGTGGCAGATGCTCGCTTACGAACACTCCCTCGAGGCTCGACTCGCGCGCGATGAGCTCACCGCGAATGTCCGGGCGTGCTTCCGGCTTGCCGTCGAACGTGTCGATGTGTGACATGCCGCCGTCCATCCACAGCACAATCAGCGAGCGGTTTGACTTGCGGAGCAGCGGCGCTCCCTGCAGCAGGCTGGGCAGCCACGGCAGCGCACTCATTGTCGTCAGGAAGTCGCGGCGTCGAAACATGAGGGAAGGGTTCATCGGTTTCGGTCGTTCGTCAACGTAACGAGCCAAACTCGCGGCCTGCCATCAGCGCGAAAGCAAGATCGCCCAGGCCGGCTGCGCCCTGTTTTTCGAGTGTCGGCAAAAATGACTCGGCTTCGCTTGGTTTGGGGTCACGCGACAAAACCAGGCGGAACAACGCGCGCAGTTGCTGCGTCGGCTCACTGACAAAATCGCCGATGGCAGCCACCGAGTTGCCCGGCTTGGCCAAGCCGTCCTGGATCAGTCCGCTGTTGAGCACGTACAGCTGCCGGGCGAGCAGCGACTCCGGCGGCGGCTCGTGCGGCAGCGCGTCGCCGATCACCCACTCGACCGCCCGCTTGAACTGTGCCGTTGTCAGCGGTCGGGCCTCGCGGCGGGCGAGGTAGTGTGCGGCCGGATCCGTCGCCAGCGCGTGCCCATCGCGCGGCTCGCTGGCCAAGGCGTAGACGCGGGAAGTGACGATCGCGCGAATCAATTTTCGCGGATCGCCGCCGGTGTGGCTGAACTCCCGCACGAGGGCGTCAAGCAACGCGCCGTGGATCGCCGGGTTGCTCAGCCGATGATCGTCCGGCGCATTGACAAGATGTTTGCCGACGAGGATGCCAAAGAAACGGTTCGCCACGTTTCGGCCGAACTGGTCGTGACCGCCGTCGAGGATGCTCCACGCCAGCTCATCGCCGGGCCGGCGCTGGGGGGGCAGCGGCACGGCAGGATTGAGCTGGAGCAGCGCGGGCTGAACCGCCTTGCCGGTGCCGGGCAGGAACAGTTTGCCGGCCATCATGCCGCCGGCGGGATTCGGCCGCGCGTCGGCGAAATACGCGGAAAAGGCGAGGTGCTCGCGTTGTTGCCAGCGATCCGTCGGGTGGTCATGGCAGCGTGCGCAGCCGATGCTCATGCCCAGCAGCGTACGGCCAACGTACTCTGCACGGTCGCGCGGGTCATTGTGCCGGGAGACAAACCCACCCGCCTCGCCGCTGCCGAGAATATCCCGGGCCAGTTGTGGCAGAGGCATGTTTTGACGAACCGCCTCGAAAAGGTAGCGGCGTAGTTTCGAGTTACGGCGCTTCTCGGCATCTTTTTCGCTTCGGGTTTCCGGCAGCTCGAGCCAGCGTCGGTAGTGATCTGCAAACACTTCGGCGAACTCCTCGGTGCGCATCAGGCGATCCGCCGTGTTGGCCAAGCGCTTGGCTGGCGGCAACGCGAGAAATGCGTCGAGCTCGCTTGGTGTCGGTGGTCGGCCGGCGAGGTCGATGTGCAACCGGCGAGCGAGCAGGAAGGCGTCCGCCTCGGCGTCCGGCTTGAGGCCCAGCGACTCGAGGCCGGCAAGCCAGGCGGCGTCGAGTGGCTGCGTCGACGGCGCCGCGCCCGGCGGGCCTTCGTTGAATGACTGTCGGATGACGGCACGGGCGTTGCGGTCGGCGTAACGGGCAATCACCCACGCCTCGCCGGTGGCGCGCCGGTTCACCGAGCCGTCGTCGTGGACGAGTGCCACGGCCTCGTCGGTGCTCGAGAATACAGTGAGCCGCGTGACGTCGCGGGTGACCGTGCGCTTGGCCAGGCGGAATTCCGCCACCGCCCCGAAGCCGCCGTCTCGTGGCTCGAGCCGCAGCTTGGCCAGGCGGCCCGGTTCGCTCTCGGCGAACGCCACGCCGCGCCGAATCCAACCGAGCAGCGACTCGTAGTCGGCGCTGCCTTTTTTGAAAATTCGACCGCCCTCATGCTTGGTTTGCCGGGTGGCTTTGAGGAGAAGCAGGCTGGCCTCCGGTTTGACCAGGTCGATCCGGCGGCCGTCTAGGTCCTGCGTGAGTGCGGCGTAGTCGGCGGCGGGATTCATCGCGAAGAGTGACAACTTGAAGCCGGCCTGGCCAGTCGCCGCGCCGTGGCACTCGGCCGAGGCGCAGCCCTGCTTGATCAGCAGCGGCGAGATGTCGTGAGCGAAATGAAACGGCTTAGGCTCGCCCGCTCCGGAAACAAGTGGCGCAGCGAAGGCTGCGGCGATGACCCAGGCGCGGCACATGTCACCGGCTCTTCGCGCCGGAGTGTTTCTTCACAAAACCCTCAGCCAACTTGTGGGCATGCGGGGTGCCGTAGCGATCCTTGAGACTGAGCACGAGCCGGAACATCTCGCGTGCCTGTCGCATCAACTCGGCACTCTCGGCAGCCCGGTCGGTGATGCTCTGAAAAACCTCGTCGTTGCGTTCGTCACTGTTTGTCTTGCGGATGAAGGCGCGGAGGCTCGATTGCAGGTCAGCGTCATTGGGCGGCGCGCCTTCGCGCTTGGCCGCCGACTTGGCCGGGTTGCGATCGGCGGCGGGACGGCGGGTGGCATTCGGAGCGTCGCGCTTCATGCGCTGCGGGCGGCGCTGCTGCATTCGGTTGTTCATCTGTCCGCTCTCGAGTTGGGCCAAGCGCGCGCGGAGTCTCTGCAGTTGCACGCCCTGGTTTACGGCAAGTTCGCGAACGGCATCACCGCTCTTCGGCAAATTGCCGGCGATCATGCGGCGCAACTCTGCCGGGTCAGACGGGATTTTGCCGGCGATTTCTTCAACCCATTCCCGCAACTGCGGCACATTGTGCTGGCCGGTGTCGGTGAGTGCGACCGAGCGCACCACCTGGCCGCCCTTGGCCAGAACCAGTGTCAGTGCAGCGCGGCGATTGAGCGCGTAGTCGCCCGGCCCCTCGAGTCCGTCGAGGCTCAGGATGATCGGGTGCGCAAGCTTGAGTGATCCGTTGATGGCCTTGAGCCGGTTCTCTGCCGAGGTGCGATCGTCGGAGAGCAGCAGGGTGTGCGAGTGAAAACCTAGGATGGAGTGCTCTGCGGTGAGGTCGTCGAGGCCGCGCAACACCGGGACGATGTTGCGGGTCAACTCGTGGATGAACAGGAGCGCGCCGGAGCCTTGGCCAAGCGACTTGGAAGCATCAAACTCCCGGCCCTTGTGCGGACCGTGCAGTGCATAGCTGTTCACCGGCGCGAGCCGGGAACCGGTCGGCGGCCCGGAAGCAATCTCGGCTGCTTGGCCATTTTGCGTCATCAAGCCAAGTGCCAGCGCCATCGATGGGAAAAAATGCGTTTTCATGTTCCTCAAACGATTCGTGTCAGGGAACAATCTCCTCCGATGGATAAAAGTCCAGTCCCGAATTACCGCCGATCACCGCTTGGCCAAGCGGCTATTGTGCGTTGGTGGTGGGTTGCTCCTCGTTGTAGGCCTTGGGGCTGATGGGTTCGCGGTTTTCGTCAGCCAAGTCCACCAGCATCAGGTTGCCGTCACTGTCGAGCTTGAAAATGCCGTAGTGTGCCGCTTCAAATGCCTTGGCTTTGCCTTCCTGAAAAAAGAAGGAATGCGTGGCCACCTCGGGACGGCGACTGCTGAAATTGAACCGGAGCAACCGTTCGTTTTCAGCCAGGTCTTCGCCATTGTAGACACGATCCAACGTTGCCACGCCGTTGTCGTCTTTTTTAATGACGATCTGTCCCCGGTGGCTGCGCAGTTCCTTCTTTCCACGTAGTTCATTGTGCAGGCGATAATTCAGTGCCATGTAATCCCCCTGCAACAGGGAGCGCGGGTCGCGCGGCGCCAATTCCAACAGGATCGTTTCGCCGTTGGCCTTCAGGGATTCTTTGCTGAGAATGCTAAGGTTGAGATAGCCCAACACCGGGAGCAGGAGCAGGAGTGCCAGTTTTATACGCATGAGTTTTGTTCCTTTCTAGTAACGAGTGCATTCAGGATGAGACGAATGCCAAGCAGCAAACCGCCACTGCCAAGCAGGACGTATGACTTCGTCTCCAAGGTGAAATCGAGTTGATAATAGTAGTAGATGAGAAATCCAGTCAGGGAAATCCAGCCGATGAATGAAACCAACGGGCGATGATTCATGCGCCCAAATACCATAAGCAAAATCGAAAGTAAAATTCCAGCATTGGTGAAAAACGCCAGTAAAATGACTCCCACAGCGATCACGATGGCTTGTGAGTCCATCTGTTTTTTAAATCCACCAACGGCATAAGACAGGAGGTACAACAAACCAAAACCGGCGATGAAATTAGGCAGCCAGATTTCAAATCCTAAAATGGGTTCAAGTTTCGGATCACTCATCAACCCCGACTGCATCACTGCCAAGCCAAGAAGTGTGCAAATCAAGGCATACGCAACTGGATCATAAAGTTTTTTGACCTTCTCGTGAAGCAGCAGAAACCCAGCGCAAATCATATA
>JASMKO010000050.1 GCA_030749225.1 Verrucomicrobiota bacterium
GTTTAGGCAAATCGTTGCTTGCCCCTTCTGCTTTGCCTTGGCCAAAGCCGGCAGCAACAACCCTGCTAGGATGGCAATGATCGCAATCACCACCAGCAATTCAATCCACGTGAAGCCTCGCTTAAAGTCACTAACGCTTGAGGAAGATATTTTGAATAATTTTTTCATTGGTGTGACACGACTTTACCACACTAACCTTATTTGTGATGGTTTGTTGTTGTTATCATGCGCATACGAGGGGCAAAATAAAAACCGTAAAAAAGACATAAAGACAAGCAAAAAAACAAACCCTGAAAATTTTCAGGGTTTTAAATTGGTCGCTGTGGGGGTGCGATTGTCAGCTAGCGCCAAAACCGGTCAAGTGCATTCTTTGGAAAAATAAAACGTAGCACAAAATAGCACAGACCAATTTTTGGTGAGATCGGGGTGGAGAGAGTCGGGGAGATCAGGCACCAAAAAAACCCCCGGCTTCATTGAAGAAATCGAGGGTTAAAAATTGGTTGCGGGGGACGGATTTGAACCGCCGACCTTCAGGTTATGAGCCTGACGAGCTACCGGGCTGCTCCACCCCGCGTTCCGAACGGGGAGGAATTTTGACACCAAACAGCAAAAGGCTCAAGCGCTTTTTCGAACAATACCATTGGTATAAGCCAAACACAGTTTATTTCCGCTGCCAGAATGGATCAGCCATCTCGGAGTCAAGTTCCCGCCAGGCAGAGATCAGTTCTTCACGCTTGGCCTTGTTTGTGGTGGCCAAGTTGTTTTGCTCAGCGATGTCGTTGGCCAGATTGTACAGCTGCCATTCGCTGTTTTGGCCGCGGCGCGGGTTTCTCAACAGCTTCCAGTCTCCCATGCGCAAGGCCGCACGGCGATCCTGACGCCAAAACAGTTTTTCGTGCGGAGCCACCTTGATTTTGCCTTTCAAGTAAGGAAGAAGATCGACGCCATCAAGTTTGTGCCCGGCTCTGACACCGAGGGGTGCTTTTGCAGCCGTGGTTGCCGTGGTAAAAATGTCCAATGAGATGACCGGCTGTTCGTAAATCGTGCCTCTTGCCAACTGGGCAGGCCATTGTGCTATGAATGGCACTCGCAAGCCGCCCTCATAGACACTCCCCTTCCCGTCTCGCAGGGGCTGGTTGGTGGAGGTCAACTCCCGGGTTGGGCCACCGTTGTCGCTCATGAAAAAGATGAGTGTGTTCTGCTGCAACTGTTCCCTGCGTAACTTGGCCAGAACAACACCCACGCTGTTGTCCATGTTGGACAACATGGCGGCAAAGATGCGCCGGTGAACATCCTGGATGTGCGAAAATTTTTTCATGTATGGATCAGTTCCTTGCATTGGGCTGTGCACAGCATTGTATGCAAGCAGAAGGAAAAACGGCTTGTCCTTGTTTCGCTCAATGAAGTCCACCGCCTCCCGGGTGAAGGCGTCGGTGAGGTAGGTCTCCTCAACCACCGGCTGGCCACCACGCATGATCGGGTTGTTGGCGTCGTACGCTGGTTCCGTCCCGTTCATGTGGGTGGAATATATAATCCGGCCATCGGCAGTCGTGAACCGCCCCCTGCCTCCCCCCGGCAACACGCTGCGGCGCAGCCAGGTCGTCGCGCCGCTCCAAGGTAGAGGCACGAAGTAGTGGCCCTCGTGGGTAAAACCGAAGAACTCATCGAAGCCGTGACGGAACGGATGGAACTCAGCGTGTCCACCCAGATGCCACTTACCAACCAAGCCACTCACATATCCGGCATGTCGCAACCGCTCGGCCAAGGTCTCCTCGTTTCGAGGCAATCCGACGCCAGGAAGTTCGTTATGATGACCAATGGGATTGAACTCGTAGCCAAAGCGGGTCTGGTAGCGCCCCGTAATCAGCCCAGCCCTTGAAGCGCTGCAAAATGGCGCGGTGACGTAGCCGTTCGTAAACCGCACGCCATTGGCCGCAATCGAGTCAATGTGCGGGGTGGGAATCTCGCTGTTCCCTTGACAGCCCAGTTCGCCGTAACCCAAGTCATCGGCCAAAAGGATTACGATGTTTGGCTTGGCAAAATCGCGCTCGGCGGCTTGCGCCTGGCCAAGCACCGCCACGGCCAGAGCATACCAACCACCCAGCTTGGCCAAGCGGTACCGCACGGTTCAACCCCCGGGGTACTGGACATCCAGCCAAGTTTTGTCAACCGCCGCCTGAAGGGCGAGATCCATTACCGCCTGAACCCGGGCGCCCTGTAGAAAAGAGGGATCGCATTCACGCTGGTTCCGTATGGCATCAATGAACTCGAAATCCTGATCCCAGCGAAAGTTAATGCCGGGGTCGCCCTGCGACGGATCCCGGCTCGTGCCCGGCCAGACAAGAAATTCGCTGGGAACATCAATTGTTTCCAAGCCGGCTTGGCCACGACGTGCTATCTGGAATTGATTGGGATTAGCAAGCTGGAACACCATCGTCGCCTCGCTGCCGTTGATCTCGCAGTAATCCTGGCTGCGCGCACCCTCACCACGACCAGTCGCCAACTTGCTGCTCTCGAGCACGCCGGTGGCCTGATTTTCAAACTCGGCCATCACGGTGACCCAATCCTCCAAATCGGATGCCTGCCCCTGCCGGTCGTCGATAAATCGACGGATGTCGGCGGTGAGGCGTTTCATGTCACCGATGAGGAAGTGAGCATAATCGAGTCGGTGCGAAAGCATGTCGCCGAGTTCACCCGAGCCAGCCATATGGCTGAGCTGGCGCCAGCCAAGATTTCGATCGCCCCAGTCCTGCAGGCGGCAGGTGCGGATGTGATACGGCTGACCAATGCCACCACTCTCGACGAGGTATTTCATGTAGCGCATCGCCGGCACGAAACGGTACGTGAAGGCGGTCATGTGCCGAACGCCGTTCTCGCGGGCGCAGCGCAGCATATCGAGCGTCTCCGCCTGATCCAGGCCAAGCGGTTTCTCACAGAGCACGTGCTTGCCGTTTGAGGCGGCGGCGATCGCCATTGGGGCGTGGGTCGCGTTGGGCGTGGCGATGATGACGGCGTGAATATCGTCGCGCCGAACCAGTTCGTTGTAATCCTGCGTGCTCACGGTCACGCCGGTTTGCTGGACAGCGCGCTCAAGCACCTCGGCGCTACTGTCGCATAAGCCCAGCAACTGGGTGTCCGGACACAACTCAATCCCGGGAAGATGATTCTGCAACGCAATTCCGCCGCAGCCGATGATGCCCACTCCTATGGTCGCCATATCTGATCTCCGCTTGGACAAGCGGCAGCAATCACCGCTTCGATCACCCCAGCTTGGTCCAGCGAGCGTTGTTCTTGGACGATTTCACGACCGCCTCGATGAAGGCCATGCCCCGAACTCCATCCTTGATAGTGGGGTAGTCCAGTGCGGGGTCGCCCTTGGCCAGTTTGCGGCGCTCGAGCCTGGCGCGGATGTGGTTGGCGAAGTTGACGTATATGTTCGCGAACGCCTCCAGATAGCCCTCGGGGTGCGACGGGGGAGTGCGGGCAGCGTTGGCGGCATTGGCACCAAGATATCCGTTGGCGGTGCGGTATACCTGCATTGGCTGGTCGGGCCACTTGAGAAGCATGGTGTTTGGCTCGTTTTGGTGCCACTCCAAGCCGCCGCGCTCGCCGTAGACCCGGATGTTGAGGTTATTTTCCTCGCCGACGGAAATCTGCGAACTATGCAGCACGCCCTTGGCACCGCCGGTAAACCGGAGCAGGATGTTGCCGTCGTCATCGAGCTTGCGGCCGCTGACGAAGGCAGTCAGATCAGCAGCGAGTTCCTTGATTTTCAGGCCGGTGATGTACTCGGCAAGGTTCTCTGCGTGTGTGCCGATGTCACCGATACAGCCAGCGGCACCGCTGCGCTTCGGGTCGGTGCGCCAGCCAGCCTGCTTTTGGCCAGTTGTTTCGAGTCGGGTCGCGAGCCAGCCCTGCGGGTACTCGACCACCACCTTTCGAATCTTCCCGAGTTTGCCGGCAGCGACCATATCGCGGGCCTCCTTGACCAGCGGGTAGCCTGTATAATTGTGTGTCAGACCGTAGAGCAGCCGGGTTTTCTTAACCAATTTCTCAATGGCCTTGGCCTCCTTGAGATCGAAGGTAGCTGGCTTGTCGCTCAAAACATGGAAACCGTTCTCCAACGCCATCTTTGCGGGTGGAAAATGCATATGATTCGGGGTGACAATGGAGATAAAATCCATCCTCTCTCCCTCCGGCAGCGTAGCCTCCTTCTCCATCATTTCCTGAAATGTGCCGTAACAGCGCTTCGCCGGGAGAAAAAAGTCGCGGCCGCTGGCCTTAGACTTACGCGGGCTGGATGAGAACGCACCGCACACCAGCTCTATCTGGCCGTCGATGTTGGCGGCGATGCGGTGCACCGCGCCGATGAACGCACCTCGACCGCCGCCGACCATTCCGTAACGAATTTTTCTACTCATAATCTTGGGTTAAACGAATTGATTTACTTAAAGATGTTTGCCTCAGGGCGAACCGGATTTATAGTGGCTGCCGTGTGACAAGTCAACGCGTGACTTGACCCAATTCCTTTAACCTGCCATGAAATACAGTGCCAGCGAAATCGCCGAACAAGTCGGGGGAGAAGTCGTCGGCAACGGCGACGTCAAGCTTGTCGGCTTCGCCCAAGCCGATGCAGCAAGGGCCGGTGACCTGACATTCGCCGAGGATGAAAAGTTCTTTCGCTTGGCCGAGCAAAGCGAAGCGAGCGCGATTCTGGCCACCGACCAATTCAGCTCTGACGACAAGACGGTGATCCGCGTGCAGAATGCACGCGTTGCATTCGCCCGTGTGCTGCCGTTGTTCTTTCCGGAGAAACAGTTCGGCCCCGGTGTCCATCCAAGCGCCGTCATTGCGGAAAGTGCCCGGGTGGACGAAACGGCGCATATCGGTCCGAACTGCGTCATTGGCGAGAATGCCGTTATCGGGCGCCAGACTGTCCTTGAGGCCAATTGCAGTGTGGGCGACCAGTCGTCGCTTGGCCAAGCCGTACGGTTCTTCCCCAATGTGACTATTTATCCACAGAGCCGCATCGGTGATCGCGTTCGCATCCACTCCGCCTCCGTCGTGGGATCAGATGGCTACGGCTACGTTTTTGATGAAGGCCATCACCGCAAAATCCCGCAAATCGGCGGTGTGGTGATCGGGAACGATGTTGAAATTGGGGCCAGCGTCACGATTGATCGCGGCGCGCTGGGGAACACCGAAATTGGTGATGGCACAAAGATCGACAACCTCGTTCAGATCGGTCACAATGTCGTCATCGGGAAACATTGCCTGATCGTTGCCCAAACAGGCATCGGCGGCAGCACACAGATCGGCGAATTCTCCACCCTCGCCGGCCAAGTGGGTGTGATTGGCCACATAACAATCGGTCCGAAAGCAGTCATCGCCTCAAAATCCGCCGTAATGGGCAGTCTCGAAGGTGGCAAACAGTACATGGGAATCCCGGCGGTTCCGGACATACAGGCCAAACGCCAGATCGTTGCGGTGCAAAAACTACCCGACTTGGCCAAGCGAGTCCGCGAATTGGAACAACAAGTCGCGGAAATGGAGCCCCCGCCCCCGCCACGCAACTAAAGTTCTTCACTCGGCGAGACTTCCTCCCTACCATCCGGCCATACAGGCATGAAATGGTACCGGAAACTGCACTGGCAGATCATCATCGGGATGGTCCTCGGACTCATCTACGGCATCGTAGCCGCTAAATTCCAATGGATCGGGTTTGCCAAGAACTGGGTTGTTCCGTTTGGGGATATCTTCATGAACCTGCTCAAACTCATTGCCGTGCCGCTGGTGCTTACTTCCCTTGTCGCCGGCGTGGCATCGCTGTCTGATTTCAAAAAACTGTCGCGAATGGGCGGCAAAACTATTGGCCTCTACATTACCACCACCGCCATTGCCGTGACCATTGGCCTGCTGGTGGTCAACACCATCAACCCCGGCAACCGGCTTCCCGCCGAGACCAAAGACAATCTCACAAAGCAATTCCAGGCCAACGCTAACGCCAAAGCAAAAGGTGAAACCGTCGAGTCGGCGAAGGCGCGTGGCCCGCTCCAGCCGCTGGTGGATATGGTACCGGACAATTTTTTTGGCTCGGCGTCGAGCAACCGTAACATGCTGCAGCTCGTCTTTGTCGCACTACTCATCGGCATCGCACTGGTGCAAGTCAACAGCGAGCACCGGCAACCGGTGCTCACGCTCTTCGAAGGCCTGCAGGCGGTGGTCATCAAGCTAGTAAACATGATTATGCTAATGGCACCGATTGGCGTCTTCGCGCTCATCGCCAAGACCATAACCACCCTGGCCGTCGGCGAGGAAGGTCAAACCGACCTCGCCCAGATCGGCGCAATCCTCGGAGCGCTGGGCTACTACTGCATCGCGGTGATCATCGGCCTGCTGCTGCACATCTGCGTGGTATACCTTGGCCTACTGAAGCTCTGGACTCCGTTGAAAATCGTGCAATTCTTCAAGGCCGTCGGCCCCGCGCAACTGCTCGCCTTCTCGACCAGTTCAAGCGGCGCCACGCTACCGGTCACCATGCGCCAGTGCCGCGAAAAACTGGGTACCTCGCGGGAGACAACCTCGTTCGTCGTCCCGCTCGGCGCCACGATCAACATGGATGGTACCGCGCTTTATCAGGCTGTCGCGGCAGTGTTCATCGCCCAGGCCTCCGGCATTCCGCTCGATATGGGGGCACAGGTGACCATCGTCCTCACTGCAGTGCTGGCCTCGATCGGCACCGCTGCCGTCCCCGGTGCCGGCATCATCATGTTGGTGATCATCCTCGAGGCCGTCGGCGTCCCTGGCGAAGGTATCGCGCTGATCCTTGGCGTAGACCGCATCCTCGACATGCTGCGCACCACGACCAATGTCACCGGCGACGCCGCCGTCTGCGCCGTGATCGCCCACTCCGAGAAACAACTCCATCCCCCCAACGAATAGCGATCCCCGCTTGGCCTAGCGGCGGATTAGTGGAACGGAGTTTCGGTGACAGTAGCCCGGCCTTGGGCGGGCTCCCGTGCAGTGAAGGCTTGGCCGGGGGTTTCACTGCCGCGCTTGGCCGAGCCGAGGGCGATCGGACCAAACCTTGGTGAGTCGATCACGCTGGTGAGCGTGCCAACCGTCTTTCCAGAATCGTCGGTGAGTAGAGTTCCGCCGGCCAAGTCAGCGTCCAAGCGGTAGCCAACGAGCGAGCGATTGACACGGCCGTAGGTGCGAATACGAGCGATGATCTCCTGCCCGATGTAGCAGCCTTTGTTGTAGCTGATAGCCCGTGCCTCCAAGCCGACCTCGGGCGGCAGCGTGTTGTTGTCCATGTCGACCCCGAACCGCGGAATGCCAGCCTCGACGCGCGCAATCTCCGCCGCCTGCCAACCTGCGAAGCAACCGCCGTGTCCCTTCACTGCCTTGGCTAAACGCTCAGCAGCATTGGCCAAACTTTCGTTGGGAATATACAGGTCGCAACCGGCAGCTCCGTACCTGCTGTTATTCATGAGGTAAACCTCTCCCCAGTCGTCGACCGGTGACTTGGTGTGCGCGAATAATTCCCCGGGCAAGGCCAAGCCAATCGACGCCAGCACGTCGGCCGTCTTCGGCCCCTGGAGGCTGAGCAGGCCGAAGTGCGGCGAGGCATCGACAAGTTCAACCTGATCGGCGACAATATGACTCTCGAGTCGCGCCTTGACCGTGTCGAGCAGGCCCGGCTCGAAGTCGAGGATCAACTCGTCATCGAGCCGGTACACGTGCATGTCAGCCTGCATTTTGGCCTTGGCGTTGACGAGCGCGGCGTAGCTGCCCTGCCCCGGCTTGAGTCCGGCGACGTCGTTGGTGACCTGCCCGTTGATGAACTTGACGCGGTCGTCACCCAGAACAGCAAGGCAACCGCGAAAGGAAAGATCGATAAGGGCGACGGTCTCAGTCAGCGCCCAGTGTTCGGCGGTCATGTCACCGTAGTTTTGGACAAGCGGCTCGCCGGCGACTTCGCCAAACTGCGCGCCTTGCTGTTGGAGAAAGTCGTGAAGTAAATCGCCCGGCATCGGCTCAGAGTTGGTCAAACCGGACACGGGCCGCCTCGATGGCATCCGACGGATTCGGGCAATAGTCTTTGGTGTCGAACGAATTGCGGACGATCTGCCGTGCCTCGGCGAGGTCTTTGACCACCCCGGCTGTAATCGCCTGCACGAGGATGTTGCCGGAAGCAGTCGCCTCCGTGGGCCCAGCGACGACGCGGGTTTTCGCGGCATCGGCGGTCAACTGGTTCAGTAATGCGTTGCGGCTGCCCCCGCCGACGATGTGCACCGTGTCGGCCCGCCAACCGACGAGCTGCTCCGACTCGCGAAGGGTGCGGGCGTACAGCAGCGCGAGGCTTTCCAGCGCGCAGCGGACAACCGCGCCGGGCGTCTCTGGCACAGGCTCGCCGGTTTCGCGACAGGCGTCGGCGATGCGCCTCGGCATGTTGTCCGGCGAGAGAAACCGGGGATCCGACGGGTTGATCACGGAACGCCACGGGTCAGCGGCGGCGGCTTGTTCTGCCAAGTCGCCGTAGCTGTAGTCGTTATCTAGCGCAGCCCAAGAGCGCCGGCATTCCTG
>JASMKO010000051.1 GCA_030749225.1 Verrucomicrobiota bacterium
TCATCTGATGTTGCCCACCTCCAGTCCGGCGTCGGTCTCCACCCGGGCACGGCCGGTGAGGTGGTTCACGCGGATCCTCGTGTGATACCACCGCTCCGCCACGTCGCTGAATCCTCCGGTGGCCAGCACGTCCGGGCGGGCGGGCCGGTAGTTGCCAAACCGGTCCCGCTCATGCAGCACGCTGCCCTCGACCAGCGGGATAATTTCGTCGCGCCCCGCCGGTACGAGTTTGCCGAAGCCGTCCCGCTTGACGAGTTGCCCCCGCGAATTGAACGCCACGTGCGGCAGCCGCGCCGGGCTGCTGTCGGCCAGCGGAAACGGAATCAACGGCGACTGGGGTGGATGCCCGTAAAAATGATCCCGAAGAAACCCGTCGTCGTACTCGTCGCCCCGCTTGTATTCGTGCACGCCCTTGCGCCACGCCATGAACTTGTACGGGGCTATCAGCATGCCCTTCGGCAGCCGCTTCCACTCGGTGAGGTAGTTGGGGTGGCTCCGCCCGGGTTGATCGCCGACTGAGCGCATCGACATGACGGCGTAGCCGCTGAACTGTTTCTCCAGCATGTTGGTGAGCGAAAGCAGGCGCGGATCCTTCTTGCGCGGCGGCAACTGTTCGCGATCCACGTCCTTGATGATCTCCCAGATGTTGGTGGGGGTGAAGACGACGTACACGGTCGAGCGGTTGCGCAGCGCGATCTGCCGGGCGTACCGCAGATCCTCCACCAGTTGGCGCGTCGCGCCCTTCTGGGTGGCGCTGCGCCCGAGCCCCTTCATCGCCGGCAGCGAGATGCTCGTCAACAGGGCAATGATCCCGATGACCACCAGCAACTCGAGCAGTGTGAACGCACCCAGCCCGGCCCACCGCGCTTGGCCAAGCGCTTGGCCGGCCTTTGCAGCTCGCCGCCGGTTGGTGCGTGAATCAATCATGTCGTTGCCCCCGCTTGGCCAAGGTCACTGCCAGCTCAGGATGTTGTCCTTGTTGGTCCCTTGGTTAGCCTTCTCATCCGCGCTGGCCAGCCCGTCGGGGCCGAGGGACCAGACGAGCACCGGCGCGTTGGCTTGATACCCGCCCTTTACCCGACTCAAACCATTTAATCCTTCGTTTCTTTCTGCCGCTGACACAGAACGTTGCCCGTAAAATGCATCGATTGTTTTGCCGTCGTAGTTTGCATCCACCGTGACGATGTACGGGCTGCCCCACGGATCGCGGAACACACCGTCGCTCCCCACCCCGCCCAGCGTCGTCGAGGTCACGTCCTTGGCGTTGAGAAAATTCACCTTCTTCGGGTTCATCCGGTGTTTTCGGTTCGAGGTCGAGCGGCCGTTGCGGAATTGTACCTGAGCCCTGAGGATCGCCACCAACTCGGCGTTACTCACCTGCCACCTGCCAGCGACGGTGGAGATCTTCGGCAACTTCTCACCCTTGGGATTGGTCAGTAGCTTGGCTGAACTGCCAAACATATGCATGGTGCCGTAGGTGTAGTCCGGTGTTTTTAGCTGATCCGTGACCTCCGTCGGGATCGGGAACCGGCTGTACTCCGCCTCGTAGGCCCGCACCGCGCCGGAGATATTCTGCATCTCGCTCTTGGCCTGCGCCTTCTTGGCCGAGTCCTTGGCCTTGCCGAGCGTCGGTAGGATCATTGCGGCCAGGATCGCGATGATGCCGATCACCACCAGCAATTCCACGAGGGTGAAACCGCGCCGGGCCGGTGCGGCGTGGAGATTTGTTGTCTTCATTTTCATGGTTCGTTTGTTGTTCAAAAGTCAGTTCACCGTTTTCTCTTTTTGTAGTATCTCGAAAGTTCCCCCCGCGAGAAGGTATCCTCGCGCCAGTTGCTGATGACCAGAACCTCGTCGCCCACGACGATCTCGGCCCACAGGTCGTATTTGCCGATGTTGTTCACCACCGGCTTGCCGGTCACATAGCGCCACGGATTCACGCCCTTGGCCACTTTGCCGTGGTGCCGGACCGGGTGATCGTCGCGATTCAGCGGCCACGGCACCGGAGCGCAAAGAATATGCACCTCATCGGGATGATGTTCCTCATGGCCATGCCCCTCATCATCATCATCATGTTCCTCACTGATATGACGAACGGTTTTCGGGTTGGGCTCGAAGAAGGTCTTCAACTCCGTCTCATTGCGTGCGGTGTTGATAAAGCCCTCCACACCGAAATGCTCCTCTATCATCTCCAAACTCATCACATTTCCCGACATGGGATCGCGAAATGTTTTGCGCGCCGGGCTGTACAGTGCACCAGTCAACTCGTAGTAAAGCGAGTTGAGCGCCGGGTTGTCCTCGTTGCACGGCGGGTAATGGCCGAACTTGGACTTGTACGCCTCGATGGCCGTCTCGAGCGCCGCCAATTCCGCCCGGGTGCGCGACTCGCGCATCTTGCGACTGGCCGTGCCACTCAAGCCCACCACCAGCGACGCGAGGATACCGATGATGACGATAACCACCAGCAGTTCCACCAGCGTGAACCCACGCCGCGCCATTCTGTTTCTCTTCGACTGTTTCATTGATCCTTTGTCTCCTGTTCCAACCGTTCGCTCATCCATTGCTTGATCATGCTTTGATAGCCCAGGTACCGCGAACGCGCCAGGCGCTTGATCTTGGAGAGCATCCGAGGATCCATCCGCAACGAAATGGTGACCGACTCGATGCCGTCGCCGCTCTGCGCCAACGCTAATTCCATCAACCGGGGTGCAACGCCGGTATCCGCCCAGTAGGCGGCCTCCGCCGCTTCCCCGTCGAACTGCGGCACTTCTTCCCAATCGCTTATCTGGTTCATTCCGATTTTGCTTCATGCGTTGCACCATGGCTCATCCGATCCGTTGAGTCATCTTCCGTTGATAGAAAAAAGTTTCATCCTCCGTGAAACCCCTCGCCATCACCACGCGAATCTGTTTGCCGTTGGTTCGATAGACGCTGAAAATCCCATAACCCGATGCCGCCATGCCCAAGTTGAAATAGCGCGACTCCCCGGCGTAACGGGGCGAGTCGGGCAACAGCTTGCAGGAAAAAGGGTCCTCGAACGACTCCTCAACGTCCTTCGGGGCCAACCCTTCCCACTCAAACGCCATATCTGCCCAGTCGAAATCCATCTCCGCTGACCAAAAAATACGCCATGCCCATACATTGTCAATACATTGTCAGTACATTTTTCAAAAAAAAATTAATGATCCATTTCTGGCGAAAATCGAATAAAAACCACAGTTTTCTAATCTTTTGGCGGTTTCGGTTGACTCATCACCCGGCACGCCCCAACCATCCGCACCCCAAGCCAAGTGCTTGGCCCGTGATGCGCCTCTCTCATTTTTTCACCTATTACCGAAGCTTGGGTGGGGTGCAGTCGATCCTCAAGCGACATCACGACTCGGACGCCAAGCGGGGCCACGAGCCTAGTTTTCTGTTTGCGTTTGAGCCGGACGATTTCAACGAGCCCAACGTCAACGGTCTTGGCTTCGGCGGCGGCCACACCATCCGGTCGATGCGTGCCAAGTTTGTGGGACACTCCGGGCATTTCAGTGACTCGGTGGCGGTCTGTCACAATATGTGGGGCCTGCAGTTCCTCGCGGACCTGATGCCGAGCAGACGGCGGATCGGCCTGTTGCACTCGGACTGGACCGGGCTGCGAACCCACCTCGAAACCGAGCGTGGCCTGCTCGACGGTGTGTTGTGCGTGAGTAACGCACTCGTCGAGATTGTGTCCGACTGCCTGCCGGACTTGGCCAAGGCGAACCGGGTCGAATTGATCCCGTACCCGATCGATGGACTGCCGGCAATGCCAGAGCGTCCACCCTTGACAAAGCGCAGGGTGGTCATCGGCTGGATTGGCCGGATGCAGTCGGAACAAAAACGGGTCGATCGTCTGCCCGGCTTGGCCAACGCGCTCGAGTCGGCCGGCATCGATTTTCGGCTTGAACTGCTCGGCGACGGCCCGAAGCAGGCCTGGCTTGAGCGACAGTTGCCACCCGACCGCACGGTGTTTCATGGCCGCAAGTCAGGCGACGATTACCGGTCGGTGTTGAACGGCTGGGACTTCATCACGAGCGTCAGTGACTACGAGGGGTTGCCAATTTCGATGCTCGAGGCGTTCAGCGCCGGGGTGCTGCCGCTCTACCCCGCAATCGGCAGCGGCAGCGATGAGTACTCGGCCAAGCTTGGCGGCGAGTTCATCTGGGATGCGTTCGACTTTGGGCAGGCCGCGGCCAAGTTGCATACCATCCTGGCCAAGCCGGAATCAGCGCTTGGCCAAGCGCGCGCCGAGGCTCGCGCGCTCACCCAGCCCCACCGCGAAGCGGAGTATTTCCGGCTGTTCGATGCGTTCGTGCAGCGCATTGCCGCCGAGCCGCGCGTCTCGGCGGAACGCCTGGCCAAGCGCCTGTTTTACTTTTCCGACCGGCTTCCCTTTGGTCTAATGACGCGCCTCTGGCCAAGCGGCTGCACCCAACGCAATGAGTGACCGATCCAAGGAGACCGCCGACGTGGAGCGGGCATTTTTGCACCCCGGAAAACACCGCCCGCACTACCTTGAGCGGGTGAGTATCGTACAGGCGCTCAGGGAGTTGCGCCACCGCGTGAAGCCGGGCCGACTGCTCGATGTCGGCTGCGGCATGAAGCCTTACAAGAGCCTGTTGACGCAGCGCGGCAGCCGCTACTACGGCACCGACTGGCCTGTGACGATGGAGGGCTCGTACGGCGAATCGACCCGCGCCGATTTTTTCTCAGACAGCATGGTATTGCCATTCCGAGAAGGGACGTTTGACACGGTCGTCAGCACTCAGATGCTTGAGCATGTGCGGCAGCCGGAGATCGTCATCCCGGAAATGGCCCGCGTCCTGAAACCGGACGGCATCCTGATTCTCTCCGCCCCGATGACGTGGCCGCTACACGAGGAGCCGCACGATTACTACCGCTACACACTCCATGGCCTGCGGCATCTGCTGGAGGAAGCCGAATTCGAGATTCTCGACGAGATCCGCCGGGGCAACAACTGGACGACGATGGCGCAGATGTTCCTCGACACCCAAGTCGGCAATCTCGGGAAACGGCTGCCTGAACGGATTTACACGGCGCTGGTCAGTCTCGCAGTAAACCACGCCTGCTCGGTGGTCAACCTCTTCAAGCCAGTGCGCCGCCTCTGCCTGGGCTGGGTGATGGCGGCAAGAAAAATGCCCGACGGGGAATCAACCCCGGCGGGCATTCAACGTTCGTTGTGACGGGGACTACGCTCCCCTGTAGACACCGGTCTTCCAGTTCTTGCCACCCATCGTCCGCTCAAGTGACTTGAGACTGCTGCGGCGGCGCGTCATGGCGTTACTTACCTCGCGCGACGCCGTGGTCCAGTTGATCTTGTGGAGGCTCGCGACGTACCGTTTCTTGCCGGTGAACTTGGCCGTGGCACTGCGGAGCGAGTAGCCGTTGGCCTTGAGCCGCACGATGGACATCTTGCGCAGCATCGTCAGCGGCTGCCGCGGCTTGCCCAGGTTCGGCTTCCGGATCAACCGGCCGCTCTTCTCCTGCGTGTCCAGCCATTGGCCAAACTGCTCGACCAGTTCCTCACGGGGCTGGGACCAGTCGACGCGAAAGCTGTGCGACTCCTCAAACGGCATGGTCTTGTCGCTGGCCTTGCCCAGTTCGACCACGCCCGAGGCGCTGCCCTGTCCCTTGCCGGACGCCAGCGCCCGACGGCACTCCGCGCTTCTCAGAAACGGCTCTCGGCCGCTTCCCAGTTCACGATCCAGTTCCCATTGCAGGGCGCGGTGAATCAACGTACGGGGCGCTTTCTCCAAGACGGAAAAATCCCATTCCTCATTTGTTAGTTCTTTTTTCTTGCTCATTGCTCATTGCTCATTGCTCTATAGCGTGGTGGTTAATGCGGTTCTCCCGTCATCCGTGACGCACCACATGGAAACTCTTAGCATGTCCTTGTCATTATGCAAATTTTTTTTAAAAATATTTAAAGGGAAATCCTGCGCACTTGATTCCCAAACCTCTTGGCCGTAAACATTTCGGCCGCCGTTTCGGCGGCCGGGAGAAATGAACCTTCACGAATACCAAGCCAAGCAACTGCTAGCCCGCCACGGGGTGGAAGTCCCCGGGGGCCAGCCCTGTACGACCGCCAACGAGGCACGCGCCATCGCCGAGAAACTATTCGCCGAGGGCCAAGAGATGGTCGTGCTCAAGATCCAGATCCACTCCGGCGGCCGGGGCAAAGGCGTGTTCAAGGACGGCTTCAAGGGCGGGGTGCACCTCTGCAAGTCGTCCGAAGACGTGCATAAAAAGGCCAAGGCCATGCTCGGCAACACGATCGTCACCAAGCAGACCGGGGAGGCTGGCCGCCAAGTCCACACCCTGCTCGTTGCCAGCGGCGAGAAGATCGTTGATGAGTTTTACCTCGCCGTGTTGCTCGACCGCGAGACCTCCCAACCGCTCATCATGGCCAGCCGAGAGGGCGGCGTCGACATTGAGGAGGTCGCCGAGACGAACCCCGACGCCATCGTCAAGCTGCAGGTCGATCCCCTGCTTGGCCTGCAACCGTACCAGGCCCGCAACTTGGCCAAGGCGCTTGGCCTGGGCGGCAAACTCATCCACTCCGGGGCCAAGCTTATCGCCGGCGTGTACAGGACCTGGTGGGAGTGCGACGCCACCATGGTCGAGATCAACCCGCTCTGTATCATCGAGAGCCCGAACGGCACCCAAAAAATCGCGGCCGTGGATGCCAAGATTTCCATCGACGGCAACGCGCTTCACCGCCACAAGGATATCGCCGAGATGCGCGACCTCAATGAGGAGGCCGAACTGGAAGTCGAGGCCAGCAAGTTTGACCTTAACTACATCAAACTCGACGGCAATGTCGCCTGCCTCGTCAACGGTGCCGGCCTTGCCATGGCCACAATGGACGCCATCAAGCATTACGGTGGTGAGCCCGCCAACTTTCTCGATGTCGGCGGCAGCGCATCCACGGAGCAGGTCACGGCAGCGTTCCAGATCGTCCTCAAGGATCCCAACGTCAAGGCGATCCTCGTCAACATTTTCGGCGGCATCATGAACTGCAACACCATCGCTGAGGGCGTCGTCGCCGCTGCCCAGGCGACGCAGCTTAAGCTGCCGCTCGTCGTGCGGCTCGAAGGCAACAATGTAGTCGCCGGCCGAAAGACCCTTGCTGACTCCGGCCTTACCCTCATCGGCGCGGACAGCATGGCCGAGGCCGCCCAAAAAGTCGTCGCCGAGGCCGCCGCGTAACCCAACCCCACTTTTCACGACACATGGCCATTCTCCTCAAACCAGACACCAAGGTTCTCATCCAAGGCATCACCGGCAGCTTCGGCGGCCGGCACACCCAACTCAGCCTTGAGTACGGCACCCAGGTCGTCGCCGGCGTCACCCCCGGCAAGGCCGGGCAAACATTCGAGGACACCGTCCCAATCTTCGACGGCGTCGCCGAGGCCGCCCGCGAAACCGGCGCCACCGCATCAGCGATCTTTGTACCACCGCCCTTCGCCGCTGATGCCATCCTTGAAGCAGTCGATGCCGGGCTTGAACTTGTCGTCGCCATCACAGAGGGCATCCCGGTGCGCGACATGATCGAGGTCAAGGCCGCGATCACCGGCTCAGCCACACGACTCATCGGCCCGAACTGCCCCGGCGTCGTCACTCCCGGCACGGACGAAGACTCCCACGGCGGCTGCCGCATCGGCATCGCCCCCGGCTACATCCATAAGGCAGGGGACATCGGCGTCGTCAGTCGCAGCGGTACCCTCACCTACGAGGCGGTGTGGCAGCTCACCTGCAATGACCTTGGCCAATCGACCTGCGTCGGCATCGGTGGCGATCCCGTCCCCGGCAGCACGCACCTTGACATCATCAAACTCTTTAACGACGACCCCGACACCCGCGGCATCATCATGATCGGTGAGATCGGCGGCTCCGCCGAGGAGGAGGCCGCTGAGTGGATCAAGGCCAACTGCAACAAACCTGTCGCCGGGTTCATTGCTGGGACCACCGCCCCCCCGGGCCGCCGCATGGGCCACGCCGGCGCAATCATCAGCGGCGGCAAAGGCACCGCCGAGGCCAAGATCGCCGCCATGGAGGCCGCCGGGATCAGCGTCGCCGAAACCCCTTCCCAAATGGCTGAAGCGTTAATGAAAATCTTGTAAGACGAAGCGCTTGGCCAAGTGCTTAGGCCGACTGGGCCAGTTCCTCCTCGAAATCAACAATCTCTTTTATCTGGGTAAGGAACCAGCGGTCGATCTTTGTGAGGCCGAATATTTCTTCGATGCTGAAGCCGGCGCGCAGCGCGTGGCGCAGGAAGAAAATTCGCTCGGCGTTGGGCATGCTGAGTTTTTGCGTGATGATTTCCCGCGGCAGAATGTCTCGGTCGCCGTACACTTCCAGACCGATACGCCACGGCTTGCCGTCGCCACCAAGGCCGGACCGGCCAACCTCGAGTGAGCGCAGCGCCTTTTGCAGCGATTCCTTGAACGTGCGGCCAATGGCCATGGCCTCACCGACGGATTTCATCTGCGTGTTGAGCGTCGGATCGGCAGCGGCAAATTTCTCGAACGCAAAGCGCGGCACCTTCACGACGACATAGTCGATGGTCGGCTCGAAACAGGCCGGCGTCTCGCGCGTGATATCGTTGCGAATCTCCTCGAGCAGGTAACCCACCGCAAGCTTGGCCGCGAACTTGGCGATTGGGAAGCCGGTCGCCTTCGACGCCAGCGCCGAGGAGCGCGACACGCGGGGGTTCATCTCGATGACCACCAACCGCCCGTTGTCTGGGTTGACGGCAAACTGGATGTTCGAACCGCCGGTCTCGACGCCGATCTCACGGATGACCGCGAACGAGGCGTCGCGCATGATCTGGTACTCCTTGTCGGTGAGCGTCTGTGTCGGAGCCACGGTGATCGAGTCGCCGGTGTGCACGCCCATCGGGTCGAAGTTCTCGATCGAGCAGATGATGACGCAGTTGTCGGCGCGGTCCCGCATGACCTCCATCTCGAATTCCTTCCAGCCGAGCAGTGACTCCTCGACGAGCACCTCTGTAACGGGTGAAAGGTCGAGGCCGTGCTTGATCATCTCCTCGTATTCGTCGCGGTTGTACGCAATGCCGCCGCCGGTGCCGCCCAGCGTGTAGGCCGGCCGAATGATGAGCGGAAATTGGCCGATTTTATCAGCAATCTCAAGCGCCTCCTCAAGCGTGTGCGCCACGCCGCTAGACGGCACGTCGAGACCAATACGGATCATGGCATCCTTAAACAACTGCCGATCCTCACCTCGCTCGATCGCGTCGGCATTCGCGCCGATCATCTCGATACCCAACCGCTCGAGCACGCCGCTGCGGTGCAGCGACATCGCGGTGTTGAGTGCCGTTTGTCCGCCCAGCGTCGGCAACAAGACGAGTTTCCCACCCGCATCGCTCTGTTTGATGGCATCCAGCTCGCGGACAATGATTTTCTCCACACATTCCGGCGTGATCGGTTCGATGTAGGTGCGGTCGGCAAACTCCGGGTCGGTCATGATGGTGGCCGGGTTGGAGTTAACCAGCACAACACGGTAGCCCTCCTCCTTGAGTGCCTTGCACGCCTGCGTGCCGGAGTAGTCGAATTCGCATGCCTGCCCGATGATGATCGGGCCAGCGCCGATGATCAGAACCGTGTTGATGTCAGTGCGCTTAGGCATTCAATCGGCGGCACCGTAAACCAAGCCGCGCCCGCCGTCGAATCTTCAAACAGTTTTTCAGGTCAGGCGGCTTTGCGGAGTGATTGACCGAGCAGGAATCCGAGCCATGCGCCGAGCAGGCACAGCGCGACCGACAGCAAAATATTTCCACCGGCCTTTAGCCACGCCTGCTGTTCCAGCAGTTCGAACGTCTGCAGGCTGAAGGCGGAGAAGGTCGTGAAGCCACCGCAGAAACCGGTCATCAAAAACAGCCCCGCAGGTCGGTGACGCTGCTCCGCGTCGAACAGCCCGGCGCAGAGGCCGATTACCAGCGAGCCGAGCACGTTGGCCAGCAGCGTGCCATACGGGAAGGAGTCAAACCGCGCCAGCGCCTGGCCAAGTCCGAACCGCCCCACGCTGCCCAGCGCTCCCCCCAATGCCACCATCAACCACGTCATCGCCACGCCGACTATAGCAACTGCTCCCGCAGAAGCATCTCCCGAATTTCGTCCTCGCTCGAGCCGAGCTTGGCCGCCGACGCGAACAGGTCGTCCACCGCGACCGGATACCAGTTGCGCTTCGCCGAATCAGCCAGCCCAGCGACGTTGAACGGCTTGATGATCTCGCGGATGCGCGGCAGCAACTCGTCACGGCAGGACAAACGCACAGCCGACTCGAAAATCTCCCGGCTTGCCGGGCCGAACTCCAGATGATCGCACAGCAAAAACGAATTCGCCAACTCCGGCTTGTCCAGGCGATGCACCGTCTCCGAGTAGCTCACCGCGGCAAAATTGATCTGCGTGATCGCCGTGAACAACTCGAAGTCGTCCATGCTCGCGTACAGCGCGCCGATGAGTTGCGACACCTGTTCGAGTTCGGCGATCGTTTGCAATTCGTAGTCGGCCAGCGCCGCCGCGGTTGGCTCGCTGCCGAGCAGCCTGGCCAGGCGCTGGATGCCAAGCAGTGTCAGCGTGAATCCGTTCGACAACAACGGATCCACAAAACCGGCTGCCGAGGGCAGCATGGCCCAGCGCGCGCCAGTGATTTGCTCGCTGCAAAACGACAGTTCCGGCGAGAACACAAATCCGCCCACCGGCTCGGCACCGGTGAACTGTTTCGCCAACGACGGTAGCTTGGCCAACAGCCGTTGCCAGCCGGCTTCGCCCTCCGCCAAGCCCAGTTCATCGGCTCGTTGGCGCGTTGCAGCCACCCCAGCGCTGGTAATGCCGTTGTTGAATTTCAGCACCCACACCCAGCCGCCATCGAACACATGATGCACCGCGGCCTCCTCCACCGGATATGGAGAGCCGGTCGCGCTTGGCCAAGCTCCAACATTTCTAAAATGCGCAAACAACCCGCTCGTCGCCGGCATCAGCGGCAACTTGCCATCGCCGAGGCCAAGCGCACTGTGCAGCCAACTGCGCTGCCCGCTGGCATCGACGACAAAGCCGGCTCGGAACAGCACCAGCTCGCCGTTGCGCCGACCCCGAAGCGTCACGCCGGATGCCTCCTCTTCAAAACTCGTCAGTTCGGTTTGATCAAAATAGGCAACGCCGAGCCGCTGCGCCTCGCAGCCCAGGTGCTCGTCAAAGTCAGCGCGAAACCAGTGCGTATCGGCAACGTCATCACGCGGGCTGGCGGCGACGAGCAGTTGGTTGCGACGCTGTTCGTCGTCGCTGAACGCCTGACCAAGCGTGTGGTAAAAAAAGGAAAACCCGCGCTTGAGACCGCAGCCGATTTCCGGATGCTCGCGCTGCCATTCGCCCCAACGGCGAAACGGCAGCAACTGCGGCAAATCGTACTCCTCAGCGAGTTGCTGCATAAGAAGATTAGCCAGCGGCGTGGACGACTCGCCAATGGCAAAGCGTGGATGTGAGCCCCGCTCGATCAGGATCACCGAATGGCCAAGCCTCCGTGCCACCATCGCCATAATCGCCCCCCCAAAGCCGGCGCCCACAATCGCAATGTCCGCTTGGTGTTCCACTCCGTCGAGCCAAGTTAGCAGAAAGCTGCACCGGCTCCAAAGTGAATGCACGTTGCGCTTAACCAAACGGGGGGATAGCGTCGGTGCCGTATGTTTCGACTGACTCAAACGTATGTTCTTGTCGCGCTGTTTTCGTTTGCGATCGGGCTTGGTAAAGCGGGCGGAGCGGAGACCAACCGCAACGTCATGTTGCGCGGTGGGCTGCAGAATGCGCGCATCCAGTTCAAGCAGAAACAGTCCGGACGCGTGGCATTCATCGGCGGATCAATCACGCAGATGGACGGCTACCGGCCGATGGTCAGCGACTGGCTGCGGACGCGGTTTCCCGACATCAAGTTTGAGTTTATCAACGCTGGAATCTCCTCGACCGACTCCCAGACGGGGGCGTTCCGGCTTGGCGACCACGTGCTGGCCAAGGGGCGGATCGACCTGCTGTTTGTTGAGTTCGCGGTGAACGACGACCAGGACGCGCAGCACTCGCGGCGCGGCTGCATCCTAGGCATGGAGGGCATCGTCCGGCAGATGCGCCTCCGTCAGCCGTTATGTGACCTGGTGGTGACGCACTTCGTCAATCCGTCAATGCTCAAGCAGATTCAGTCCGGCAAAGTGCCGCCGTCGATCAAGGCGCATGAGGATGTGCTCCGGCATTACAACGTGTCGTCGGTGTATCTCGCGCGGGAGGTGGCTGACCGGATCGCCGCCAGCAAGCTAACGTGGGCGCAGTACGGCGGCACGCACCCGAAGCCGGCCGGCAACGCGGTGGCGGCGGAGTTGATCAGCGAGTTACTGGGCCGCCGGTGGGCCAAGCCGCTGCCAGCCGACGCTGCCAAGAACGCGCCGTTGATCCCAGCCAAGCCACTCGACGCGGGGAGCTTTTTCAATGGGCAATTCCTGTCGCCCGGCTTGGCCAAGCGGAGCAATGGCTGGGCGTGGCACGTGCCGGAGTGGCAAAACATCCCGGGAAATTTCCGGCAGACGTTCGCCGGGCTGAAGCTACTCTGCGGGGGGCCGGATGGCGGCGGAGTGTCGTTTGAGTTCGATGGCCGGGCAGTCGGGGCGTACGTGCTTGCCGGGCCGGACGCGGGGGTACTCGAGGTCAGCCTTGACGACGGGCCATTTGAGCTGTCAAACCTGTACCATCGCCACAGCCGGGGGCTGCATTATCCGCGCACGGTGATGTTCGCGACCGACCTCGTGCCGGGGCGGCATGCGGTCCGGCTGCGCTTGGCCAAGCCGGCAGGGGCCGGGGCCAGGGGAACGGCGGCGCGGATCCTGCAGTTTGCGATCAATTAGCCTTAAATTATTCTGTTTATTCGCTTGCAGGGTTCAACCCGAGGTGCCAGCTTTTCCGCGTGAAACTATTGATCCAACCCAGGAAAAGGCGTGCCTTCACGCTGATTGAGCTTCTGGTGGTGATCGCGATTATTGCCATTCTTGCAGCACTGCTGCTGCCGGCTCTGGCCAAGGCCAAGCAGACCGCCACCGGCATCGCCTGCATGAACAACAACCGGCAGTTAATGACCGCCTGGAACATGTTCGCCACCGATAACGACGGGCGCATCCCATACGCCAGCGCCTATTATCAGGAACCGACGGTGAAGTTTTCGTGGGCGGTCGGAGGCTCGCCGGTCAACTCGAGTGAGAATTACATCACCAAGGGAGTGATTTACAAATATGTCGGGAACTCGGACGACGTGTTCAGTTGCCCGGCCGACACCTCGTTGGTCAGGGACAACGCCGGCAAGCTGGTTAAGCGAGACCGCAGCTACAGCATGAATATATTCATGGGCGGCTGGTCCGGCTGGGCATTCTGGGGGGATCAGCAATGGAAGGTCTACCACACTCTGACGGGGATCAAAAACCCTTCCGAGCGGTTCGTCCTGCTGGATATGCGGCCCAACAGCATCAACGCCGGCAACTACCGCGTCGACATGTCCGGCTGGCCTAACCAGCCGCAACTGCACCGTTTCTGGCAGGATTACCCCGGCGTCTATCACAACGATTCCACAATGTTTTCGTTCGCTGACGGCCATTGCGACAAGAGGCGCTGGCTGGACGAGCGCACGAAGAATCCGCCCGAGGATGCCGCCGGAAACATCCCAAACCGCAAAATCTCGACGCCGAATAACAAGGACGTGTTCTGGATGCAGGAGAGAACAACTCGTCAGGAGGTCCCGCAGAGGAAATACATCGGTCCGGCTTACGCCTACACAGCAAAGCTCGCCGGCCACCCGTACTGGGGATACTGGAAATCCCCCGGGGAATAGGCCGCCGCTTGGCCAAGGAGACGGGTCGATTGAAAACGAATTTGAAGAAAGCATTCACGCTGATTGAGCTTTTGGTGGTGATCGCGATCATCGCCATCCTCGCGGCGCTGCTGCTCCCGGCCTTGGCCAGGGCCAAGCAGGCCGGTACCTCGGCGGCCTGCCTGAACAATAACCGGCAATTGCTCATCGCGTGGAACAATTTCTCCGGCGACAACGAGGAACACATCATATACGCCAGCGCTTGGTACTATCCCGGTTTCGTTTATCCTGAAAATCTGAAGTATGAGCCGACCGCCGATTTCTCCTATTGCGCTTCGCAATACCTCGGGGCAAATATTCCTCCTAAGGATTGGCTGGAGATTTCCGGGCTGTACCCGTATGCCGGCAAAAGCCGGGATGTGTTCCACTGTCCCGAGGATAAGTATTACGGCGTGTCCAAGATGGAGGGGTGGCCCGAGCGGGTCCGCTCCTATAGCATCAATATCTACGCCGGCGGCTGGTCCGGCTGGCCGTTTAACGGCGATCAAATGTGGAAAATCTACCGCCAGCAATCCGACTTCCGCGACCCGGCCAACCGGTTCGTTCTCATGGATATGGACGACGAAAGCATCAATGCCGGCAACTACCGCGTCGACATGGCCGGCTGGCCCGACAAGCCGAACCTGTACCGTTTCCGGCAGGATTGGCCGGCCTCGTGGCACAACAACGGCTGCACCATCTCATTTGCAGACGGCCATGCTGAAAGGAAAAAATGGCTGCACCAAGACACACTACAGGTGGGTTTCAATCCGCACCAAGGGTCGGGTATCAAAAAAAGCCCCCGCAACCCCGACATCGCCTGGATGCAGGAACGCGCCACCCGCCCAGATCCGGGCTGGCAGGAGAACAACTGGGCACAACAGTGGACCGGGGCGTTGCACCTCCGCCCGTGGCAATGGTGGGGCTATTGGCGCATGCCCGGCGAAGTCAGCGCCGACAATCTCAGCCCCCGCCCCAACTACGCCAACTGATCATGGGAGTTTTCTCAGCTGGAGCGACACCAGTTTTCACAAGATTTTTTCCCAATGAATAATCTAATACTTCTCCAGACCGGATTGAAACAGGCAGCAACAATCGCCGCCTGTTTTCTTTTTTTAAAAACCACAACCGCCGCGGATCTTAATCAAACCAAGGAAACTTTTTCCTCTAAGGCCACCAAAACATACTCGTACAACTATCTCAAATACCTACCGGATGGATATGACGGCAAAAAGAAATTCCCATTAATGCTTTTCCTGCACGGTGCGGGTGAACGAGGCGACAACCTTGAACTGGTCACTAAGCACGGCCCTCCGAAGCTAATCAAGAATGGGAAGAAATTTCCATTCATCGTAATCTCTCCACAATGCCCTAAGGGAAACTGGTGGAAAGCCGACGGCCTCGATGCATTGCTGGATGATTTGATCAGCAAGCATGCCGTCGACGAGTCCCGAATCTACTGTACCGGCCTGAGCATGGGCGGCTTCGGCACTTGGGCTATTGGTGGACTGAATCCCAAACGTTTTGCAGCACTGGCCCCTATATGCGGTGGAGGCAGCCGGATAGATGCCCGCCAGATCGGCAAAAAACCGGTATGGGTGTTTCACGGTGCCAAAGACAAAGTCGTTCCGTTGACAGAATCCGAGCGCATGGTGGACGCATTGAAGCAACGCGGCGGCAAGCCAAGGTTCACCATTTACCCCGAGGCCGGTCATGACTCCTGGACCGAAGCGTACAACAACCCCAAGCTGTACGAATGGTTCCTCTCACACAAAACCGAATGATGCCCAAGTGGGCACAATGCACTATATCACGATGAAAGCGCTATTCATCATCGAAGGCGTGCCGACATTAGACCGTCGAGCCAGAGAAGCTTTACGCATCGCCGCCGGGATCGGGGTCTGGGGCAAGGTCCGGCCGACCGTCTGTTTCGACCGGGCCAGCGACCCGGCGCTTGGCCAAGCGGAGGACGAGGAGCTGCGGCGCTACATCCACCTGCTGCGTGAAACCGCCGGAGGCCTGTTCACCTGCGCGCCGGAGGCTCCGGGCGGGCTGCTCCGGCACACCGACGAGGCCGGCTTGGCTAAGTTGATTGATGATGCCGACACCGTGCTTCGATTTTGACCGACCACCTGGCCAATCGCGGCTTGTGCCCCCGCGCCCTCTCCCGTAGCGTCCATGTCCATGACCCTTGAAGACCATGCCGGAGATGTCGTTGGCAAAGCCCGCAAGGGGCTGGGTGTGGCTCCCGCACAGGTCGCCGAGGCGGGCGGCCTGAGCGACGAACAATACGCCAGGTTCGAGGAGCACGGCACATACGACGAACTGCCGGATCTGGTTAAAATCGGTGAACTGCTCCATCTCAACCCGGACAAGCTCGCCACAATCATCAGCGGCTGGCGTCCGCGCGCCGCTGACCTCGAGGCCAACAAGACCGTCCGGCAGATCACCACCAACGAAGGCATGGAGGTACACTGCTATCTCGTTTGGGACGCCGCCACCCGCGAGGCTGCACTGTTCGACACCGGCTGGAGCGCCGACCCGATCGTGGCGTTGCTGCAGGAAAACGACCTCACCCTGAAACGACTTTTCATCACCCACACCCACCACGACCATGTCGCCGCGCTGACGACGATCCGCAAACAATTCCCCGACGTGGTGCTGCACTCCAGCTCGCCCAATGCGCCGGAGGAGCAACGCAACCAGCCAGGCCAGACCGTCGAGTTGGGGGGCCTGCAGGTCACCTCCCGCGAAACGCCCGGTCACGCCGACGACGGCGTGACCTACGTGGTCGACAACTTCCCCGGGTTCGCTCCGAAAGTGGCGATGGTCGGTGATGCCATCTTCGCCGGCTCCATGGGCGGTGCGCCCGACCACTACCAGTTGGCCCGCGAAAAGGTGCAATCAGAAATCCTGAGCCTCTCCGCCGAGACCCTCCTTTGTCCCGGCCACGGTCCCGTCACCACCGTCGCGGAGCAAATCACCGTCAACCCGTTTTTCTAGACCGCCGCTTGGCCAAGTTCAGAGCAGTTTCTTGAGTTGGTCCCGATATCGGGTATACACAAATCCCAGCCCAAGAAACACGCCGCCCATCACGAAGAAACTGGCGATCTTCCACTCGGTGGACATGCCCCATATGATCGGCACGAGCGATAGCAGCGCGATCGCCAAGGTGCCCAACCCCATCAGGCGATACCACCGTTCCCTCAAGCCAAGGCCGGCGCCGAAGTAAACCACCGCGAGCAGCGACCAAGCAATCGTGCGCGCCCCGTGCCCGCCCATTTCCGATACCTTGATCGACAGCCAAATAAAAAACAGTGCGCCACCAACGAGGATCAACCACTGGTGGATCCAGTCGGGCAACTTATTGTCGAACTTACAACGCCACGCCAATTGCTGAACGCCAAACAGCGAAACGATCGCCACCAGACTTGGCCAAGACGCGTTGTCATTGATGAACTGGCCAGCAAGGACAAGGTACCCAACCACCGCATAAGCCAGTGCCAGCCATTGCCACTCGCGGGCCGGCCTCAGGAATTGCATGGCGAAAAACACCACGCCCACCGAGACAAACACGAGCACCTGCCACTCATTGGGAACGTAATTGCCAATCCACAACAGGCCCAACGCAGCCGCGGCAATGCGGTAGGCCAACTGGATCCAGCCAACCCAGGAGTGGATTATCTCCGGCACATGACCAATACGCGCGATGGCGATCGGGACGGCGATGTTCATCAGGTACATCGTGACGATCGGGATCAGCGCAAAGACGGCATACTCGTTGTCACTCCGAACGCACAACTCGAACATCACCCAACAAGACATCAAAAGATAAAACTGCGAGAACAACCCCACGAATCGTGCCCGGGTGAATACCGCGTACACTGTCATGCCGACCGAGATCATCGCTCCCGCCCAAAGCCATGCGTGATAAAGGTCGACACCTTCGTGCAGCCAAACGAGCAATGACAAAACAAAGCCACCTGATAACACCGCCTCGATGATCATGGGCAACCGCTTGGCCAATGGACCGTCTGGGCAACATTCAGCAAACCGATCTCGTTGCCAGCGCCACCAATGCGCCTGGCCAAGCGTGAGAACAAATGCGCAGAACAACGGCCAACTGAATCCACCAGCCGATTCAGCGAGGCCAAACGCGTACAGCAACCCAATCAATCCCGGCACCTGGCCAAGCAGCGTGAATTCACGGAGCTTCCACCTGTAAACCGATCCGGTGAACAATACGGTTGTTGCCAGGAGAATCGTGGGGAACCACTCCTCCGATAGCGCATCCTTAACTGGCTCGGTCAGAAAGGCAGCCAATCCTATAAACAAGCCCAGCGCGGTCAGATAACTCACCCGCGGCCGTAAAATCGACTCGAGCGCGGACTCGATCCGCTCGTGACAAAGCCGAGCGTTAAACAACAGAAATACCATCACAGAAAGACCGCCAACCAAATAATCCGAACTGCGCGCTCCGACATCGATAAGCGCATATATCACGGCGATCGCTGACACAATGAGCGCGCCGATTTGGATGATGAAGTTATCCCGACGAATCGCCATAAAAAGCAACACAACACTCTCTGCAGCGAGGATGGGGCCACGGACCGAGTCGGCCATCTCCATCGTCATAAGGCCAAGCGTCACCAACACCAGGCCCTGTGTAAGGTAGCTTTTTCGCGACAACGACTGGTCCTCAAGCCAACGCGCCGCCGCGACGGCGCACCCGAGCAGCGCCACGCCGACAAACATCGGTAAAATCCAGAATTTCGGCTCATGGTATTTCAACACGTCCACCGTGAGCAGGCCGAACATCGCCGCATTGTTGGCGGTCAGAAACGCGGCGCGCTCGCGGTCGCTGAACGCTCCACTGCGAGAGAGGAAAACCGCCGCCGTGTAAACCACCCAGAGTGATACCGCGAAACTGACGGCGATTGTGAGCGACGGCTCATCAACCCGCAGCCGCCATAGTAGAAAACCGGCGTAGGATGCCGACAGGCTCAGCACCGGCATCTTCAGCCAGCGATTGCGAAGCATGAACACCACCGCCGCCACCGCGAGGACAAGGTTTGAGAAAAGAATCACCCAGTCCGACACCTCGCCGGTACCGCCGGCGTGGATCAGTGGCACATAGGTGGCGTAATACGAGGCGCCGATGGCGAAGAGCGCGACAATCTCCGACTTGAGGCGATCCGCGACCCAAACCATGAAGCCGCCCCACGTGAACAGCAGCAGCAGGGCAACGGTCGCGTTGTCGATGACCTTTACCGGGGTAATGACATGCGCCGCGTACGTCGTGAAGTACACCCCGGCAAAGCCGCCGGCGAGCAACACTTGGCCGTAGTTTTTTAGTTTCTCCCTTGTCCGTTGCAGCCAACAGCCGACACCGCCCATCGCCGCGCTCAACAAGTAAAACAAACTCACCTTCGCCAAGGGGGAAAGTTCGACGAACAGTCCCCTGTTATAATAGGCGAGGATACCGAGGCCGGTCAGCACCAGCACCACGCCGATGCGGACGAACCAATACGTGCCCAGTTTCATCTCGATCGACTGGGCATCGACCTTGGGCAGCCGGGGCGGCTCAACCGGCTTGGGCTTGGGCGGCTCGCTTGGTTTGGCGGCGGGAGCGGCGGGTGGAGCCGGCTTGGGCGACGGGATGATGGGCGGCGGAACCGACGGCTGCTTGGGAGCGGGAGTCTTCTTTTGCTTTTCGGCCAGGCGCGACTCTCGCGACTCCTTAAAGTCGCTTGGCAATGTGAAGTGCTTCGGCTCCGGCTTGGCCAAGGTGGCCTGCTTGGTTTTCGTTGGCGGCTCCGATTGGCCAAGCGGCTTGGTGCCGGCGAGTTGGTCGCCCATCTCGTTCAACCGGCCTTGAAGCCTCTGAACCTTTTGCTTGAGATCGTCCACCTCCCGGGCCGTGCCAAGCGCCTTGAGCAGCACCGCGAGCGGCGGGCCAAGCACGACCAGTCCCGCGCAAATCAACCCCATGACGACTTCTACCATGATAATGTTTCTTTCCTGTTTTGGCCACCCCTTGGCCAAGCGGCCGGGCGCGTTGAAGGGAGACTGTAGTCGATCCCCTGAAAAACCGGGCATTGATAAAATCGATGGCGATATTGACTGAATCAATGCCCAGAAACCGAACCGTGCCGGGCAGGGATGGTTTTTTCACTTCCTTTTTTAAGGAAAACGGGTATTTTTGCCCAAGTCAGCGAGCTAAAAAAAACGCATTCCGGAGTTGACATTGCGCTTGGCACGACTACGATTCGGGGCGCTTAAAGCTTTTTTAGCCAAAGGAACACACACAAACTTATGAAACGAGTATCATTCATGGCCGGGTTGATCGCCGCCGGACTCCTGTCCTCGGCAGAGGCAAACACCCGGGATGGGCAGGCCCTTGTGCAGACCGTCAGCGGCGAGGCCAAGTTTTCGGTGGACGGCGACAAATGGTTGCCGCTCCAGACCGGCCAACTGCTCAAGACCGGGGCCGTCGTCAAGACCGGGGCCAAGGCCCGGGCCGACCTCTTTCTCGGGATCAACGGCTCGCTGCTGCGCCTTGATGCGAACACCGAGTTGAAGTTCAGCCGTCTGGCCATCAAGGTTTCCCCGATCGAGCACATGGCCGAGACGGAGATGGAACTCCGGAGCGGCCGCGTGATCGGCAACGTCCGCAAACTGCCGATGGGCTCAAGCTATGTCCTCAAGACGCCGAAGGGCGTCGCCGACGTCAAGGGCACCGTCTACGACATCAACGCCGACGGCGAATTGATCGTAGTCAGTGGCAAGGTCAACTACACCGACACCGACACCGGCAAGGAAGTCGTGATCGCCAGCGGCGAGAAATACGCCGGTGGCCGCGAGTTGAAGGCAGCCGAC
>JASMKO010000052.1 GCA_030749225.1 Verrucomicrobiota bacterium
TAGGGCTTCCTGAAAAAGTTAAGGAGATAGACGGTAAGGTCATGCGGAGGGAGTTGCGGGGGCATGGAGCGTACGACGATGGTGTGAGCTCAGAATGCCAGCACGGAGGGTTGGCGACCGCAAGAAGCAGGCGACTCGCTCGCACCAGCCTCTTTAGCAGTGCCAAAAATTCCTTCCTCAGCCGGGTGTTCAGGTTCAGCACGATCAGGCCGATGTTGATCACGCTTACGCTCGTCCGCATCAGTCTGGCCATCACTCGCGCCAAGGTGCCTCCCCGCTTGGCGTTGCCAAACTTGCCTTCCACAGGGATGCGATCCCGTTCGTCCTGCCTCGCTTGGGCCCGAGCGGCCGCGTTCTCCTCCGTCGCTCGCCGGGGGCGGCCCAACGGCGGGCCTGACAGTCGGATACCGCGTTGCTGGCACCATTGGCGATTGGCCCGCGTGCGGTAGATCTTGTCGGCGTGTACTGACTCCGGATAGTGCCCGTGACGCTCTCGGTAGCTCTCCACCTGCCCAACCAGATCGCCCCCTTCATTGTAGGCCTCCCAGCTCAACCGGTGCAGGCTCGCATACCCGCCGCTCACGCTCACCGATATCTTCGCCCCGAACTCCACCTTGGCCGAGGCTTTGCCCCGCACGATCGGGCGCACCCACGGCTGGCTCAGGCTCACGATCCGATGCTCGATCCGGTGTTTCTTCTCCCTCCACATCTCTTCTTGTTGACGATAAATCTCGTGCGCCACCAGCAGGCAGCGATAGTCGTACGCCTTCAGACTGGCCAGCCGGGCGCCGGCTTGCACCTGCTTTTCTATGTGTCCAATATCCCGCCGAATGTAGCGCAGTTGCTGGCCGATGGCCTTGCGAATCTTTCTGGTTCCGGGCCGCTTCTGTTTGGCGATGGCCACGGTGTCCCGGCGCGCCTTCTCCCGGTAGGTGCGCGGCTTCGGAACCGGAGCGGGCATCGACCGATGCACCTCATCGATCACGTGCTCGAGTTTCTCCCGCGTTTCATTGAGCAGTTTCAGGTCGGTCGGATAGGTGATGTCCGCAGGCGTGACGGTCGCATCCATCAACAGCTTGCCGCTTGGAATCGGCTCCTTTGGCGCCGGGCCGGCAACGCTTTGTTCGGTGGCTTGATTCCCGTCCGGAACCGGGCTCCCATCTGCCGCCTCGGACAACTCGGCCTTCCCGCGATCGGCCCCCTTCTGGGTCGGGGCGACAGTGGCAATCAGCCGCGCGTTGATCGCGTCAAAGTCGTCCTGCGCCAAGCGGCTGCGAAAGTGCACCATCATCGAGGGATCGAACGGCAACTGCCGGAGCAGTTCACGATAGCCTAAAAAGCTCTGGAGGTACGGGTTCTCGAAGATCTGCTCGACGGTCTCCTCGTCGGTGATGCCCAGCCTCTCCTTGATGATCAGCGCCCCGAAAGCAACCCGGCCGGGCAGCGGCGGCGCGCCCATCCCACTGTCGGTCATCGCCCCGGCGTAACGTTCCTCGACCATATCCCACGGCACCAATGCGGCCAGCTTCACCCAGCGGTTTTCAGCGGAGAGTTTCCCGCCAAAGGGCAGGTAGAATTCGACGAATTCAGTTTGTTGACATCGGTTCATGGCGCAAAACGTGTAAGCTCTCGTGCAAGCTTTTTGTCTGCCTATCAACCAACCCCTTGCACTTCACTCCTTCGTTGCATCCAGTTTATCCTGTTATTCCTGTTATTCCTGTTATTGAAACTTTTTCAGGATACCCTATTTACCGGGGTTTTAAACCGGACACTAGTGGCGCGAAGTAATTGCGAACCCTCGAAACCGAGTCAACGGCAAAATCGCCGGTTGGTGGCGGGCAATGTATACAATGCAATGGGTTTAACAGCCTTCGTTGGAGACTGTATACAGGGACAGCAATTCGGCTCGACAGGCCTTAAGCAGAGATGTAAACGGGGGCTGAGTGAAACGCCGATCAAACGCACCACCGATCCAGTTTTCATCCGGCGGTTCGCCGGTGTCGAGATAGCGCCAGCGGCTGCCTCTGGTTATCAACACCGATTCCTCCGCGTTGCGCTTGGTCACCACCTCAAACTCGACCCCGGGCGACTCCACCGCCTCGCCGTTCATTCCCTGCGCGATGACGGTGAAAACGAATTTGCCAACACGCCGATTCTGCCATTCATAGACATACGGCTCGGCGGTGTCCGCGAACACCGTCTCGCCATCGATCGCGAACACGATCTGCTCGATCGCCTGGCCACCGAGATCGGCTCTGGCCTTGACGTGCGTGACGCCGGGGGCCTCGATTCGAGACTCGGCCGGCGACGTGATGCGAGCCCAAGGCACGTCACCCGCCGGTTGAGCGAAGCCAAGCGGCACAGCAGCCAGCCAACCGGCCAGCCAAGCGCGTTGTCCGGTGCCCTGCCTCAAATCGACTCTGACACCGAGAACGCGTTGACGTTTTGTCGCTTGGCCAAGCGGTTTGCCGGGTCGCTGTCGATGAACCTCTCCGACCTGGCGTCGTAACGCAGCTTTTGGTTACCAACCCGGTGCGCGATATTACCCATATGCATCACAGAAGTTGTCACCTGCGCGAGCTCAACGTCTGCGTTGGGCAACTCGCGCGAGCGGACACAGTCGACAAAATTCTGCTGATGCTCCGGGTCCGGATGTCGGCCATACTGCTGCCCCACCACCCTGCCGTTTGAGGCGAACACCTGCCACCCGCCGCCGTGTCGCCCGAGCATCATCATGTCCCTCGTGCCGTAAAACTCGATGCGAGTCGCGCACTGTGGCCAGTGTGGAAACTTGTCACTCGAACGGATGCTGCCGTTGATCTTGCTCATTGCACCGGCGAAATGTGAATGCTCGAAGGTCATAACAAAACCGGGATAGTCATACTGCAGAATCTCCACATCCGGCACCTCGGCGTCGTCGCCCCGGTGCTGTATACGACCGCCCGAGGCGGACACCGCAGCCGGTGCGGCGGGATCACCCATCACCATCAACGCGAGGTCGAGCTGGTGGATACCGCAGTCGGCCAAATCGCCGCCGGAGTAGTCCCAGAAATAATGCCAACCAGCGTGAAAGATGCGGCTGTGATACGGCCGTTTCTTTGCCGGTCCCAGCCAGGTTTTCCATGAAAATCCTTTCGGTGGACTACCGCTTTTCCCGAGATGAAACGGCCCGCCGCCTTTGAGGTTGAACACCTTGACCAGGCGCACATCGCCGAGCCTGCCGGATCGGATATACTCCCGTGCCGCGTGGTTGTATGGAGCACTGCGATTCTGGGTGCCGACCTGCACGATGCGCTTGTACTTCCGCGCCGCCTCGACGAGCTTCCGACCCTCCCAAATGTTGTGGCTGAAGGGTTTCTCGACGTAAACATCCTTTCCCGCCTGACAGGCGAGGATGGCAGCTGGCGTATGCCAATGATCCGGCGTAGCCACTACCACGGCATCGACGCCCTTATTAGCAAAAACCTCTTCCATTCGCCGGGCCAGCAACGGCTTCCGACCGCCCTGCTG
>JASMKO010000053.1 GCA_030749225.1 Verrucomicrobiota bacterium
CATGCCTTCCGCAGTGTCATCCACCGACGGGGCGGCGATGCCATCCACGGTCATCGACAGGTGCAAATTGCCGCCCTCGACGTGGGCTTGGATCTGGCGGATGTCACCACTGGGGTCGGCCATGTCTTTGGCATCGTCCACCGTGGCGGCGTTGATCCCGTCCCAATCAGCGAAATGGCCGTCGATTACGATTTGTGCCTCTGCGTTCGCGGCACCCAATAAAGTTGCAGCGGTCATAATCATGGCTGACAGGCCGCGCTTGACTCGAATCGTTGATGTTTTGTTCATAACGTTAATACGTGGATTGTTTATGGTCAGAAAAAGGGTTTCAAAATGATGCTCACTGTGTTTAAAACGGTCTTTCAGAATAATCCACCGGATAATTTTAAACATGTTGCGTTCCTCCACTAGGCCGGACACCGTCGGCATTCGCGCGCGTCTGAGCGGCGCGAAGGTGGGGTTGCCACTGGTTAAACGGGTCTCGGCGATTTTCAGCCACACGGCTTCGCTCGTGACCTGGCATTCGCACAAACAGTTCGAGTTGCTGTTTGTGCTGGACGGGGCGACTGTCTACGAATTTCAGGCTTTTGCCCCAATCGAACTGAAGGGAGGGCATTTTATGGTGGTGCCGCCCGGCATGATGCACCGGGGCGAGCAGGATTTGCGGATGCCGGCGACGCTTCTCGGCATTGCATTGGCATTTGACGCCCCGGGTGCCGCCCGCAACACGCCGTTCACCGCTCAGGAACTGGACTGGATGCGGCGGTATTTTTCGATGAATGCCCTAACGGTGCATCCGCTCGGCCACGACTTGCGGCGAACCATTGTCCAACTCGACAAAAAGTTGGGCGGCAAAAAACAGGGCAACGGACAACTCTCATTGGCGGAATTGCGGATTGACATATGCACGGCCATCTCGAGGGCGGCGTGCCAGTTGAGTGCGGAGGATGATTACGATTCGCAGTTTATCGTGAACGCCGCGATCGATTACATGCGCGCCCACCTGCACGAACCATTTTTCGTTGGGAAACTCATCGACCACATCGGCTACGGCCGGTCCCGTTTTTATGAACTGTTTCGGACCAACACCGGAATGACCCCGAACGACTACTTGCGACGATTGCGGCTCGAGGTCGCGCGGGGTTTGCTGGAGAACACAGCGCGCCCCGTGACGCAGATCGCGTTCGAGGTAGGTTTCAACTCAAGCCAATATTTCAGCACCGTTTTCCAGCAATACACCGGCCTGACACCGAGCGGCTTTCGCAGTCGGGAAGCGAGATGAGTGGCGGCCTGCTTGGCCAAGCGGGAAACCCCGGAGGGGCGGCGTCTGTCAGCGAAAATCAGGGAACCTGTTTGTCAGTCCACCGCCCAGTCGAAGAATCCCATCGCGTCGAGGTCGCGGCGGAGCGTGTCGACTTGGGCCGGGGAAAGGTGCATCAAGGGCGGCCGCACCGGGCCGCAATCCAAGCCGGCGAGCGTCATCACCGCCTTGGCGGTGGGGATGTAGTCGCGTTCCTTGAACATTCGGATCATTTT
Organism: Verrucomicrobiota bacterium; assembly: GCA_030749225.1. Lineage (GTDB taxonomy): Bacteria > Verrucomicrobiota > Verrucomicrobiia > Limisphaerales > UBA1096 > UBA1096. Next base: position 1,537 of record JASMKO010000053.1, read on the forward strand.
GGCGGATCGGTCCTGCTCAGATTCGGCGGCATCTATTGCGCCCCGCTCGAACGCGGCATTGATTCGCCGGTACAGTGGCGCCGCGAAGTTGAACGTGCTACCCACTGCGCCTGGACAGCCTTCGGACAGTCCATGCAGATACCGCTCGTCGATGCCATAGAGGATGTTGGCGGAGCCGCCATTGTGCCTCACACAAGACTGTAGCAGTTTGTCGTCGGGGTTGCTGTACTTGATTCCCGCCAGGGCGGGCAACCGCTCTTCGGCCAGTTCGAGGAACTCCTGCGTGTTGATGGTCACCCCGCTCATTGGCGGGATGTCATAAAAGTAGAACGGCATCCCGGGAGCCGGTCGGGTCAGTTCAACAAACCAGTCGCAAAGCGCCTCGGCATCCGCCGGCTTGAAAAAGGTTGGCGCCATCGCGGAAATCGCGTCGGCTCCCGAGTCGTGAGCGGCGCGGACAAGGGCTTGTGCGTCCGGCAGGCTATTGTGTCCCACGTGTGCGATGAACGTCTGCCCATTATCCTTTGCCGCGATGCCCCAGGCATTGAACAGTTTCATCCGCTCACTGGTCGTCAACGATTGGCTTTCACCGGTCGTGCCGCCGACAAACACGCCACACACCTGCTGATTGGCCAAGTGTGCGGCCAGCGCCGGAACTTGTTTGTAGTTCACGGTGCAATCGTCATGCAATGGTGTGTGCACGGCGGCGATGAGTCCTTCCAGTTTCATTTCTTGTACGCCAAGCTTTACATCGTTTTTTGCCGACCGTTGGGCTGTCTCGGACGAGCAGAACCACACCAATCCCATGTCATGCAAGTTTTTTTCACGACCTTTTCATCGCTTGGTCAATCGCCTGAATCCGCATTCATCGCAGACTGGAATTTAATAATTTCATCATCTAAAATTATAATTGCCAAGTTGCGGGCAGGGTGCTAATTTAACTGAAGCCAGTTGTAATTCGTCAAAATGAAAGCAAACAAATCAATCGTAACGGGGTTGGCGCTAGGCTTGGCCGTGGCTGTCGCCCCGGCGCAGATCAAGCTGTTCTCCGAGTTGGTCGGGACGGCTCCTGTGGGCTCGGTGAAGGCCGGGGGAGCGTTGCAGGTGCCGTTCATCCTCTGGGGCGGCGACATGGCCACGTTCCATGCCAATGGCGGGCTCAAGACCAAGGCGGGCACCATTTTCCAGAAGCAGGGACTCAACCTGAACCTGACTCCGGGCGACGATTTCATCCAGCAGGTGCGCGACTACCGCGCCGGTAAGTCGCCGTTCCTGCGCGGCACCTTCCGGATGATGGGGCAGGCGTCGGAGGTGATCGGATCCGACCCCCGCACCAAGGGCGTGGTGATCCTGCAGATGACCTGGTCGGCCGGCGACCACATGATCGCCCGCGAGGGCATCAAGCGGGTGACTGACCTCAAGGGCAAAACGGTGGCCGTGCAGCAGGGCGGCCCGCACATCGGCATGCTCGACGACGTGCTCAAGGCGGCGCAACTGACCTGGGATGACGTGAAGGTGAAGTTTTACAAGGATATCACGGGGCCGGGGTCGCCGCCGCAGGCGTTCCGGGATGACCCGAGCATCTCGGCCTGTTTCGCAGTCACGCCGGACATGTTCGGGTTGTGTACGGACTTGAACGGCGTTGGCACTGGGGCGGAGGGAACAGTGAAGGGCGCTCATGTGCTGGTATCCACGGCGGAGTTGTCCCGCTCGATCGCCGATGTGTACCTCTGCCGGAAGGATTTCTACGATGCCAACCGGCCGCTGGTGCGGAAGTTTGTCGCAGGCTACCTGAAGTCGGCGGAGGAATTGGTGGACAAGCGGGCGGCATTCGATGCTGGCACGCGGGACAGGGACTATATCAATCTTCTGAACCAGACAGTGCAGATTTACACCGAGGCCGTTCTCCCCAACGCCGACGAGGCACACGGCCTGTTGCTTGACTGCACGTTTGCAGGTTACCCGGGCAACGTCAGCTTCTTCGAGAAGGAGGGCAACCTGCACGGCTTCGAGGCGTTCGACTCGTCGGCGTTGGAGTTGGCCACCAGCCGCGGCTACGCGAAGCGGAAGATGGGCCTTTTCCCCTCCGGGCTGAATTACAAGCACGACGATTTCCTAAAGTACCTGACCAAGACCGAGATGGAACAGGGCGAGCGGTTCCGGGCCGAAGCGGTGCTGTCGGAGATCGAGGAACTCAGCTCCGGCGGGCTGCTCGATGACCGCACGATTTTGTCGTTCACCATCAATTTCAACCCGAACCAGACCGAGTTCAGTGCGGTGCGCTATGCGGCCGAGTTCACGCGCGTGATCGAGACGGCGGACAAGTTCGGCAATGCCGTGGTTGCCATCCGCGGGCATTCCGACCCGAGCAAGACGCTCATTGACCTGATCAAGGCCGGCAACGCCAAGGGCACGCTCCGGCGCAGCGGCACCCGGGGCAATTACCGCTACTCGCTCAACGGCCGGGCGCTTGACCTCAACGACACCAGCCGGTTGGTCGATGCCATCGAGGCTGGCGACTTCGACGGAGTGGAGGATCACAACCCGCGCAGGACGATGCAGGCGGCTCTGAACCTGTCGCGCAAGCGGGCCGAGGCGGTGAAGCAGTCGGTCACTGAATATGCCAAGGCGCAGGGCATTACAATTGACCTGTCGCAGATCCAGCCGCAGGGGGTCGGGATCGCCGAGCCGTTTATCGCCAAGCCGAGCTCGATGGATGACGCCAAGCAGAATATGCGGGTTGAGTTCCGGCTGGTCCGTGTGTCGGCAGAGGTGACGCAGGAATCAGACTTCGACTTTTGACATGCGATGAGGGGAGACGCTATGAAACATAACCTAACTCAACGGGTCGCTTGGCTCGGCGTGGTGCTGGCCGGCCTCTGCATTGCGCCGCTTGGCCAAGCGCAGGTGCAGGTGACCGACAATGTGGTGGTGGTGGTTGATGCCTCCGGCTCGATGGGCACGCACATGGCCGGCACGGGGCGGGACCGCATGACCGTGGCCAAGGACGCCCTCAAGCAGGTGCTTGCCCAGATCCCGGACACGACCCATGTCGGCATTCTGGTGTTCCCGCGGGGCAACTGGGTTTATCCGCTTGGTCCGCGCAAGGAGAGCATGTTGGCCGGGGCGATTGACAGCATCGGGGAGGGCGGCAGCACGCCGCTGGGCGAGTACATGAAACGCGGCGCGGACGCATTGCTGAACGCACGCAAAAAACAGTTTAGCTACGGCACCTACCGCCTGCTCATCGTGACCGACGGCGAGGCCGGTGACCCGCGTTTGGTTGAGAACTTCACGCCGGACATCATCTCGCGCGGGATCACCATTGACGTCATCGGCGTGGAGATGGCGTCGCGCCACACTCTCGCCACGAGGGTTCACTCCTACCGTAATGCCAACGATCCCGAGTCGCTACGTCAGGCGATCTCCGAGGTGTTTGCCGAGGTTGCCTCGAGCGATGGCGGGACGGCTGGGGAGGATGCGTTCGAGTTGATCGCCGACTTGCCGGAGGGAACTGCCTCGGCCATGCTCAAGTCACTCTCCACTTCGGGCAACCAGCCGATTGGTGAGGCGCCGAGCATGCGCGCCGCGGATCCGCCCGCGCCTGCGCCGTCTTCCCATGGCGGCGGGTATCCGGGCGCGACCGGGGGTTCCGATCTTGACGTAAACGTTCCGGCGTTGCTCTTCGGGGCGCTTTGCGTGTTGGGCATTTTTGCTTTGGTGATTAACGCCATCGTCAAGGCCAATAAGAAATAATGTCGGAAGGCAGCGGTTCCAAGGGGTGCATGGTTGCGGTGGTATGGCTGGTCCTGCTGGCTATCCTCGGGGGGGCAGTCTGGATTTTTTACACCAAGCCAAGGGACGAGCAACTCAACCAGGCCACCGGCTCCTCCAGCCAATATACACACGAGGTCACAATCGCTGCTGATCTGTTCAGCGGCTACGCCGTGCTGCGTTCAGCGCAGATGCGCGACAACCTCAAGGCGTCCGGCATCCGGTTGACAATGGAGGACGACAAGGCCGACTACGGTGCCCGGCTCGAGGCGCTCGAGGATGGTGATGTGCAGATGGCCGTCTACACGATCGACTCCCTTCTGATGGCCGGCGCCAAGGCCGGCGGCTTCCCGGCGTCGATCGTGATGGTGATCGACGAGACTAAGGGGGCGGACGCGGTGCTGGCTTTCAAGGATGCCGTCGCCTCGCTGCAGGACCTGGATGATCCCGACGCACGATTCGTGCTGACTCCCAGTTCGCCCAGCGAGTTTTTGGCCCGCGTTGTGAAGTCGCACTTCAAGCTGCCAAACCTTTCCGGCGACTGGATGATCGAGGCCGATGGCGCGGCTGATGTGCTAAAAAAGATGAAGGCTGCCAACCGCTCCGACAAAATGGCGTATGTTCTGTGGGAGCCGCAGGTGTCGCAGGCCAGGCAGCTGACCGGCGTCGAGGTGATCCTCGACAGTTCCCGGATCAAAGGGCTGATCGTTGACGTGCTCGTGGCGCGCCGTCAATACCTGCGCGATCATCCCGACAAGGTTCGCGCCGTGGTCGAGGCCTACTCGCGTGCGGCGCATCATTACCGGAGCCAGCCGAATGGCTTCGCCGCTCTGGTCAAGTCGGACGATCCCAGCCTCACCGAAGCCGAGGCAAAGAGCCTCGTCAACGGCATCCAGTGGAAAAACACGCTCGAGAACTATACCTACTTTGGCCTGGTGCGGGGCGCGTCCGCGGGCGGCCTTCCGGGCCTCGAGGATATGATCAGCGATGTCACCGAGATTCTCATCAAGACTGGTGCACTCGGCAGCGACCCGCTTGGCGGCCAGCAATCGTCGCTTTACTTCGATCAGGTTCTCGCCGGCATGAAGGTCGACAATTTTCACCCGGCCAACAGGATGAATCTCATTGACGGGCTGGGCCAGGGGACGGGCGACCTGCAGAGCGTGCGCACCAACGCCCACCTCGGCGCGCTTAGTGACAGCCAGTGGAGTACCCTCCAGTCGGTCGGCGACCTCGACGTGCCATCGATCGGGTTCCGGCGCGGCTCGGCCGCGATCTCGCTCTCCAGCGAGCATGAGTTGAAGCGGCTCAAGAGGATGCTGGACAGTTTCCCGACCTTTTACCTCCGCGTCATCGGACAGGCGCGAGCCGTGGGAGACCCCGCCGCCAACCGCCGCCTGGCCAAGTCGCGTGCCGAGTCGGTGGTCATGTTCCTTAAGGGGGAAGGGGTTGGCAAAAATCGCATTCGTACAGAGGCCGCCACGGCCGCCTCACGCTCCGGTTCGGCCCAGAGCGTTCGTTTCGAGCTGGGTCAGGTGCCGTATTGAGCGCGCCACCCTTGCCCAAGCGCAGCGTTGACGCCCCCACCATTTCTGCCGACCTTGTCCTGTTCCTACTGCGGGAGGGAGTGTTGCAGTGAGTGAGAACAAAAACTTGGTCAAGCGCGTGATAGCGGACATTGCTGGCAGTCCGCTTGTGCTGTTGCCGTTTATGGCCGGCTCTGCGGCATTCGCATCGCTGTTCGCGCTGGGCCTGAAAGGCTCGGCGGCGCTGGGCGCATCGCTCGTAGGCCTCGCCGGGTTGCTCACCTCGGTCGGCACGTTCCTCACCAAGTTTATCCTCGGCCGGGACACCCGTGTGAAACAACTCATCGAGGCATCTCGTGACAAGGCCAAGCTCGACAAGCGCAAGGCGCTCGACCACTTCCATCATCGCTTGACGATGGACGGCGACGAACGCACCGAGACCGCGATGCAGGACCTGCGCTCACTGCGGCAGGCGTTCCGGCAGCTTGACAAGATTGCACCCGACCTAAACCGGGCAATGATCGAGGACATCCAGCAACGCTCGGAGGAATTGTTTCAGCAGTGCGTGAGTTCACTCGAGAAAACATTGCAACTGTGGAAAACCGCCGAGAGTCTGGCTTCCGAAACGGCCCGCAAACCGATCCTCGAACAGCGCGAAAAACTGGTTGGCGATGTGGTCCAGACTGTCGAGCACATGAGTCGGACCCTGGCCTCCGTGCAGGGCATCACCGACCGGAGCGATGGGGATGTCCGTTTGCAGCGTCTGCGAGGTGAGTTGGATCAAAGCCTGGAGGTGGCGAAAAAGGTTGAACAAAGGGTGGATTCACTGTTAACTGGCGGCTCGATACAAAATTTGACCAAAATCAATAACCCAAAATAAAACGTTATGTTCGGCGCAATCGGCAGATGGTTCAAGGCGGTCTGGTACAAGCTTACCGGGCAGATCGATCAAGCTCGTCGTGGATTGGATACCGATCCCCACGTGATGCGGGCCAAGTTTGATGAGATTATCAAGGGCAAGGTCAACCAAATCCACACTTACAAGCAGGCGGTTGCCAAACTCATCGCTCAGCAGGAGAAAAAGATGGCCAAGGTCAAGTCATTGACGGAGGAGGTAAACAAACTTGAGGATCTCAAGGCCGGCGCGCTGGCCATGGCGCGGAAGGCCGTGGCCAAGCTACAGGGCGAAGGCAAGAGCAAGGAGCAACTCCATGACGATCCGGAGTACAAGAAATGCCTCACCGCCTACAACGACTTCGCCGCTACGCTGACCGAGAAACAGGATCACATCAAGGATCTCGAAGGCGATATCAGTGAATACGACGGTAGCATCGCCAACCACAAGATCAATCTCCAACAGTTGCAGCGCGACATTGAGAAACTCAAGAGCGAGGCCGCCGATGCTGTGGCCGACGTGATCACCTCCAAGGAGGAAACGGAACTGGCTGACATGATCAACGGTATATCCAAGGATGGCATGGCCAAGGAACTTCAAGATATGCGCGACTTAAGGCATGAGATGCGGGCCGAGGCGCGCGTCTCCCGCGAGATGGCCGGCACGGACAGCAAGGTGCAGGAGGCGCAGTTCCTAGAGTATGCCCGTAGCACCACGGCCACCGATGAGTTCGATGCGTTGCTCGGAGTGGCCGAAGACTCGGAAGCGGCGGCAACCGCGCCAATCGAGCCGAAGGAAACCGAGAAAACAGGCAGCGACAGCATCCTGCCGGAATAGATTTAAACCGCCCCCCCCTCCGGATTGGGGGCTTTTTTGGGTGTACGTATATTATAAATTCCATAATGAAAAATATAAAAGAAAAAGCTAGTTGGGCGGCCGCTCTGGGTTGTGCCGCGTTACTCACCCTGAATGGTTGCGGCGGCAAGGAATCGGTTCCGAGCTTTTCGCTGGCCTGGAGTGAGTATCCCTCGTGGAGTGTGTTCGGCGTGGCCGATGTGACCGGCATCATCAACGGCAAGAAGGGAGAGCTTGGCCCAGTTGAGGAAAAGTGGGGCGTGGATATCGAGTTGAAGGAGGCGGAGTATGATCCGTGTCTGGCCATGTATGGCGCCGGCCAGTGTGACGCGGTGTGCATCACCAACATGGACATCCTTGGCCCAGCCGGGGGTCGCCCTGGCGTGATGGTGTTGCCAACATCGACAAGTTTTGGCGCGGATGCCTGTCTAGTCACGAGTGAGATCAAGTCGGTTGGGGACCTCAAGGGCAAGAAGGTTTTCGGGTTGGAAAAATCGGTGTCGGAATATTGTTTCGTGCGCAACCTTGAGCTGCTTGGTCAAGCTGAGAAAGACTACACTTTCTCCAGCATGGATCCCGGTGCGGCTGCTATCGCGATGCAGCAACGCAAGGCTGAGCAGCAGGCCATCGTGGTTTGGAATCCGTTTGTGATCTCCACCTTGGCCAAGCGCGACGACGTGCGTGTGTTGTTCGACTCAACCAAGATCCCTAATGAGATTATCGACTCGGTGGTGGTGGCTAAGGAGAGCTTGGCCAAGGAGGGTGGTGAGGCGTTCGCCTGTGCGGTGATCGATGCCTTTTATCAAGTTAATGCTGCGATTGCTGACCCAGCCAAGCGTAACGATACCCTGATCGCGATCGGTGAAAAGTTCGCCAATGTCACGTTGGAGGATATGGAAAAGGTCGTGAAGCAAACCAAGTTTTACAGCACGCCGGGAGACGGGGTGGCGTTGTTGACTGGTGAGGATTTACCAAAGATCATGGATCGCGTTGTGGATTTCTGCGCCTCGCACGGCATCGTCGATTCCAAGCCCGCTCTCGGGTATGGCGATGCAGCGAAGTCCCCCGATGCGGCGGTTCGATTCGACGCTGGCTACATTCAAAAAGTGAAGACTGGTTCGGCGAAATAGCCGAATGATCTCCGTTCGCTTTTTTGCATGATCGGCCGCCCGATATCGAGATCCAAGGCGATCCTGTTGTCGGTGTTGTCGGTATTGTGTCTGCTGGCTGGTTACAGTTGGTTGTCTCATCGGCAGCATCAATTCAATCCCAAGGACACGACTATCCCGAGTTGGGTTCAATTGGCTGAGGGCGTTAAAAAGTTTACTCAACTCGACCGTAAAGGGGAGCGTTGGATTGTTGAGGATTCATTGGCGACTGGAGAGCGATTGGTGCTTGGGCTTGCGTTGGGGATTGTGTTCGGTTTTCTGATCGGGATGTTGACGGGCTGTATCGCGCCCGTGGAGGCATTTTTGCAGCCTCCGGTATCATTGCTGGCGAAGGTGCCGCAGACCGCGGCACTGGCGGTGTACTTCGTGTTCTTCGGCACCGGCATGGAGATGTATGTGGCCATGATTTCATTTGGGATTATCCCAGCACTAGCGGTCACAGTTTTTCTGGCGATCAAGGACATCCCCTCGGAGATGTTGGACAAGGCGTACACTCTTGGGGCATCCGCTTTTGAGGTCGCGATTGAGGTGGTATTCAAGCAGGTGCTTCCGAAGTTTATCGATGCAGTGCGATTGAGCATTGGGCCGGCAATCGTGTTTTTGATCGCGGCGGAAATGGTGGTGGGAGATGTTGGTTTCGGTTACCGGATTCGACTTCAGTTCAAACTTACCAACATGAACGTGGTTTATCCGTACCTGGCGCTCCTGGCCGGGTTTGGGTTCCTGCTGGATTACGGATTGCGGATGCTGCAGGCTAAGGTCTGTCCCTGGTACCAGAGTAATACGAAATGACTTTGGCTGACCAGAATGGGTTCGGGCTCCAATGCCAGGGCGTGAGCCATTGGTTTGGTGAAAACAAAGTGTTATTCGACCTGAACTTGAAGGTTGATGCCGGGCAGTTCGTGGGGTTGGTCGGGCCAAGCGGCTGTGGAAAGTCGACCTTGCTCCGGGCGATCCTCGGGACGCACCCGCCTCAGAGGGGGAAAATTCTCACCCTGCAAAATGGGCGCCTGGCCAACGCCGACCGGGCGGGCCGCGACCGCGGCATCGTTTACCAGAAGTACTCGCTCTATCCGTTTTTAACCGCACTGGATAACGTTGCGCTTGGCTTGAAATTGGATCAGACCACCACTCCATTTCGCTGGTTCAACTGGCCAGGCTGGGCGAAGAAACGTCGTGAGTTTCGGGACCGGGCAGCTGTCTTCCTCGAAAAGGTTGGGCTTGGCCAAGCGATGCATCTTTACCCAAGCCAGATGTCCGGTGGGATGCAGCAGCGGGTGGCCATTGCCCAAGCGCTGATCATGGAGCCGGAGATCATCCTGCTCGACGAACCGTTTGGTGCGTTGGACGAGGCGACACGGGAGGAGTTACAGGAAATGTTGTTACGGCTCTATGAGGAAAACGCCGAGGTCATGGCTGCCGGTGGGAAACCGCCGTACACACTCATCATCGTCACCCACGAACTCAACGAGGCCATCCGTGTGGGTGACCGGCTGGTGGGTCTTTCGCAGTACTGGGACTGGAAGGCCGACGGTCACGAGCGCAGTCCCGGTGCCACAGTGGTTTACGACAAGCAGGCGCCAGTCTTCCGCTCCGACGAACGACCTGAGTACGAATTGTTCGATGACATTCGGATGGAAATTCGGAAGTACGTCTACAGCCCCGAGGTGTTGCAACGACGCGATGAACATGTTAACGTCGATCCAACCCGTTAATCAAAAACCAACATGGCAACGAGCAGTAATTTCATTCGCACTGCCGGTCGAATATTGAACGCCGGCCAGTCCCGGGCGCTGATCCTCACCGGCAACATCCACGACATCTTCCACGCGAAAAAGGGCGGGCAGGACGACTACCTCTCGCTGGTCGAGTACCTCACGGGAAACTGGAACCTCTCCAGCCTCATCCTGATCGTTTATGAATTGAACGGCCCAATCCGTTTCCTGCGTGAGAAGGATGCCGAGAAAGTGCGCAAGGCTTGGATTGAGTGGCGACTGGGAATGAACCCAGACGATTTGGCCATCAACCGCATGACAGCCTCGGAGGAAATCGAGTCGCAACTCGAATCGGTTACCAGTGCCTACGATGACTCGATGCAAAAAGCCGTCAGTAACCCAACGCTGGCACTGGAGTTGATGCGTCAGATGTGCCTTTGTTCGCGCTCTGATCTGGGGGGCTCAACCTGCCTCAAGGAGAACCTGTTGGTCCTCGTAGAGGGGGCTGACATGCTGCTGCCGGACGCCCCAATCACGAGCCTGAATGACATGGATCGACAGCGTGTAAGCATTTGTCACGACTGGTTTTGCGACCTGGGTTTTGTCAATGGCGGCGACTCGGTGGTGATGATTGCCGAGTCACGCTCACAGCTAAACCAGCGCATCGCCCGTCTGCCACAATTGATCGAGGTCGAGGTGCCGTCGCCCGACCTGGAGACGCGCAAACATTTTATCTCCTGGTTCTCGCGAAACGACAACAAGGATCGCAAACTTCAACTCTGGGGCACGCAGGCCGAGTTGGCCGAGTTGACCGCCGGCCTGTCACTGCACGCATTGATGCAACTGCTTAAGGGCGTGCGCCACGGTCGGGCTAGGCTCTCGCAGGAGGAGGTTGTTTCAAAAGTCGAGGGCTTCATCAAGAGTCAGCTTGGTGAGGAGGTGGTCGAGTTCAAGAAACCGGGGCACTCACTGCAGGACGTGATCGGCTTCAAGGGATTGAAGACGTTTTTGAAAAAGGAAGTCATTCCGCGGTTCGGGATGGAGAGCGGCGAGGCGCTGCCGGGCGCGGCGATCGGTGGGCCGATCGGCGCCGGTAAAACGTTCATCTTCGAGGCTGTGGCGGCGGAGTTGGACATGGTCGTGCTCGTCATCAAGAACATCCGCAGCAAGTACTACGGCGAGACGGACGTGATCTTCGAGCGGCTGCGCCGTGTGCTGATGGCGTTGTCGCGTGTGCTGATTTTCATCGATGAGGCCGACACGCAACTGGGCGGCGTGAGCAAGGACACGCACGAGACCGAGCGGCGGCTCACCGGAAAGATCCAGTCGATGATGTCCGACCCGCTGTTGCGCGGCAAGGTGGTGTGGCTGCTCGTGACAGCGCGTATCCATCTGCTCTCGCCGGACATCCGTCGCCCGGGACGAGTGGGGGACTTGATCATCCCGGTGCTCGACCCGGAGGGGAAGGATCGGGAGGCGTTTCTCGACTGGGTGGTGAGCCCGGTGGTCTCCGGGAAGTTGACCGGCGAGGATCGTGAGGGTTTCGCGGCGGCGACCGAGGGGTGGTCGGCGGCCGGGTTCGCGGCGCTGCGTTCCGAACTCAAGGCCAAGGCCAAGCTGTTCGGGAAGAAGGGCAGGCTGACGATGGACGACGTGATGGGGTTAATCGAGGATCTGCTCCCACCGGCGATCGGGGAGACGCGCCGGTACCAGACATTGCAGGCTCTGGTAAATTGCACGCGTCGAAGCCTGTTGCCTGATCCCACCGTGACCGATGAGGAGCGGGAAACCTGGTCGCACGAAATTCGTCGACTTGAGGCCAAGGGCATTCGATAACCGGTGGCTGACTCTTACCTTCTGTTTGGCAACGATTTAAGACAGTTATTTCACCTTGCCCAAGCGCAGAAGTGGCCTTTTTGGAAAAGATTCCGCCCGAGATCGCTGGGTCAAGTGCTTTAAATGCCCTTTTTTCAGGGGTTTTCGACGAAAAACTTTTTTCAGAAAAAAACAAAAAGAAGTTGCACCCCCCAAAAAAATTGATAAGTTTCCCGGCCCTTTTCCTTCTGGAGAAGGGTAGGTGAGAAATTGGCAGCCCGCCGAAAACCCGCTTTCCCAGGGCAGGGGAGTTATGGAGGGATGCATCGCACCGCCTCAATCGAGGCACCTAGAAATGCCAGTCAAGAGTTACAACCCTGTAACGCCGTCTAGGCGTTACATGACCGTTCCGTCGTTTTCGGAGATTACGAAAACGAAACCCGAGAAGCGTCTGGTCAAGACCAAGAAGAAGACCGGCGGCCGCAACAGCTATGGACGTATCACGGCCCGGGGCATTGGCGGGGGACACAAGCAGAGGATTCGCAACGTTGATTTCAAGCGGAACAAGCACGGCATGGCGGCGGAGGTGATCGCCATCGAGTATGATCCCTGCCGCTCGGCCCGCCTGGCCCTCTTGCAATATGAGGACGGGGAGAAGCGCTACATGATCGCCGCCGACGGCCTCGCCATGGGCACGAAGGTGATGAGTGGTCCGGATGCTCCGGTCGAAAACGGCAACTTCCTGCCGTTGGCCAAGATCCCGACCGGCTCGGAAATTCACAACCTTGAGATGGCTCCGGGGCGGGGCGGCCAGATGGTTCGCTCGGCCGGGACATCTGCCACGTTGATGGCATTAGCCGATGGCTACGCGCAGGTCAAGCTGCCCTCCGGCGAGATTCGTAAGTTCAACGAGAAATGTTTCGCGACGATGGGAACCGTCGGCAACGCTGACCATGAAAAGGTGGTCATTGGTAAGGCAGGCCGCGCGCGCAACAAGGGCAAGCGGCCCATCACGCGTGCTGTTGCGAAGAACCCCGTGGATCACCCGATGGGGGGTGGCGAGGGCCGCACCTCGGGCGGCGGGCATCCGATGTCGCCCTGGGGGGTTTTGGCCAAGGGATTTAAGACTCGTCCGAAGTACAAGCCGTCCAACCGATGGATCGTTGTGCGCCGTGACGGCCGGCCGATGAAACAGAAGTAAGCAGACATGGGACGATCGATCAAAAAGGGACCGTTTGTGGAGCAGCACCTGCTCGACAAGATTGGGAAGCTGAATGCCGACGGGAAGAAAAAGCCGATCAAGACCTGGTCGCGCCGCTCGACCATCGCCCCGGAGTTTGTCGGGCACACCTTCATGGTGCACAACGGCAAAAAATTTGCGACGGTGTTTGTCACGGAAAACATGGTGGGCCACAAGCTGGGTGAATTCGCGGCCACCCGCATATTCAAGGGGCATGGTTCCCACACTAACAAGGCAGATTAACACGGGAAGAATGGAAGTTTTGGCAGTTACAAGGGGGGTTCGGATGTCCCCGCAGAAGGTGCGGGAGATGACCCGGCAGATTCAGGGCATGCACGCCGTGGAGGCCAGCGCACTCCTGGGGAATGTCACGCGGAAGTCGGCGCGTTTGGTTGCCAAGACACTCAAGTCCGCGATGGCCAACGCGGAGAACATTGCCGACGAGTGGGACCCGGAGGACCTGCGAAACCGCATCTCTGAACTGGAGCAAAAGGTGAGCTCCACTAATAACAAGAAGACACGCCGAAGCAGTCAGGCCAAAATTGAAGCCTACCAGAGTTTTCTGGACTCCACGCACAAGCTCGACCAGGCAATGCTCTACGTCAAGGAGGCGACTGTGGGGGATGCGCCTACAATGAAACGGTGGCGCCCAAGGGCGCGCGGATCAGCCAGCCCGATCCTCAAGAGGTGTTGCAACATCCGGATCGTGCTCACGGATCAAGTTTAACGGAAACGGTATGGGACAAAAAACCAACCCAATTGGACTTCGCCTGATCGTCAACAAGGATTGGCGCTCGAAGTGGTATGCCGAAAAGAAGGAGTTCGGTGAACTGCTGGTGGAGGACCACAAAATTCGCCAGATCCTGAAGACCAAGCTCCAGGCTGCCGCTGTGCCGCGCATCCAGATCGAACGCGCGACCAGTCGGTGCCGGATCACGATTTACTCCGCCCGGCCGGGTGTGGTGATCGGCCGCAAGGGTGCCGAGATCGACAAGATCAAGGAGGAACTCAGCCGGATGACCGGCAAGGAGGTTTACGTCGAGATCGCTGAGGTGAAAAACCCGGAACTCGACGCCCAGTTGGTGGCCGAGAACATCTGCATGCAGCTTGAGCGCCGCATCGCCTTCCGGCGTGCGATGAAGCGGGCGGTCCAGGTGTCGATGGACATGGGCGCGCTGGGCATCCGCCTTCGCGTGGCCGGCCGGTTGAACGGGGCTGACATTGCTCGGTCGGAGAACGCGCGGGAGGGCGCGGTTCCGCTGCACACGCTGCGGGCCAACATTGATTACGGCTTTGCCGAGGCGGCAACCCAGTACGGGGTGATCGGCGTAAAATGCTGGATTTGCCGCAAATCTCCCGAGGAGGAGGAGGCGGACCGGGCCAAGCGGGGGCCAAGGCGCGACACCCGTCCAAGGCGGCCGATGGGGCCTCGTGGCAATGGTTAAATATTTATTGGAATGCCTTTACTCCCCAACAAAGTCAAATATCGCAAAATGCACCGCGGTAGCCGCAAAGGCACCGCGCAGCGCGGAAACCAGGTGTCGTTCGGCTCCTTCGGCCTCCAGTCGCTTGGTCGGGGCTGGATTACCGGTACGCAGATTGAAGCCGCCCGTGTAGCCATCTCCCGCGGCATGAAGCGCAAAGGGAGCATGTGGATTAGGATTTTCCCGCAGAAATCGGTGACTAAAAAGCCGTTGGAAGTGCGAATGGGCAAGGGTAAGGCCAACGTCGACCACTGGGTGGCCGTGGTCAAGCCGGCCACGATGCTGTTCGAGGTCGACGGCGTGTCGGAAAACGTAGCTCGCGCCGCGTTGAGCTCGGCCGCCGCCAAGATGCCGGTTCGTTGCCGCTTCGCCCACCGGGATTAAAGGAACGATCAGGATGAACATTTCAGAGATCAGGGACAAGACGAAGGTTGAGCTGGCTGCCCAAGGGCGCGATCTCCGAACGGAGTTGTTCAACCTCAAGCTCCAGAAGGCGTCCAGCCAACTCGAGAAACCGATCCGCCTACGCCAGTTGCGCCGTGACATTGCCCGGGTTGAGACACAGATTTCCATGATTGGCCGCAAGGAGGTGCTTGAAGGCCTGGCGTCGGCGCTTGGCCAAGTGAAGGAGTTCACCGTGGACAGCGTGGCTGGAGCATTGCGCGGCTTAGCCAAGGGCGGCCGGAGTCGCAAGGATGTTTTGAAGCTGTGCGGCACTGTCTACAACAAGCAGCGGATGCGCCTGACCGGCGGGGAGATGGCGCAGCTCATTCAGTCCAAGGGCAGGGGCAAGGCTGTGGAATTGGCCAAGCGGGCAGCGGCACGGAATTAAAAACGCAATGACCGAGACAACAGCATCAGCACGCGAGGGACGCCGGAAAGTCCGGGAGGGGGAGGTTGTCTCCACCAAGATGGACAAGACGGCTGTCGTGCGGATTTCCCGGCGGATCGCGCATCCGCTCTACAAGAAAATCATCACCCGGAACAGCAAGTTTCAGGCGCACGACGAGAAGAACGAGGCGCAGGTGGGCGACTTGGTGGAGATCATGGAGACCCGGCCGCTTTCAAAGACCAAGCGTTGGCGGTTGGTCCGGATCGTGAAGCGCGGCGAGCTGGCCATGGCGGCCGAGGAGACTGCGGCTTGAGTTGGGGGGGGAACGAGGCGGAACATGTTACAGCTTAGATCCAGATTAAACGTGGCCGACAACTCCGGGGCCAAGAAGGCGTGGGCCATCGGTGTGCTTGGCATCCGCAAGGACACTGCTTCCGTCGGTGACGTGATCAAGGCCCACGTGCGTGAGGCTGCGCCGGACGGCAACGTGAAAAAGGGCGAAGTCGTCAACGCTGTCGTGGTACGGACCAAGTCGCCGATCCGCCGGGCCGACGGCTCCGTGCTGCGGTTTGACTCGAACGCAATCGTGATTATTGACCCCGAGGGCAATCCGCGGGGCACGCGCATTTTTGGGCCGGTGGCCCGCGAGCTCCGGCAGAAGAAGTTCATGAAGATCATCTCACTGGCGCCGGAAGTCATCTGAAAATGGGCAACAAGCGGCACATCAAGAAAGGCGACACCGTCTACGTCCTCTCCGGCAACGAACGGGGGCGAAGCGGCAAGGTCATCGACGTCCAGACCGCGAGCGAGCGCGTGGTGGTTGAGGGACTAAACATGGTCAAGAAGCACATCCGCAAAAACCAGGACCAACCGCAGGGGGAAATCGCCGAGCGCGAGGGCACCATTCACTGGTCCAACGTGATGCGCGAGGATCGTTACCTGCGCAACCGGACGGTCGAGGAGGCTGCCAAAACCGAACAGGCCGACGACAAGGCCAAGTCTGAAGAATGATTCCCAGATTACAGGAAAAATATCAGCAAGAAATCCGCACCAAGCTACGCGGGCTGGATAAGTACAAGAATGTCCACCAGGTGCCCACGATCGAGAAGATCGTGATCAACATGGGTGTAAGCCCCGAGTTGGGAAAAGAGGTGATGGGGGATGCGATGCGGGACCTGACCATCATCACCGGCCGCAAACCGACGTTGAACAAGGCCAAGGTCAGCGTGGCCAACTTCAAGCTGCGCAAGGGCATGACCACCGGGTGCCGCGTGACGCTTCGTCGTCAGGGCATGTATGAGTTTCTCGACCGTTTGGTCGCCACCGCACTGCCCCGGATTCGGGATTTTCGCGGGGTGAAATCAACCGGGTTCGATGGCCACGGCAATTACTCCGTTGGCGTGGATGACCAGTCCATCTTCCCGGAGATCGACGTGGACAAGGTCAAGCACACACAGGGAATGGACATCACCATCGTCACCACTGCCCAGAACGACGACGATGCGTACGAGTTGTTGAAGGAATTTGGAATGCCGTTCGACGGCAAACGTAAATAGGTAAGTTATGGCAAAAAAAGCCTGGATGGAGCGAAATAAGCGCAAGGCCAAGACGGTGGCCAAGTATGCGGCCAAGCGGGCCGAGTTAAAGGCCAGCGGCGACTATGAGGCCCTGGCCAAGCTGCCGCGCGATGCCAGCCCGGTGCGGCTGGTCAACCGGTGTCAGGTCACCGGCCGGCGCCACGGGTATTTCCGCAAGTTCCGGGTGTCGCGGTTGACGTTCCGTGAGTTGGCCCGCTCGGGGATGATCCCCGGCGTGACCAAGGGAAGCTGGTAAGGAGATAGGCATGGACCCGATCGCTGATTTATTGACCTGCATCCGCAATGCCAACCAGGCGTTGAAGCCGGAAATATCCGTGCCCCACTCCCGGATCAAGGAGAGCGCGGTGCGAATTCTGAAGGACGAGGGCTATCTGGAGTCGTTCAACGTCGAGGGCGACGTCAAGCGGAGCATCCGAATCCAACTCAAGTTTCAGGGCCGCAAGGGCATCATTTCTGGGCTGCAGCGAATCAGTAAGCCGGGGCTGCGCCTTTACACCTCCGCCAAGGACATTCCGCTCGTGTTGGGTGGTATGGGCATCGCGGTGGTAAGTACCCCGCAGGGACTGATGAGCGGACACGATGCCCGCCGGAAGAACCTCGGCGGCGAGCTGCTATTCAAGGTCTGGTAACGGAAACAATGTCACGAGTCGGGAGCAAAACAATTGAAGTGCCGGACAAGGTCAAGGTGGCTATCGCCGACGGCCATGTCTCGGTCGAGGGCCCCAAGGGCAAGTTGGAGATGGACATGCCCAGGCGCACCAGCGTCTCTCAGGAGGAGAACATGCTTAGCGTGGCACGCGACGGCGACGACCGTGAGGCCAAGGCGATGCACGGCCTCGGCCGCTCGCTGCTCAACAACATGGTGGCTGGCGTGTCGGAGGGTTTCGTGAAGAAACTCGAGATCAACGGGGTAGGCTTCAAGGCCGCCGTCAGCGGCAGCACTGTCACCATGAACCTCGGGTACTCCCACCTGATCAAGTATGACCTGCCCGACCAGGTGAAAGTGTCTGTGGATAAGGACACCAGCGTCACCATCGAGGGGCCGGACAAGCAGAAGGTGGGTCTCGTGGCTGCCGAGTTGCGCGGATTCTATCCGGTGGAGCCGTACAAGGGCAAGGGTGTCAAGTATGCCGATGAGCACGTACGCCGCAAGGAAGGCAAAACGGTACAGTAATTTTTAAAGCGGCCGCGGCTCGAGCCGGGGCAGGTGAAATGAGAACTGACAAAAAACGGGATTTGATGAGACGCCGCCGGTGGCGCATTCGCAAAAAAGTAGTGGGCACTGTCGGGCGCCCACGCATGAGCGTGCGTTTCACCCACAAGAACATCTACGTCCAGTTCATCGACGATGACGCCGGCAACACTCTCGCCTCGGTTTCCACCCGGGCCAAGGCATCCGGCAGCCTGTCCGCCAACGTGGCCGGCGCCGGCGAGATCGGCAAGATTGCCGGGGAAGCGGCCAAGGCGGCCGGTATCACGACGGCCGTGTTCGACCGCAGCGGCGCCCGGTTTCACGGGAAAGTCAAGGCTTTGGCCGACGCGGCCCGCGAGGCAGGATTACAATTATAAGGATCACCGTGGCAGAAGAACCGAATCAAAACGAGAGCACTCCCTCCGCTGAGGCACCGCAGGTCGCACCGAAACCGTCCGAGGCGAAACCCGCCTCGGGAGGCCAAGGCCAAGCGCTTGGCCAAGCGGGTCAGCGTCAGGGCGGCGGCGGCGGCCGATTCGGGGGTCCCGGCCAGCGCCAGGGCGGTGGTGGTGGTCGATTCGGAGGTCCCGGCCAACGCCAGGGTGGCGGTGGTCAGCGCGGCCGGTTTGGCAGAAACGACCAGCCTGACGACGGGTTTACCGAGAAAGTGATTTGCATCAACCGCTCAGCCAAGGTGGTCAAAGGTGGCCGCCGTTTCGGCTTCAGCGCCGTGGTGGTTGTGGGTGACAAAAAAGGCCGGGTTGGCATGGGGCAAGGAAAGGCCAACCAGGTCGCCGACTGCATCCGTAAGGCCAGCGAAAACGCGCGCACCCAGCTGCTTAACGTGACGCTGCGTGATACGACCATCCCCCACGAGATTTTGAGTCGGTACGACGGGGCCAAGGTACTGCTGCGTCCGGCCTCCGCCGGTACCGGGATCATCGCTGGCAAGACCGTCAGGGCCGTTTGCGAACTGGCTGGAGTGCGCAACATGCTCAGCAAGTCGCTTGGATCGAATAACCCAGTGAACGTGGCCAAGGCCACACTCCATGGCTTGCTTGAATTGCGTGACCGAAACGAAGTGATGAAGGCCCGTGGCAAAAACGTTGCGGAACCGGAGGTCGAAACCACCGCGGAACCGGCCGCCGACGCAGAGCCGGTGGCTGCGGAGGAACCAGCTGCCGCTGCAGAATAAAAAACCCTGACGAAACATGCGACTGCACGATTTAAAACCAGCTTTAGGCTCCAAGCGCCGGCGCAAGCGGATCGGCCGCGGCCCCGGAAGCGGCCGAGGAGGCCATACCAGCACCCGGGGCCAGAAGGGCCAGGGTTCCCGCTCCGGCTCCTCCACACGGCCTGGGTTTGAGGGCGGCCAGTTGCCGCTTGCCCGCAGCCTGCCCAAGCGTGGCTTCAATAATAAGCGGTTTGCCACCGTATACATCCCGGTCAACCTCGACAGCCTCAACCATTTTGAGGACGGTGCACGAGTGGATGAGGCGGCGCTTCGCGACGTTGGCCTCGTGAACGGCCGGGGCGATGGGGTCAAGATTCTAGCCCGCGGTAAGCTGGAGAAAAAGCTCACCGTCTGCGCTGCCGCATTCAGTGCCAGCGCCCGGGCGGCCATCGAGGAAAAGGGTGGCACCTGCGACGATGCAGACAAGGGTGGTGCGGCTGTTTCAGAGGAATAGTTCTTGATTTTGATCGCCTGATGAACGCAACCGATGGCCAGTGACAACTACATAACCCGCATGATCGCCGGGTTCCGGAACTGCTTCAAGATTCCGGAGCTGAGCGAGCGGATTATCTTCACCCTCCTGGTGCTGGCGGTTTGCCGTTTGATCGCTTGGGTGCCGATCCCGGGATTGGATGGCGTGGTGTTGCAGGGCTACTTCGACCAGTTGCGCGAAGCGCAAAGCCAGGAAGGGATCGGTTTCATGGGCATGTACAGCATGTTCACCGGAGGTGCCTGGGAGCGGTGCTCCATCGGTGGCCTCGGGATCATGCCGTACATCAGCGCCACGATCATCTTGCAGTTGATGAGCCCGATCATTCCCCGGCTCTCCCGTCTCCAACGTGAGGACGGGGGGCGTGTCAAGATCATGCAGATTGGCCGGGTCATGACGTTGTTCCTCTGCCTCGGCCAGGGTTATGTCATGTCGCTCGGTTGGTTAAACCCGGGGACGGTATTTGGCAACTGGAGCGGCGGCCCATTGGTTCTGTTCCCCGGCGTTTGGTACCACTTACAGACCATGATGGCGCTCACCTGCGGCACGCTGCTGCTGATGTGGCTGGGCGAGCAGATCACCGAGCGGGGGATTGGCAACGGCGTCTCGCTGGTCATCACGATCGGCATTGTGGCGGATCTGCCAAGGGCGTTGCCGATGATCTGGGACATGTATGGGCCCGATTCGACCGGAGACCATGGTATGTTTGAGGGGATTTTCCTGGTACTTCTGCTGTTGGTGGTTGTCGCTGGGGTGGTCGCCGTGACCCAGGCCCAGCGCAAGGTGCCTGTGCAGCACGCCCAGCGCGCGGTGGGCCGCAAGGTGTACGCTGGGGGGAGTTCGTTCATGCCGCTGCGCGTCAACTACTCCGGCGTCATGCCGCTGATTTTTGCCCAGGCCATCCTGATGTTCCCCGGGATGGTGTTCAACGCATTGGGGGCTGAGTTTCCATTTTTCCTCCAGGCAGCGGCCTGGTTTCAGCCCCCGCATTTCTTTTACTACCTGACTTATGCGCTGATGATCATGTTTTTTGCCTACTTCTGGGTGGCGACCACGTTCAACGAGATCGAGATCGCCGACAACCTAAAGAAAAACGGTGGCTACATACCCGGCATCCGGCCGGGCAAGGCGACCAGCGACTTTTTGCACCGGACGATGAGCCGGATCACCTTTGCGGGTGCCACGTTTCTGGTGATCATCGCCCTTATCCCGATGTTGCTTGGTCAATGGCTGACCATTCCTTTCCAAGTGTCCCAGTTCTTTGGCGGGACGAGTATTTTGATTGCTGTGGGTGTCACGCTCGACACCATGCGGCAAATGGAGTCGTATCTGTTGATGCGGCATTACGATGGATTTTTACGGAAGGGCCGCGTGCGTGGCCGCTTCTGACGCTGGTGGTGAAACAAGCCCCCAGCGGTTTGTTCCTTGATAGAAACCGGCCAAGCCTTGCCTTGGCTCTGGATGGGGCGAGACGACGCCCGGAGATGGCATGATCCAGTTAAAGAAAGATCATGAGATCGGGGCCATGCGCTTAGCTGGCGGGGTGGCTTCCACCGTGCTACGCGAGGCGGCCGCATTCGTCCAGCCCGGCGTTACGACGCTGGAGATTGACCAGTTCGCTGGGGAGCGCATCCGCCATCATGGCGGCAAGAGCGCGTTCCTTGGTTACCGGAAGTATCCGTGCGAGATTTGTATTTCCGTCAATGAGGAGGTCGTGCACGGCTTGGCCTCGGGGCGGCAGGTGCAGTTCGGCGACATCGTCAGCCTCGATGTCGGGGTGCGTTACGACGGCTACATCGGCGACAACGCCACGACCGTGGCCGTCGGTGGATGCGATCCCGCTGTGCAGCGGTTGCTGGAAGTGACCGAGAACGCCTTGGACGAGGCACTTCGCGAAGCGCTGCCCGGAAACAAGGTCGTCGATATTTCGAGGGCTATCCAGAATTGCGCCGAGGCCAACGGCTACAGCATCGTGCGGGAGTTTGTCGGGCATGGCGTGGGCAAGAAGGTTCACGAGGATCCGCAGATCCCGAATTTTGACGACGGTAGCCGTCGTTCTCCGGTCCTGAAGCCGGGGATGACACTGGCCATCGAGCCGATGATCAACCTTGGCCAACGGCACGTCGAGGTGCTGGAGGATGGCTGGACGGTGGTCGCTCGGGACGGGTTGCCATCGGCTCATTTTGAGCACACCATCCTCGTGACCGACGGTGAGCCGGAGATTTTGACATGCCCGGGAAACTTGCCATCCGAGCCGAGGGAATTGTGAGGGAAAAGCGCTCTCCGGCCACCTTCGTGGTGGAATTGGCCAACGGGCATCGGGTGTTTGCCCGGGTGTTGTCGAGACAACGGGAACAGATGCCGGGCATTGAGCCCGGCGACAGGTTGAATTTGGAAATCTCGCCTGCTGACTTCAGCAACGGCGTGGTGGTTTTTTAGGAAAAAAGAGAAACGAGTTTGAGAAATGAAAGTACGCGCATCAGTAAAGCGGCTCTGCGAGCACTGCCGGATTATACGTCGGAAGGGCGTAGTCCGTGTCATCTGCAAGGCCAACCCCCGGCACAAGCAGCGCCAGGGCTGACCGAAAGGAAATAGAACCATGCCAAGAATCATAGGAGTCGACATCCCCCCAAACAAGCGCATTGACATCGCGCTGCGGTACGTCTACGGCATCGGGCCGGGGATCGCATCGGAGATCGTCAAGAAAACCGGCATCGAGCCGGCCACCCGCGCGAAGGACCTGGACGAGAAGCAGCTATCCAAGATCGTCCACGTAATTCAGGAGGGCGACTATCTGGTCGAGGGTGACCTGCGCCGCGAGCGCAGCCTCAACCTCAAGCGCCTGCAGAACATCAAGTCGTACCGCGGCCTGCGCCATGTACGCGGACTCCCCGTTCGCGGCCAGCGCACCTCCACCAACGCCCGCACCCGCAAGGGTAAAAAGAAGACCGTGGGTGCCCAGCGCAACCCCAACGCCAAGACCGGCATTCACTGATTTATAGCTGATTATCATGGCTGACAAAGAAAACCAACCGCAGCAACCCGAGGCCCAGCCGCCCGAGTCCGAAGCCAAGCAGGAAATCCCTGCCGCCGCCCCGGCGAAGGAAGCCTCTGCAACCAAGCCTAAGGCTGAAGCCAAGCCGAAAGCCAAGCCGAAAGCCAAGGCCAAGGATGAGGCCAAGGATGAGGCCAAGCCCAAAGCGAAGGCCAAGCCAAAGGCGAAGGATGGTGCCAAGGGCAAAGCCAAGGATGAGGCCAAGGGCAAGAAGGATAATTCAGATTCTGAGGAGGAGGAGACCAGCGTGGAAGCGCCTTCCGCACAGGAGTTGCTGACCAGCGACGATCCGACCCCGCAAAAGGTCATCAAGGCCAAGAAATCGAAAAACGTCCACTCCGGGATCGCTACTATTCTGGCCACGTTCAACAACACGCACGTCTCCCTTTCCGACAAGCAGGGCAACCTGATCGCTTGGTCCACGGCCGGGAAGAATGGCTTCCGAGGATCGCGCAAGAGCACTTCCTACGCCGCACAAAAGGTCGCGCAGGATGCCGCCCGCCGGGCCATGGCCCACGGCCTGAAAGAGATCGAGGTTCGGGTGAAGGGCCCCGGTTCCGGTCGTGAATCTGCCATTCGAGCCTTGCAGGCGGTGGGGCTTGAGATCACGTCCATTCGGGATGTCACCCCGATCCCGCACAACGGATGCCGTCCGAAGAAGCGGCGCAGGGTTTAACCAGGAATTAAAGGCATGGCACGTTACACAGGTCCACGCGACAAGATCAGCAGGCGGTTCGGCGTCCCCGTTTTCGGGCCGTCAAAATACCTCGAGCGCAAGAACTACCCGCCGGGCACACACGGTCCCCGTGCGCGGCGGAAGTACACTGATTACGCGCTCGCGTTGATGGAGAAGCAGAAACTGCGTTTCCACTACGGGTTGATGGAGAAGCAGTTCCGCTCCGTATACGAAAAGGCCCACCGGCACAGGGGGGTCACGGGTGAGATCATGCTTCAACTGCTGGAGTGTCGTCTGGACAACATCATTTACCGCCTCGGCTTTGGCGCCACCCGTGCCCAGGCGCGCCAGATGGTTTCCCACGGGCATGTGGTGGTGAATGGCGGCAAGATGACCATCCCGTCCTACACTGCCCGGATCAAAGATGTTATCGAGGTGAAGGACACGAGTGGCTCACGACAGTTAGCCACGCGGAACTTGGAGTACTCCACGAGCCGAACTGTGCCCGAGTGGCTGCAACTGGAGAAGGATGCATTTCAGGGAACCGTGCTGCGGTTGCCCACGCGCGATGAGATACAGCCCATCGCTGACGAACAAACCATTGTAGAATTTTATTCCCGTTAACCTTTCGGCCTCTTGGGAGGCTGGAACAGCAATTATATGGGTCCCTCATCAATGGGAATAATCGTGAGGGGTCAGGTTACAATTGCTAAAACACTAAATACATATGCCAATAAGACTGGGTCATTTCGAGAAACCAAGCAAATTGAAGAAGTCGGACGATTCGACCGACACCTTCGCGAGATACGAGGCGGAGCCGTTCGAGACCGGCTACGGCCACACCATAGGAAACTGTCTCCGGCGGGTGCTGTTGTCCTCGCTTGAGGGAGCAGCCATCACCTCGGTGAAGATCGAGGGGGCGGACCACGAGTTCACCACCGTGTCGGGGGTCATCGAGGATGTCACCGACATCGTTCTGAACCTCAAGAAAATCAAGTTCCGCCACACAGGCCGGGAGCCGCAGGAAGTGCGCCTGAGCGTTACCGCCGAGGGCGCGGTCACCGCCGCCGACTTGGAACTCCCCCCTGGGCTGAAGGTCGTCAATAAAAAGCAGGTTGTCTGCACGACAGATAAGAAAAAGAAGGTCGACATGGTGATGGAAGTCCAGGTGGGTCGCGGTTTCCTCCCGGGCGATGCCAACAAGAAACCGGACCAGGTCATCGGCGTGATCCCGATCGATTCCATCTTCTCCCCGGTCACCCGCGTGCGGTACGAGGTCGAGGCTGCGCGTGTCGGGCAGCGCACCGACTACGACAAGCTGGTACTTGAGATTTCGACCGATGGCCGGATGACCCCGGACGAGGCCCTGAAGCAAAGCTCCGAGATTCTGGCGCACCACTTGGACGTTTTCACAGGCATCAACGACGAGACCTTCGAGTTCGAGCAGGACGCCAAGGCCAAGGACGAGGATCGCGAGGCGATGCGCAAGCTCCTCAACACAAGCGTCAACGAGATCGAGTTGAGCGTCCGCGCGGCAAACTGCCTCAACAACGCCAACATCACCACCTTGGGTCATCTTGCGATGAAGTCCGAGTCGGAGATGCTTAAGTACCGCAACTTCGGCAAGAAATCACTCACAGAGATCAAGGATAAACTTAAGGAGTACGAACTGTCACTGGGCGAGAAAATCGACCCGACCCTCCTGGATACGCCTCCTACCGCGCCCCCGCCGGATGCATTCGAGGATCCGCCGCTCGAGGACGAGGAATAACCCGCCACCTGCCAAGCCATGCGTCATAGAGTAAGAACCGCCAAGTTGGGCCGCACTGGGGAGCACCGCAATGCGATGCTCGCCAACATGGTGTGCAGCCTTATCGAGAAGAATGAAATCGTCACCACTCTGGCCAAGGCCAAGGCGGCGCGTGTCGTCGCCGAGAAAATGGTGACCCTTGGCAAGCGGGGCACCTTGCACCATCGCCGACTGGCAGCCGCGCGGTTGCGGGCGCCGCAGCGCCGTTTTTTCCCCAGGACCAAGGGCGTGCCCGGCAAGCAGCTTCGCGAGCAATGGAGTAAGGAGCATGATGTGGTTCGCATTCTCTTTGACGTGATCGCCCCGTCGTTTCAGGACCGCAATGGTGGCTACACCCGCATCATCAAGATCGCCGGCGCCCGCAAGGGCGACGCCGCGCAAATGGCCATCCTTAAATGGGTGGACGAGTCGCTTGCAGAAAAGGACAAGGAGGCGACATCAACCGCCACCGAGCCGGCTCCCCCCCCGGACAATGCTGGGGATACGGAGCAGGCCAAGGAACAGGCCGAACCGGCGGAGGAAACTCCTGCCGCCGAGGAACCCGTTGAGGAAGAGGCTGAGGCGCCCGATGCCGATGCCGAGGAATCCGGCGACACCGCAGAGCCCGAGGAGAAAAAGTAGCCCGTCGATCATCATTTTTTGCAGGCCCGTCGATTGACGGGCCTTTTTTTGTCGCTTGGCCAAGCAGGGTTTTCACTTGAGCCGGTTCGTGGCAACGGAATAGTCTCACGGCGTGGCGACGCTCCGCATGAACGCAGCCCTCGTCGGGCTTAGCTTCTGCCTGATGGTGGCTCCGGTTTTGGCTCAGCCCGCGGGTCCCGGCAGCGCGGAGACGCTGGCCAACCGGCTTGGCCAAGCGATCGATAACGGCGACGCCAACGCCGCCTTCCGCCTAGCCGAGTTGTACCGCTCCGGTGAGGGACAACTTCCAGTCGACTTTGCCAAGGCTGTCTCCCTTTACAAGACCGCAGCCCGGCTGGGCAACCACCCGATGGCCATGAACACGCTGGGCCTCGCCTACGAGCAGGGCTGGGGTGTCAAGGCCAGCCAAGCGCTGGCCCTCCAGTGGTACGGCAAGGCGGCCCGCGCCGGGAGCGCCCTGGCCTTGGCCAACCTGGGAAAAATCCACGCCCAGGGAAACGGTGTGCTTCGGGATTACCGGCTGGCGGTCGTTGAGTTGAAGAAGGCCGCGGGCGACTGGGTGACCGTTCGCTTGCCGGCTGCCGATGTGGGTGTTGTTCAGGACAGCCCATTCCGTTTTAGCGCGGCTTCCCTCATGCTGACGGATGATGAGCCGGAGATCGATTGGGGATACTCCCGCCGAGTGGAGTGGGATGAAGTGCCCGCGCGCAAGTTCGTGTCCGACCGGCAGTTCGACTCGGCCGAGGCGGCGGACATCACTGTGGCCGACGTGCGCATCGACGGGGATGATCTGCTGCTCGACATCGCCGTGTTCGGTGGAGTGCCGCGCAACAACCCGGTGCACTTCATCTGGTTTTTCGACATGGACGGCCGGGAGAGCGGCGTGCCGGAATTCCGGCTCCACGACGCGCCGCCGCTCAAGCCGGAGCGTCTGCCACACGCCGATCGCGCGTTGCAGATTGTGCTGCCCCACGGCGACGCCGCGGTCCTGCCGGTGTATCTCCTCTCTGGTGCCAAGCCAGCCAGGTTGGCCGAGGGCCGGTTTTTCAAGGGCGACAACGTGGCTGCCCAGTACGATCTAGGTATCATCTACGCCAAGGGCAAAAAAAATCCCCGCGATGTCGGGGGCGACGTGAAGCAAAACTTCCGCCTCGCTTCCGATTGGTTTTTTCGCGCCGCGGACCCGCGCCCGAACCACGCCGACTACGCCAGCGGCCACGCTGGGGCGCAGAATAACCTGGGGGTGCTTTACTCCAAGGGAAACCTTTACCGGAGGGAGGATCGGCGCTCCGACACGAAGCATTTTGAGCCAAAGCCGCATGAGCAGGCTGCACTCTGGTTTCGTAGGGCGGCCGCCCAAGGCTACACGGAGGCCTACGCCAATCTTGGTTTCCTTTACGAACAGGGCATGTTGCTCACCGATGCCGGTGGCCGGAAGGTGTCCAGCCTCTACCGCAAGGCGCTGGGGCTTTACATGAGGGCTGCCGACCCCGAGGGCGTTGTCCGGCTGAAGGGCGAAAAGGCCGTGGCGCTGCTCCGGCAAAATGTTCCCGGCCTGACCCTGGCCCAATACAACCTCGGTTCTCTGTTCGATCCCGACGAGCTTATCACCGACGGCTTGCCTACGGGAGCTGTGCAGGAGTTTCGGAAGAACCAAAGCGGGTCGAGTGCCGAGTTCTGGTACGGCCAAGCGGCGGCCAAGGGCCATACCAAGGCGCAGTTGACCTTGGCCAAGCGCATTCTGAAACGGCCCGAGCTTGAGCCGGTGGCCCGGGTGGAGCCGCTCATGTGGCTTTATCTTGCCTCCGACAAGTCCGACGCCGAGGCGTTTCGGCTGCTGGACGAGGAGGAAAGTCGATTCGCGAGCGTGGCGAAACAGGCGCGAACGGTGGCCGACCTATTCCTGCCTAGCCCGGAGACCGGTGGGGAGCCGGACGAGGCGCGGCGGAAACTGGAGGCGCTTGCCGCCTCGGCCACCGCGGGCGACATGCAGGCGGCGTTCGAGATGGGCCGGGCGTTTCATCTCGGGGCTGCGCCGGCTCGGCAGGATTTCACGCGGGCCTTTCGGCTGTACAGACTGGCCGCTGGGGCGGAGCACGCCGCAGCGCAATTTCATCTCGGGATGCTGTACAGCACTGGCACAGGCATCCCGTACCGGGCGAGGCGCGGCATCGGCGGCTTTGCCAACATTAAACGCGCCTACAACATCAAGGCGGTCGAGTGGTACGGGAAAGCCGCCGGCAATGGCCACGGCGAGGCCGCCTACTATCTGGGCAACCTGTATGCTGCCGGGTCGATCGAGTTGAAACAGGATTACGAGCTGGCCCTGGAATGGTATCGCAAGGCCGACTCACTCGGGAACATCGACGCGCTTAACAATCTGGGCTATCTGCACGATGAGGGGCTGGGTACCCGCCGGGACCGGGCCAAGGCCCGAGACTGCTACACCCGCGCCGCCGAGGCCGGCCATGCCGGCGCGCAGATGAACCTTTCGGCCTATTACTTTGAGGGGCTTGGCGGGTTGAAGAAAAATTTGGGCACTGCGCTCGCTTGGGCTCGAAAAGCTGCCGACCAGGGCGAGCCGGGTGCGGCCGAGAAGGTGAGCGCCATCACCAAGCTGATGCAGCGCGGCAAAAAGTGATTCCTGTGCCATGAAGTCGACAAAAACATCAGCAATCATTTGCAGTGCTATGCTGCTGCAGGCGGCTGCGTTGCATGCCGAAGATGTCCGCGAAGAACTGGTCGGTAGCAAATACAAACTCGTTCACGAGTCATACGTGAACAACAACTGGGAGCTGTTTGTTACTGCGGTCGACGGCAAGTCGTCGGTTAACCTGACCAACACGTCCGGCGTCAACGAACTGTACCCGCAAGCCTCGCCGAACGGTTCCAAGATTTGTTTTCTCGTCGATTCCGGCATTGGCCGCGCGACGATCCGCAGCCTCTGGGTGATGAACTCTGACGGCACCGGCCGCAAAAAGGTGACCGACCGCGCGCGTCAACCGTGCTGGGCGCCTGACGGCGAGACCATTGCGTTTCTGCCCCAGGAGTATCCGAAGTTTAACGTGACCGATTATTACACCAAGGGCATTAGCTTCCACCATTTGCCAAGCGGTAGGACGCGTGAGCATGTCAACACCAAGCCGTTGCATCACCTGTACAACATCAGCTATGCGCCCAACGGCAAATGGATCGTGGCTACCGTGCACGCTGGCATGGGTTATCGCCACACAAACCTGTTGATCGAGGCCGATGGCAGCAAGATCATAGACCTCGGCATCGGCGGTTGTCGCCCGACTTTCAGCCCTGATGGAAAACACATCGCATGGGGCGCGGGTGACCACGAACTGGCTGTTGTGCCGATCGACATTGATTCCGACAAACCAAAAGTAGGTGAAAAGATTTTTCAGGTCTTCGACAAGCAAAACAAAATTTACCATGTTGACTGGTCGCCCGACGGCCGGTTCCTCTCCTTCAGTCGGGGTCCGAATGGCAAGGGCGATCTGAACAAGGCGGGTACCTACGAGGCCGCCTGCGAGATCGTCGGCGTCTACGCCAAGGGGTGGGACATCTTTGCAGTGCAGGTGGCCAAGGGCGCCTCGGTTACCATTGGTCACAAGCCGGTCTATGAATGGATGTCACTGACCCGCAACGGCCGCAGCAACAAGGAGTCTGACTGGTTTTTGCCGCCCGCTGCCAAATGAGGTTGCGGCCAATCACACTTGTACTTGGCGTGCTCGCGCTCGGCCTGGCCAGCGGCTGCGGCCCGGCTCCCCAGTCACAGACCAAGCCGCGTTTGGTTGCTACCGCCAGCGGCGTACCGATGATCGTCGTTCCGGCAGGCTCGTTTCAAATGGGCTCCGACGATGACGAAGCTGATGAGGGGCCACGGCACGAGGTAAGTCTGAGTATGTTCCTGATGGATCAATTCGAGGTCACGCATGATTTGTTCGTGAAGGCGCAGTTGCCGAATCCTTCCCGCTGGCAGGATGATGAGCGTAAGCCGGTCGAGCGTGTGCGCTGGCGCGAGGCCAAGCTTTACTGCAACGAACGTTCGCTGATGGAGGGGCTCACGCCGTGCTACGACGAGGCCAAGCCGGGTTGGCCCTGCGACTTTACCGCCAATGGCTACCGGCTCCCAACTGAAGCCGAATGGGAGTACGCTGCCCGCGCCGGATCAGGCCGTTTGTACAGCTTCGGCGACGTGGCCAGACTTAAAGCCAACAGCTGGTTTGCCGACAACGCCAGCAAGCGAACGCACATCGTCGGCACCCGCAGACCCAACAAATGGGGGTTGCACGACCTTTACGGCAACGTTTCTGAGTGGTGTCAGGATGTGTACGAGCCGGACTATTACCAAACCAGTCCCGTGCAGGATCCGCTTGGCCCGGCGGAGGACGGCAGTGATTCCAGGCGTGTGATGAAGGGCGGTTCGTGGAAAGCTTCCGCCTCGATGTGCCGTGCCTCGTTCCGCAAGGGTCAGCGCACTGGCGATACCGATGCCTGTTTCTTTACCGACTACTGTGGCTTCCGCTGTGTGCGGCGTGTGACGCCGGACGAGGTGAAATCGCTTCTGGCCAAGGTGGCCCCCGAAAAGTAGGCCATGCTTTTCCACACCTGGACGTTCCTCCTTTATTTTATCGCAACGATTGCAGGGTTTTGGGTGTTGCGCCCGACACGCTACTGGCTCCACTGGATTCTTCTCTCCTCGGTGGTCTTTTATGGCTGGTGGCATCCGTACTACCTGCTACTCGTGTTTTATTCCACCGCGCTCGACTACTTTATTGTCGGCTGGATGGAGCTCGGACCACGCCTGTTCAGGCCAGGGTGGCGTCTCGGTGTGAGCTGCGCGTCATTTGTTCTTGCGATCATTGTAGGCTTGGTTGCTCCGGCCGGGTGGGGTGGCTTGGCGGTTGCGGTCGTTTTTTTTGCGGCGGTGTTGGCAGTTGGGCATTGGCTGCGGAATCGCCGTGTCTGGCTGGTAGTCAGCATCATCAACAATTTGTCGGTGCTGTTTTTTTTCAAGTACGCCGGGTTTGCAATTGAAAACCTGAACACTCTACTGGCCCGGCTCGGCTCGGGCCAACTGCCTTCCGCCGAGTCGCTGATGCCGCTCGGCTGGGAGTACGTCTTGCCGGTGGGCATTTCCTTCTACACTTTTCAGTCGATGAGTTACACGTTTGACTTTTACCGGGGTGCCATCGCTCGGGAGCCAAGCTTCGTGCGATTCGCGGCGTTCGTTACCTTTTTTCCTCAGCTCGTTGCCGGGCCGATCGAGCGTGCGAAAAACCTCCTGCCTCAGTTCGCCAGATTTCCGAGAATCAAGTGGTCCGATGTCACTGACGGCGCGTCGCTGTTCCTCGTCGGGCTGTTCAAGAAAGTGGCCTTGGCCAACTACCTTGGCCAATACGTTGATCGAGTTTACGGCGACGTGCCGTCGCAGGGAGGGGCAGCGCTGGCGTTGGCCACGTTCGCCTTTGGATGGCAGATTTATTTTGATTTCAGTGGCTACACCGACATGGCACGCGGTGTCGCCCGTTGCATGGGGTTTCGCTTGATGCTCAATTTCCGCAACCCGTACCTCGCGGTGAGCTTGGCCGACTTCTGGTCGCGCTGGCACATCAGTTTGTCAACCTGGTTTCGCGACTACGTGTACATCCCGCTCGGTGGCAATCGCGTGGGCGGTCTCAAGCTTTGTCGCAATTTGCTTATTACGTTCGTTGTCTCCGGGTTGTGGCACGGGGCGGCGTGGACGTTTTTGATTTGGGGTGCACTTCACGGCTTGGGGCTCATCGCCAATCGAGGTCTTGAGCAGACCGTTTGGTGGCACACCCGTTGCCCGCGCTTGGCCAAGCGCTTCGTCGTGTTTGGGTTCGTTTGTTTTGCGTGGGTATTTTTCCGGGCGGAGTCGTTTGGCCAAGCGATGGGAATTCTGCAGCGAATTTTTACTGCTGGTTGCTCGGATCCGCAGATGCCGCTGCTGCTCCTGCTCCTCGTCGTTTCGATTTGGGCCTACCAGTTTGTTTACGAGTCGCCGCTGCGCCGTTGGCTTGAGAAACCGCCGGTGAAAGTCATGCTGGCGGTGGCGATGGTTCTTTGGATGCTGATGTTTGCCCCGCGCGGTGCCGAGCCGTTCATTTATTTCCAATTCTGATGACGCAAGAAACCAAGCAACCCAACAGCGATTCCGACGAAGTTCCGTATGGGGCCAATGCTGTTCGCTTGTCGGGTTGGCAGTGGTTGTGGACTCTTGGTTTTTCGCTTGGTCTCGCTTGGCTGTTGCCGGTGGTTTGGACTGAGTTCGAGGCGTTTGATCCGGTGCCGCACTACCGTATGCCGTACGAGTTGAGCGAGGACTACTGGCTGTATGAGCGTTGGATTGGCCAACTCCCTCCGGAAACCATCCCGGTGATCGGCGACTCGGTGGTTTGGGGTGAGTACACGGCACATAACGGCACATTGTCACATTTTCTGAGTAACACAACCGGGATGCCGTTCGCCAACGCTGGGATCAACGGGTTGTATCCACTCGCGCTGTGGGGTCTGGCCGAGCACCACGGCGGTGTGCTGGCCAACCGCCGCGTGCTGCTGCACTGTAATCTGCTATGGATGAGTGATCCGGAGGCCGATATGCAGTTCGACAAGGAGCAAACGTTGAATCACCCGGGGCTGGTGCCGCAGTTCGCGCCGCACGTGCCGTGTTACCGGGCGGACGCCGATACGCGGCTGTCGCGGGCACTCGAGCGGCGGCTCGAGCCTTTGAGTTGGGTGAGGCATTTGCAACAAACTTATTTTGGGCAAAAATCCCTCCCCGAGTGGACCTTGGCCGATGACGGCAACCACCCGCCGGCCTACCCAAACACGTACCGACTATTGCCCGGCGTGGGGGGTGTGAGATTGTCTGCCGAGGCGACAAGTCCGGATCGTGGCTTGGCTAGCGCGCGTCATGAGCCGTGGTCGGCGAACCAGTCGGGCAAAGTCAACATGGAATGGGTGACGCCGGAGAGTTCGCGGCAGTGGCAGGCGTTTCGGCACTTGGCCGAGCGGCTGCAGGGTAGGGGAAACAAACTGCTCGTCGTGGTCGGCCCGCTGAATGAGCATATGATGAACGAAGCGACTCGTGCCAAGCATCAGGGGTTTCGCACAACAGTCGCGGCTTGGCTGGATAACAATAGAATTCGTTTTGTGGTGCCGGAACTTTTACCAAGCGAGGAGTTCGCCGATGCGAGCCATCCGCTTACGAAAGGTTACGAGCGCTTGGCCAAGCGACTTGCCGTCGAGCCGGTGTTTCGCACTTGGTTGGGCCAATAGAGAAGGCCGCGGGATACGCGGCCTTCGGAAAGCGGGGTGGTTGGCTTCAGTGTTCGTCCACAGATAGGCAGCCGATCTTGGAAAACGCCCAGCAGAAACCGAGCAGACTGAAGTTGAACAGGTGCGGCCCGCCCATAAGGTACAGCAGCAGCGTCCCGGCAACTAACACCGCCCATCCGGCGGCCGGTTTCTTCTCGTAAAGGACGGTGAGCGCCCCAAGCAGCACGATACTGAACACGAAGCCCAGCAGACCGAGCCCGAAGCCGTGCGGCGGTGTGACAACCATGTTCAGGATGCCGAGGCTGATCACGACCGCCATTCCGGCGATGGCGAGGATGCTGTTCACGAAAACATTAATCATGCGCCGCGCATTGAGCCGAAAACCCCGGTGGCTGGCAAGGCTTTAGTCCGTTTTTCTTCCCGTGCCCTAATTGCCTTGAGGTTTCCGGCCGGTTGACCACAGTCTCTCCGCAGCATGGCCGAGCGAAGGATGACCGATGTCCTGACCGAGCCGGACGCAGCCCTGGAGGGCACACTGCGGCCGGGGGTGTTTGCCGAGTTCACAGGACAGCTCAAGGTCAGGGAGCGGCTCGAGATCGCCGTGCAGGCGGCCAAGCAGCGTGGCGAGGCACTCGACCACATCCTGCTCAGCGGTCCGCCCGGTCTCGGCAAGACCACGCTCGCCGGCATCCTCGCCCGCGAAATGGACGGCGACATGAAGATCACCAGCGGCCCGATCATCGAGAAGGCGGCCGACCTCGCCGGCCTGTTGACCAATCTCAACCAGGGTGACGTGCTGTTCATCGACGAGATCCATCGCCTACAGAAAAACATCGAGGAATACCT
Source organism: Verrucomicrobiota bacterium (assembly GCA_030749225.1). GTDB lineage: Bacteria > Verrucomicrobiota > Verrucomicrobiia > Limisphaerales > UBA1096 > UBA1096. The sequence goes on from JASMKO010000053.1 coordinate 35,696, forward strand.
CTACCCGGCTATGGAGGATTTCACGCTTGACATCATCATCGACCAGGGGCCAAGCGCACGCAGCGTGCGGCTCAACCTTCCTCGGTTTACCCTCATCGGGGCCACCACCCGGAGCGGCCTGCTGACCGCGCCGCTGCTCACCCGGTTTCCCGTGCGCGAACGGCTCGACTATTACCAGGCCGACGATTTGCAATCGATCGTTGCGCGGTCGGCCCGGCTACTCAATGTGGAGATTGATCCCGGCGGCGCGGCCGAGGTGTCGCGCCGCAGCCGCGGCACTCCGCGCATCGCCAACAATCTGTTGCGCCGCGTGCGCGACTACGCGCAGGTGAAGGGCGACGGCCGTATCGACGGCGATACCGCCGACAAGGCGCTGGCCATGCTCGAAATCGATGAGAACGGCCTCGACGAGATGGACAAGCGCATCCTTGAGGCGATCATCGTCAAGTTCAGCGGCGGGCCGGTTGGTCTCTCGTCACTTGCCGTGGCGGTCGGCGAGGAGCCGGACACGCTTGAGGAGGTGTACGAGCCGTACCTCATCCTCGAGGGCTACCTGAACCGCACCCCGCAGGGCCGCGTCGCCACCGAGGCCAGCTACAGCAAGCTTGGCCTCAAGCCGCTTGCCAAGGGTGGCCAGCAGGATTTGCTGTAGTCTCTCCGCTTGGCCAAGCGGCTCCATCTTCCCCCCCACCAAAAAAAACGAATTTTTTTCCAGATAGGACCATCTATGTCCCACCTGCCTCTACAGACTCTCTCCCGTTGCTGCCATTGGCGGCGGTAGACCTCGACGAACATGAAAACGACGGAGAGAAAAAACAGGTTGGCTCAGGGGCAGATGGAACTGCCGCTGGGGAATGTCAAGGGCGGCCAGATCCCAGGCTACCGTTCGCGGAATCGTTCTCGTGCCCCCGAGCACGTGGCCAATTGGTGGTTCGCCCGGATGCGGGAGTGGACGATGGAGCCCGTGGCCAAGCCGGAAGGGAGGGCTGCCGCATGAAGCCAAGCTGTCGAAAGCGTCCCTGGATCATCCTGCAAACCCGGCGTGTAGTGGCTCGCTTTGGCCGGGCACGGCTCATGCGTGAGTCGGATGGACGCTTCGCGCTGGAGGGTGGCAGTCGGCATGATCACTTGGCCGCCATCGAGTGGACTTCAATGTTTCTTCCCGAGGCGGTGGTGGCACAGAGAAGACTGATGATACATTAACGACCGGCTGCCAGCGGGGAAGTCAAGAAGTCAGGCCCGTTAACAGGCCAAGCTTATCCTTAGACTAGTTCCGAATTCGATCCTCGAGTCGGTGCCTCAATTCTTCGATGATCTCGGCATAACGCAGGACATTAATGAGATTCACCTTTTCCCATTCGTTCTTGGTGTAATCATAGAATTCCTCCGCCAGTACGGCACCGCTCTTGAACTCAATCCACTGGGTGTAGCGATACCGGTCAGTGCGGACACTGTAGCCCATGTTTTTCGGGTTGCCTCGACTGAAGTCATACGACACAGGTCGCGGGAACTGTGAGAGTGCAAAATGCGTTGATTCGACCTGATTGTTGTCGAACTGTGGTAACAGGCTTTTGCCCTCCAGTCCTGTCGGCTTCTTCAAGGAGCAAAGGTCGGCCAGTGTGGGGTAGAGATCCAGGAGTTCGACGGCTTGCCGAACCACGCGGCCTTTGGTGTTCCGGGAGGGCGCTACAAACAGCAGCGGCACGCGTGTGCCCACGTCATAATTGGTGAGTTTGCCCCAAAGATTGTGCTCACCCACATGGAATCCATGATCACTGTAGAGGCTGATTACCGTTGTCTGTTCGAGCCCTAGCCGCTTCAACTCATCCAAGACGCGGCCCAGTTGGGCGTCCGTGTAGCTGGTCGCGGCATAATAGCCATGCCGTAGTTCGGCAATTTTCTCATCGGACAGGGGGCCATTGTTTGGAATATCGTTATATCCCCTTGCCTCTCTCCAGTTATGTGCTGCTATTGACGGCGCACCCTGTGGCATGGCCGGGTTTCGGGGTTTACCCAGTTGGGCTCGGTCATGTATGGCCCAATATTTTGCCGGGGCGGAAAAAGGCATGTGCGGCTTTCGAAATCCCACCGCGAGAAAAAAGGGTTGGTCCCGTTGCCGGAACTGGCGCAGTTTACGGATCGCGGCGTCCGCGACCTTGCCATCAATGTAATCGTTATCATGGCATTCGGCCAATTCTGCCGCGGACGCTTTGCCTCCCGTTCGATTTTTCAGGAGCCTGTACTGCTCTTTTTTTTCGCTGGAATCCAGTTCTGGCTGTTCGGACCAGGAGAGAGGATCCTTGGATGGCTTTCCGGAACCATGAAAAATCTTGCCGATCGAATGCGTGTGGTAACCGTTCTGTTTGAACAGTTGAGGCAGTGTTACCACGTTTGGTTTCTCTTCACGGAAATGTTTCTTCAACCCCCACACCCGGAGGGTGTCGGGGCGCATTCCGGTCATCACCGAGGCTCGGGAGGGATTGCAAATGGCAATCTGGCAATGGGCGTTGGTAAACACGATTCCGCGTTGACCTAATGCGTCGATTTGGGGTGTCTTTGCCAATTGATCACCAAGGATACCCACGCTCGCTCGCAGGTCATCCACCACGATGAACAGGACATTGGGCTGGTCTGCCGCCTGACCGGTTATTGACAGCAATAGGAGGATGAGACAGCGGTAGATCATGGGAGTTGCATGAATGGCTTGTAATCAAGCGCCTCCCTTTTCGCCGTGCCGGCGTTTTGGATCATCCCAAATAGCCGGCGGGCTGCGCTCCGGTGCTTCAGTGCATCCCCGGACTCTTCCTGCCAGCGTTTCAGTTCTGCAACCAGCCTGGCCCGAGGCTTGGCAAGCGAAGGTTCATCGGCCAGGTTGTTGAATTCGTAGGGATCCTCCTGGAGATCGTAGAGTTCATACAAGGGGGGGCTTTTCATCAACCGGTAGGCGGCTCGAACGGTTTCGGATGCGGTGGCCAGCAATTCTGCTTCGGGGGTCTTGAAGAACTTTTTACCAAGGGTGAAGGCATATCCGGGGTTCGCCTTACCAGCGAGGGGATTGTAAATCAGTTTGAATCGTTCGTCGCGCACAGTCCGTTGTGGCCATGGATTGTGGTTGGAGTGGACATGATATTCCGTGAACAGGTACTTGCGCCATTCCGGAAATTCACCATGCAGAATGGATATCAGAGAACGGCCGGCCAACGCCTTGGGAACTGGTGTATCCGCGATTTCACAAAAGGTCGGGTAAAGATCGAGTGTGCTGACCAGTTCCTTTCGATCCTGCCCGTTTTTTGCCCCGGGCCAGCGGATGATCATGGGGATTTGCACCCCGCCTTCGTAGGAGGTGCGTTTGCCTCGCAGCAAATCCGCGCCATGATCACCGATATAGACCACCACGGTGTCATCCGCCTTGCTCGAGTCGTTAAGGGCCTTCAGTAGGCTTCCGATGTGCGTATCGAGACGCATCATGCAGTTATAGTAGTCCGCTGTCTGCTGGCGCAACTCAGGATGATCAATCCCCATATAGGGCAGGGCAGCCACGTCTTGTCCGGTCAATGGATTGTCCGGGAGGTCGTCAACTACATTCAGGAACGGCCGGTGGGCATCGGGATAATTCACCTGCAGATAAAAGGGCCGTTCACTTGCCCCGATAAACCGTTTCGCTTGTCGCGTGTATTCGGCCATGTTGCTGCGACTGAAATTTGACTTGGAAACGGCCTTGAAATCAAACGGAAAGGCGCCCTTCGGATTGATGTGAAGTTTGCCGATCAGGCCGGTCCGATATCCCGCCTGTTTCAGGGTTCGGACGACATTGTCGAATTTGGCCGAGTACATGGCGTACTTCCATGTTGCCAAGCCTATTTGCCCGTTTTGGTGTGGGTAAAGGCCGGTCAAAAACGCTGCGCGTGACTGGGAACACCCGGCCTGCGGCACGTAGGCGTTACGGAACAATGTGCCCTGCTTTGCAAGTCGGTCGAGGTGAGGTGTATCGATGGGTGTTCCGTAGCAACGCATCTCCGGCCCGTTGTCCTCTGATACGATGAAGAGAATGTTGGGCGTGCTGCCAAGAATCGTTGAGGCAGTCACATGAAATGTGAAAAGTAGAATATTGCGTCTGAATGAGTTCATCTTTTGTTGCCGAGGATTAAAGTGCCACTCTATTTGTCTGTCCAACTGTAGCTCATGGGATCAAAATGGTACGCTTTTTTGGAGGGTGCATCCGCTGCAAACCGTTTTGGAATCCATCGGGTCAGTTCGCGCACGGCTGCGTTATGTTCCTTTTTGCCGGCCAAGTTCGTCCATTCATTCGGATCATTACTGTGATCGTATAGTTCCTCGGTTCCATCGCTGTATCGAATATATCGGTATCGACTCGAGCGGACCGCGCATTGGCCGCGACGAAATTCAGTCACAGCTGGAATAGCCCACTCCGCCGCCGGGTTTTTGAGCAGTGGGACGATACTGGTCCCGTCGAGTTTGTTTTTTAAGTCAAGACCACAAAGCTCGGCTAAGGTGGGGTAGAGACAAAGGGTGTCGATCGGCCGCGCACAGTGAGTTCCTTTCTGGGTCATGCCAGGAACCGAGACGATGAACGGGATGCGTGTTGCCTCTTCCCAGAGTGTGCTTTTGTGCCAGTGGTTTTTCTCACCGAGATGCCATCCGTGATCCGACCAAAAGACAACGAGGGTTTTATCCCGGTTCGGTCCACCCTCCAGCGCGTCGAGCACGCGCCCCAGTTGCGCATCGGCAAAGGTGATACTCGCAAGATAAGCGCGAATCGCCTCCGCCCACTTGCCATGCCTCTTGATATTCAAAAACTCAGTCCTACGCGCTTCAGAGAGTTGTCTCCCCTGTGGAGGGATATCGTCCAGATCGTCCTTTGGAATGACCGGTCGCTTGATATCGGTCAGGGGATAGATGTCGAAATACTTCCTTGGTGCATACCAGGGGAGGTGGGGACGGAAAATGCCGCAAGCCAGAAAAAACGGCCGTTCGTGTTTTTTCCTGAGCGCGTTAACGACGTAGTCGACTGTCTTGGAATCGTCATACTCGTTCTCTTCCAGACCTGGAATGACCCCCCAGTCTCCCTCGTGAGGTGTCCCCGGCAACCCGCTGAATGGGTAACCTGCTGGATGTTTCGCGGGGTTTGACCATGGGTAGTTCAACGTTTTGCCTCGAAACCATGGATCATCTGAAAAAGTGAGCCGTTGGAAGTCGTCCCACTGATCCGGGGGATTGAATCCCGCCGTGTGATGGAACACCTTGCCAGCCCCGATCGCCTTGTAGCCATGCCGCCTAAAGAACATCGGCAGGGTAACGGCATCAGGCAGATGGGGTCGCCACCATTGACCATTGTTGTAGATACCGGTTGTCGAGGGGCGCTGCCCCAGCATGATCGCCGTTCGGCTCGGGCAACATACTGGCGACGCCGTGTGGGCGTTGACGAAAGTCATCCCGATTTTCGCCAGCCGTTCAAGGTTTGGAGTATGCACCCGCCCTGGATAGCCGCCATGAAGGCTCGTCCAGTCGTTCATGTCGTCCACCGAAATAAAGAGTACATTAGGCCTTTCCTCGGCAGCGGCCCCGTTTCCCATCAGGAACAGGCAGAACGCACCCCAGATTCCGATCCTTAAAATTGAGATATATGAGCCCGCGATCATGGATGATTCCTGAGTGTGCATGGCTTCATTAGCTGGTTGACTTTATTTGGGATCAAAGTCGGGGTTGCGTTCGGGCATCTGGACTTCGGCCTCGTTTCGCCACCGCTCAAGCATACGGCGAAGCTCCCGTGTTTTGTTGGGCATCCGGGTGGCTAAATTTTCCTTTTCCCCCAAGTCATCTTTCAGGTTGTACAACTCAGGTCGATTCTCCTCCAGTGACTCGATCAGTTTCCAGTTCCCTTTGCGGATTACGCTGCACGGCCTCGCTCCTCCGGGATGGTTTGCCCCGATGTAATTGGGATAATGCCAGTAGAGAGAACGGGGCTTGTGTGGGGCCTCCTGTTTCAGCAGAGGGACGAGGGACACCCCGTCGACGTGTTGTTGTGGGCGCTTCTGCAACCTGGTCATCGCCAGCAGGGTCGGATAGAAGTCGGGGCTGGTGACCGGCACTCGGCACTCAGTACCTGGTTTCACGATACCCGGCCATTTGACAATCAGCGGCACGCGTATCCCTCCCTCATAAAAACTGCCCTTGTTCCCTCGCAGGGGAAGATGCGAAGTGATCCTGCCGTGGCCGCCGTTGTCGGAGGTGAAAATGATGACCGTCTGCTCCGTCAACCCCAATGTATCCAGTCGCTTCATCACCCGCCCCACGGATTGATCCACGCTTTCGATCATCGCGGCATAAGTTGCGTTGTGGTGCTGTTCCGTCTGGGACTTGCCCTTGTACTTGGCGATGAGTTCCTTCTTTGCCTGCAGGGGCGTGTGAACTGCGTAATGCGACAGGTACAGGAAAAAGGGGCGTGACTTGTTTTTTTTGATGAACGCCACTGCTTCATCGGTGAGCCGGTCGGTGAGGTATTCGCCCGGTTCCCCGTCTGGGAGCGTGTTCCAGCGCGTCACTGGATGTCGGGGCGTCATCCGCCATCGGCCGTTGTACGGGTAAAAGTAGTTTCCAGGATTACCCATGTTGTTCCCACCCACATTGAGGTCGAACCCCTGATGTTCGGGATAGAACGCACTGTCCCAACAAACATGCCATTTGCCCATGGACGCGGTGGCATAGCCGGCCTCTTTCAGGGATTCGGCGATCGTGACTTCCTCCAAAGGAAGATTCTTTTTATAGGTTGCCTCAATCATCGGAAGCGGCTCCTTGATTCGAGCTGCACCCTGGATGGGAATCGCGTGCGTGATGTGCAGGCGGCCGGGATATTTTCCGGTCAGGATGCTGGCCCGCGTCGGCGAACAGACGCAACTCGCGGCATACGCATCCGTGAACCGCATGCCCTGTTTTGCCAACCGGTCTACGTTCGGGGTTTCGTAATACCGGCTCCCGTAACAGCCCAAGTCTGTCCAGCCCAGATCGTCTATGAGAATAAAGACAATGTTGAGACGTTCCGCCAACGGGCTGGTGATTCCCAGGAGAAATAGGAGACAGGGTAGCGCAAGCCGGCGGATCAGGAATGGGGTCATGCTGGGGCGGTTCACGAGGTTCACGTTGTGTTATGTGCCTGCCGGGATTGTGGGAGGCGATTGGGATTGAGTCAAAGAGGAATGGTTATGCCGCCTCCTTGGGAGCTGTGCGTAAGGGATCTGCTTGGTTAATCAGGGTTCCATTAAACGCTCGCTTGGCCAAGCGGCCAAGAACGTTCCGGGCCGATCCAGTGTTACCTGCAATCGCCGGTTTTACTGGGGGAATTCAGGTTCCGGATCACAAAAATTACATGACATCTTCTCAACCCTGGTTCACTGTTCCCTCCGTAACCAGCAGCATGGGCGCGGAAGTATTTGTTAGTTACTCAAGTCTGGATCGGGATCGTGTGATTCCGGTGGTGGAATACTTGCGTAGTTCGGGGATTTCGGTCTGGGTGGATGAGGGCAATATCCATGCCGCCGACTTGTGGTCCGAGCAAATTGTCCAGGCGATAGCCGGCTGCCAGGTGATGGTGGTGATGCTTTCCGGCAACTCGACGGATTCACACAATGTGGTCAAGGAGGCGATGCTCGCCTCGGAGCAAAAGAAGGCGCTGCTGCCGGTTTACCTAGAGCCCGCGGAAATTCCGGCCAAGTTGCAGTATCAGTTGGCCGGCATCCAGCACTTGGAATTGTACGGACAGGATGAACAACAGGTGCTGGAAGACCTGGCCAATAGTTTGGCCAATCGGGGAGTGAATCGGGAGGGTGAAGCCGTTGTACCACAACCCACAACTGTTAAACGCCATGAAAAGCCAAAACCGAAGTCTCCGAGCGATGGCCAATCCAAAAATTTAACCAAGCTGATTGCATGGGCGCTCGCAGCCAGCATCTTGTTATTACTTACTTTAGTTTACTTTAAATCGCCACCCTTGGCTGATGTAAACACTGATAATGTAGCTAAGTCTAATATTGGAAGGATTCATTTAAAAATACCCATATCAAAAGATTATCCATTTGTTAAGCCTACTGAGATGCCATTTGGTGTGCAGCGAAGAAGTTTAGCTATATCTAATGATGGAAAATATTTTGTTTATGTCTGTATGCATGAAAATGAAAGGTATTTATGTTTGAGAGATCTTGGTAGTGATTCTTCTGAACTTATGAAGGGCTCGCAGGGAGCTCTTCTTCCATTTTTTAGTCCAGATGCAAAATGGCTTGGTTTTGTTACTGAAGACAAGATAAAGAAAATCGAACTATCAAGTGGATTACTTAAGGTACTATGTGACGCAAACAATCCTTATGCAGGTGCGACTTGGTCTAGCGATGGGGCTATTTATTTTGGCGACTCAGAGGGAGGTGTTTTTTTGAAGGTGAATGAAAACGGAGGAAAGCCATCTTTATTTACAGACAAAATTTCAAGATTATTGGAATTAAATAGTCCTTTTTTGGATTCTTCTGAATCAGGGATTTTGTTTCGTAGTCCCGGTATAAGAGTTTCAAGAGGGCCATCTTCAATTTTTTACTATAATTTAAATTCAAGTAAAATAGTTCGATTAAAAGGGGGGCAAACTCCTGAAATTTATCGAAAAAAATATCTAGTTACTGCTGAAAATGGACAGTTGACAATGAATGAATTTGATTTCGATTCTCTTCAACCGGTTGGTGATGCAATAAGTGTCTTAAATGAGGAGATTTTGTATGAAAAGTATTCGGCGCAATATTCATTATCTATGAATAATATTTTGGTTTTTTTGAAGGGTGAAAGTAGTCGAGAAACGCAACTTACTATTTTGGATCCGAAAAACAAACAGATAAAACCATTGGTTGATCGCAAAGAAATTTATGGTCAATATGCAATTTCTCCGAATGGCGATAGGATTGCAATCGAGGTGCTGAATAACGATATTTCAGATATAATGATTTTAGATATTAAAAGATCCCGGCTAAATTCATTCACTGAATCGCGACATAATTTCACTCCTTTCTGGAGTCAGGATGGTCAAAAAGTATATTACACTTCAAACAGAGAAGACCCTGCTATTGTCATGCTATATGAATATGATTTTACATCAAGGAAAGAACAGTTAATACCGGTTGAGGGAGAAGTTATGAATTGGTTCAACATATCTGATGTCTCAAATAATGGTAAACATTTATTATGCTTTGGGCACGAAGGAGGAAGATTAGGGGAACTTTATTTAATTAATCTTGAAGACAAAAAAAGAACACAGTTAACCAACAATCAGCTAAATGAATGGGGTGCGGTTTTTTCAAATGATGAAAAATGGATTGCGTATACATCAGAGAAGGACATGGAAGGAAGTTATGCGATCTATCTAAACCGTTTTCCTGAAATGGATGAGGAAACTCGTATTTCAGCAGGTGGGGGTGAAGAACCGAAGTGGTTGCCGGATGGTTCCGGGGTGTATTATCGAAATGGTGCACAGTGGATGAAGGTGTCGTTGAAACTTGATGGAGAGATGGAGATTAGAGAGCCGGAGTTGTTTTTCGAAGGGGACTACGTGAACGTTTGGGGGCCTTCGCACGATGTGTTTCCAGATGGCCGCATACTATTGCTAAAAGGCGAGGAATGGGTGCAGCCAACAGAGATTGATGTGATTATCAATGCTCTGGATGTGGGGCCTTAGGGATTAGTCTTGTTTGAATCGTTTCAGGGCGTCCATGTTGACCTCGATCCCGAGTCCCGGTTTTTGAGGGATGGCCAGTTTGCCGTCGATCAATTGTAGGTCGTCCTGTACGAGTTCCTGGCGTAGCTTCGAGTCGGTGAGTTCCGCGGGGAGATATTCAAAATAAGGGCAATGCGGAGTAACGGCTGCGAGATGGGCGCTGGCTGAGATGCTGATACCGGTTTTCCAGCAGTGTGGGATGATCTGCCGGTCTCGCTCGGCAGCCATGTCACACACTTTCATGGCCTCGGTCAGGCCCCCGACTCGACCGACGTCAGGCTGAGCCACGTCCACTTTTCCGCGATCCATTAGGTCCTCGAATTCGTGGCGTGTTGTCTGCCACTCGCCGGCGGCGATACGGATGCCGCTTTCGTCGTGCATGCGCGCGTAGCCTTCAAGGTCGTCCACCCACAGTGGGGTCTCAAGAAAGTAGACTTCGAATTCCTCCCAGTCGCGGACGGTGGCGAGTGCCCGGTCGGCGCTGTCCCAGGCGTATTGGACGTCGACCATTAGTGTGAAATCGGGACCCACGGCGTTGCGGCAGGCGGCTAGGACTTCGGTGACTTTGTCGTCGTTCTCGTTCATGCCGGTATGGTTGTAGGGGCCGAACAGGGTGATCTCAAGTTTGGCTGCGCGAAACCCGATGGTACGGGCGCGCAACACCCATTCGACGAGGGAGTCGCGGTATTCCTCGAAGTTGTTGCCGTTGGGCTGAAGGGATGCGTAGGGTTGGATGGCTTCACGCGGCGTACCGCCGAGCAGTTGCCAGGTGGGTTGGCCGGCGGCCTTGCCGCGGATGTCCCAAAGGGCCATGTCGATGGCGCCGATGGCGTTGATGACAGCTCCGCGTCGGCCGTTCATGCAGCTGCCGACGTAAAGTTTTTGCCAAAGAAGTTCGGTGTCCAGTGGGTTTTCGCCGATGAGCATTTCCCTGAGGCTCAGACCCATGGAGTGGGTGCTGGGTGCCTCGATGCAGGCACGGGCGATCCATGGGTTAACGTCGCTTTCGCCCACGCCGGTGATGCCCTCGTCGGTGTGGACGAACACGACGATGTCGTCCTGTGCTGAGGAGGTGGCATCGGTTCGGACGTCGGGGACTAGCAGGACATGGCAGTCGATGTCAGTAATCTTCATTTTTCGGCTTTGCCAGCGGTAGCATTCAACAGGCATGGATGCAACTGGACATTCGCGCTTGGCTGCGTTAATGAATTGGCTTCACTGGAAATGCATTCGCCACGGGACAGGATTGAGTTCATTGGCAAGTCGATGCTGTTGATTTTTATGCTGGGGGCTCCTAGGCAATCAAATGGCGCTGCGGAGCCGGTCAACCAACATAACGTGCTGCCCATTCTGCATTTGCGCTGTGCGGCGTGTCATGGTCGGCAGGAACAAAAAGCGGGTCTCGATTTGCGTACGGTTGAGTCGCTGCTGAAGGGAAGCAAGGATGGACCGGTTCTGAAATCGGGTGATCCAGATGCCAGCCTTCTGATTCAAAAAATTACCAAGGGTGAGATGCCGCCAAAGCGGGATCTGGTGAAAGCCAGTGTAAAGCCGGTGAGGGATGTGGAACTGGAAATCATTCGCGACTGGGTTGCTGCTGGAATGCCCTTGGCTGAATCCGAGCGACCGCGGGAGCCGCTGATATCCGAGCAGGATCGTCAGTTCTGGTCGTTTCAATCTCCGAAACGTCCGGAGGTTCCCCTGCTTGGCCAAGCGGTTGCTGCTAATCCCATTGACTTGTTTGTGGGCAAGCGCTTGGCCAAGGCGGGATTGGAGTTGGCCGGGCAGGCGCCCAAGCGCGAGTTGGCAAGGCGGGTTTATTTTGACTTGACCGGATTGCCACCGTTGCCCGGGGAGGTTGATGCGTTTGTTACGGATATGCGCCCGGATGCCTATGAGCAGTTGATCGATCGATTGCTGGCTTCGCCTACCTATGGTGAGCGCTGGGCACGATATTGGCTCGATCTAGCCGGCTACGCCGATTCGGAAGGAATACAGCACGCCGATACATTGCGACCTTGGGCGTATCGTTATCGTGATTATGTAATTCGCTCGTTGAACTCCGACAAGCCGTATGACCTGTTTTTGTCGGAGCAAATTGCCGGCGATGAGCTGGCGAATTATGAGGATGCTGACGGGTTTAACGAAGAGCATTTCGACCGATTGGTGGCGACCGGGTTTTTGCGCATGGTCGAGGACGGGACGAATGCCAATATCACCAACTTCGTTCCAGATCGCCAGGACAACATTGACAACGAGATGCGCGTGCTCGGCTCGTCCGTGTTTGGCTTGACCTTACATTGTGCCAAGTGCCATTCGCACAAGTTCGATCCTTTGTCGCAGGCGGACTACTTCAGGCTGCGGGCGATTTTTAAGGGAGCCTTCGATGAGCACGACTGGTTGAATCCAGCCAAGCGGCGGCTACCTTTCGGCCATCCGGAGGAGTTGAAACGTTGGCGTGAAAACAAGGCGAAAGTTGATGCCGAACTGGTGGCGATCAAGGCCAGTGAAGGACTGGACGAGGAAGCCAAAAAGAAGGCACTTGAAGCGGCTGAAAAAAAACGGATTGAGCAACCGATGGTACGGGCGCTTTGGGATCGTGGCCAACCGTCGCCCACCTATCTTTTAAACCGCGGCGACTATCTTCAGCCACGTGAGTTGATCGAGCCGGGTTTGCCGAGAGCGCTGGTTTCCCCCGGCGAAACGTTTCGACCAAAACCGCCATGGCAGGGGAGCGGCAAGACTGGCCGCCGATTGGCTTTCGTCAAGTGGCTGACGAAAGGCGATCATCCGTTAACGGCCAGGGTGATGGTGAACCGGCTCTGGAAGCATCATTTTGGCCGTGGCCTGGTACGGACGTCGGGTGATTTTGGTCAGTCGGGGGAAAGACCAAGCCACCCGCAGTTGCTCGATTGGTTGGCAACAGAATTTGTTGAGGCCGAATGGAGCATCAAACGGATGCACCGACTCATACTGACTTCCCGCACTTATCGACAAACGTCGCGGGTTTCGGCTGAACGGATGGAGTTGGATCCTCTAAACAAACTGTGGTCGCGTATGCCGATCCTCCGTTTGCAGGGCGAGGTGTTGCGTGACTCGATGCTGGCATTGGCGGGGCGACTGCGTTGGGAGCAGTTCGGTCCGCCAGACCCGGTTGATGTTTCCGGTCAGGGGCTCGTGATGGCCAAGCCGAAAGACGGGACATGGCGGCGTAGTGTGTATTTACGCCAGCGGCGAACAGAGGTACCGACTCTGTTGGCCAGTTTTGATCTGCCGGTCATGAGTCCGAACTGTGTTGAACGGCCGGAATCGAACGTGGTCACCCAGGCGCTGCACCTGATGAACAACGAGTTGCTGCGTCGCTTGGCCAACGCGTTTGCAGAGCGGGTGAGCCACGAGAAGCCGGGTGGTATCGGAGGGAAAATAAGACATGCATTTCGACTAGCGCTTGGCCGCGAAGCAAGCACGGAGGAGATCGACCTGGCCAAGCGCAGACTTAGCCCTCTGGTCGAGCGCGACAAAACCCAGGCGCTACGGGCGCTTTGTCATGCGCTGTTTAATGCTGCGGAGTTTGTATATTTGGACTAGCTTTTACTTGTGAACGCACCGGAGACAGGCAAGAGGTCGCGCCGCCGTTTTTTTCAGCACATGGGCGGCGGGCTTGGCCAGGCGGCTTTGTTGTCGCTGCTGGGTCGTGACGTGCCTGGAGCAATGGCTGAGGTGGCATATGGTGCAGCGCCGGGACAGGTGTTCGATCTCAAACCGCGTCGGCCCCACTTCGAGCCCAAGGCCAAGGCGGTGATTCACCTGTTCATGAATGGCGGGCCGAGCCAGGTGGATCTGTTTGACCCGAAGCAGGAGTTGACTCGTAATCATGGCAAATCCTACTTCAACAAAATTGCCGGTGAAGTGGAGAACCCGCACTCTGCCGGCGCATTGCTCCGCAGCCCGTTTAAGTTCGCGCAGCATGGCCAAAGCGGCATGTGGGTGTCCGAGGCGATGCCCTACTTTGCGCAATGCGTGGATGAAGTGGTGATGATTCGCTCAATGTTCACCGCGAGCATCACACATGAGCCGGCGCTGTTTAATATTCACAGTGGTCGGTTGTTCTCCGGGCATCCGACATTGGGCGCATGGATCAGTTACGGGCTTGGGAGTGAGAACCAAAGTCTGCCGGCTTATGTGGTCCTTGAAGATCCCAAGGGGCCACCCATAAACCGTAATCAAAACTGGCAATCCGGTTATCTGCCACCCGTCTGCCAAGGCACCCGGTTTCGTTCAACTGGGGCGCCGGTGCTGGATCTCCATCCTGGCAAAGATATCCCGGATCAGGTGATAGACCTCGAGAGGGACTTGATCGGCATGCTTGATCGGATTCATCAGCGTCGTCGGCCTCATCAGCCTCGTCTGGGTGCGAGGATCGCAAACTACGAACTTGCAGCCCGCATGCAGATCGAGGCTTCCGAGGCACTTGATCTGTCCAGGGAAAGCCCCGCCACCCAGGCCATGTACGGCATCGGCGAGGACAAAACCGATTCATACGGTCGCCGCTGCCTCATTGCGCGGCGACTGGTCGAGAGGGGGGTGAGATTTGTGCAGTTGTTTATAGATGGGCAAATATGGGACAACCACACCAAACTGAAGTCGGGACTTCGCAGTGCATGCGAACGTACCGATAAGCCGGTAGCTGCCTTGCTGACCGATCTGCGGCAAAGCGGCTTGCTTGAAGAGGTGGTTGTGGCTTGGGGAGGTGAAATGGGCCGCTTGCCGATTGCGCAACTGGACGACAAAAAAAATGAGGCAAATTCTGGCCGCGATCACAACAAAAACGCCATGATCGGCTGGATGGCTGGCGCCGGATTGAAGCGCGGCTACGTCCATGGGGCCACGGATGAAATTGGTCTGAAGGCCGTGGAGAAAACAGTGGGTGTGCCGGAATGGCATGCCACTCTGTTGCATTTGCTGGGGCTCGATTATGCCCGCCTGTTCGTCAGGCAAAACGGGTTGGATGAGCGGCTTGTGGGTGTTCATGAACCGGACATCGTTTCTGATCTTTTGGCCTGATCTTATCACTATTTTTGGCTGTTGGGAGGGGCTCCGATTGACTTAAAACTTGAACAGCGGCGGATGGGTCCTAAGATGCCGCGTCCGCTGGCTGGCGGGGTAGCCAAGTGGTAAGGCAGGGCTCTGCAAAAGCTCTATCGCCGGTTCGATTCCGGCCCTCGCCTCCATTCCCAAAGCCTGATCCGGGGAGGTTGGCTTCGTCGTGGATCACTCAAAAACGAGGGGGGATCATCAGTTGCTTGTGAAAATAATCACTAATTCGCTTGCCGGGGCTTTGAGTCCCAATTAGGCTGCCGCGCTTTGTTGGATGTCTGACGTCTTTCCTAGATGGACCAACAGGTTACCGGGCCAAATCATATTTGGCCTTTTGCTCATTGGGGGAGCGGTGACGGCCGGTCTGACCTATTATTTTACGCCCAAGTACACCCGGGTTGGGTATCAACCGACCCAGCCGGTGCCGTTTTCGCATTCCATCCACGTGAATCAACTGGGGCTCGACTGCCGCTACTGCCACGACGGGGTGGAGGAGTCGTGGTACTCGAACGTTCCGGCGGCGGACACCTGCATGAACTGCCACAGCGCGGTTCGCGCGAGCGACCCACGGCTGGAACCGGTGCGGGCCAGTTACAAGGATGAGAATAAACCGGTTGAGTGGGTGCAGATTCACAAGCTGCCGGATTACGCCTTTTTCAATCACTCAGTGCACGTGAACAGGGGCGTGAGCTGCGTGGAATGCCACGGCCGTGTGGATCAGATGGACGAGGTGCGGCATGAGAAACATTTCAGCATGACCTTCTGTCTGGATTGCCACCGCGATCCGGAGAAGAACCTGCGTCCGTTGGACAAGATCACCGACATGGCTTACGACCGATCCTTGGATCCGGAAAATAAAGACAGGAATTTCGTGAAGGAGTGGCATATCAAGACCTCGGAGAACTGTTCTGCCTGCCATCGATGAACGACAACCCAATTCCATCAAACAGGCAAAAGAGCGGCCCGCGTTACTGGCGCAGCCTTGAGCACAAGGCGGATTCGCCGGAGTTTCGCGCGTTCGTCGAGAAGGAGTTCCCGTCCGGGGTGGATTTGATTGATGATCCGGTTTCGCGCCGGAACTTCATGAAGATCATGTCGGCCTCGTTCGCGCTGGCGGGC
>JASMKO010000054.1 GCA_030749225.1 Verrucomicrobiota bacterium
CAGGGTAACGGTTGGTGCCGTCTTGACCAAGGTGAAATCCGCGCCTAGATTGGATCCGTTCACGTAACCATGGGATTGCTCTCTCATAAAGCCTACCCCCGCTTGCCCAAGCGCTTAGCCAGGGGATTCACACTGATCGAGTTGCTAGTGGTGATTGCTATCATCGCCATTTTAGCCGGACTGTTGTTGCCGGCCTTGGCTAAGGCGAAGGCCAAGGCCGGGCAGTCTGCCTGCCTGAACAACTGCAAGCAGATCGGCCTGGCTGTGACGATGTACATCGCTGAATACGACAATCGAATTCCATTCAGCCGGAACTGGGGCCGGGCCTGGGGAGGGGATCATGCGCTGCGCGGTGATCTGGTCTGGATGCCGCAACTGCTTGAGCCGTACATCGGGAAGAACACCGGCGCGCCCGATCCGAAGCAGCGGGGCAAATCGAAATCTCCCCATTCTGTCTTTGCCTGTCCCGTGGCCATGAAGACATCGGATGCGGGTATGCGGTCGAGGTTTCACAACAACAACAATGTGACCTATGTTTGGAATCACATTTACCTCACGAAGAGCCGCAACAGCTACGAGGTGAGTCGGCCGGTGAGTGGCCGCCGGGCCGGGGATTGTGTCAACCCATCCATCGCCGTGCTGACTTGGGAAATGCCGTACTGGGATTACAAGATGATGCCACACAAACGGGGGATCATGTTGAGCCACGTCGACGGCCACGCCGCTCGCATGAGCGGCTCGTCCAAGGAACACGACTGGTGGGCCTACCACAGTCGCGACGGCTGGGAGGAAGGCGACTACACCTGCGGGAACGCACACTGAAACCGGAGGCTCACGCCGTCACCGCGAAGGTGAGCGGCTAGAGTGGGTTCAGCACTTTTTCCACCGGCACACGGCTTAACTCCGCGAATTTTGGGAGGCCGCCCTTGGTTGGCAGATCCAGCCGTCCCCGCACCAGCGGCGAGGCGTAACGGATGAATTGCTCGTTGGGAAGCCAGCCGTCCTCGTTGATCCAGTCGCGCGGCACGGTGCGCTCCACCAACGCGATGTCGCCGAGCGGATGCAGGCCGGTGCTGTACTGGTACGGGTCATCCGCGTGGCGCTCGATGGTGACCATAAAGCCGCTCTTGCCTTCCACGGCAGCGCGTACGGCGGCCCGGCCGCAGGCGACCGCCTCGTCGACATCCTGTTGGCTGGCAAAATGCGCGGCGGCTCGCTGGGCATAGCCGAGTTTCACCGTGCGAGTCTTGATGTCCAACTTGCCGTGGACAATTTCACCAAGTGCCTCGGCTGCGCCGGAGAGTACCGGGTGGCCGAACGAGTCGAGCCGTGTCTTGTCCGCGCCGAACTCGTTGCCGGCCTTGTCCTTCACCCCTTCGCCGACGACCACGATGCAGTAGCCAAGTTGGTCAACGATCTCCTTTATCTTGGCGAGGAACGATTCTTCGTCGACCTGGATTTCCGGCATCAGGATGATGTGCGGCCCGTCGGTTGGTTTGCGTTTGGCCAGAACGGTGGCGGCTGCGAGCCAGCCTGCGGCCCGGCCCATGACCTCGATGATGCAGCAGGAGCCGTCGTCGGTGGCCATGCTGGCGACGTCTTGCGCGACTTCCATCACGGTCGTGGCATTGTACTTGGCTGCGCTGCCGTAGCCGGGCGTGTGGTCGGTGTGGGGCAGATCGTTGTCAATGGTCTTTGGCACCCCGATGCATCGCATCGGGAAGCCCCGCTTGATTGCCTCGTGATGTATCTTGTTGTTGGTGTCTTGCGAGTCGTTGCCGCCGGCGTAGAAAAAATAGCGGATGTTGTGGGCCTTGAATATATCGAACAACCGGTCCATGTCCCGGGCGGCTTGCTCCGGGTTTTTCTTAAACTGAATCTTGTAGCGGCAGGTGCCCAGCGCAGCGGCGGGGGTGTGCTTGAGTTCCTCGATGGCGCGCGCCTTCTCCTCGTTCAGGTCGATCAGGTTCTCGTGCAGAATGCCGTAGATGCCGTTGAGTCCGCCGTAAATCTCCTCGATCTGTTCCGGGTGTATGCCGGCTTCCTGGATGACGCCGGCCACGCTGGCATTGATCACCGCGGTCGGGCCGCCGGATTGTCCCACCAACAGGTTGCCCACGAGATTGTCCTCGGTCGGGGCAATCGCCGTTTCCGGTTCGGCGTTCAGGTCGTGGATCAGCGGTTCGACAGTGTTGGTCGTGCTGTTCGTTGTCGTGTCTAGGTTTTCCGGTTCTGACATTGCGATGAGATTGGCAGCGCTGCGGCTGCAAAAAGGGGCGGGACTCTGCCTGCCGCCCGTTGGCCTGTCAAAGCCAATTGCCACGAGGAGATTGGGTTGAGCCGGCAATTCCGGGGTGATTACTCGGGAAGTTGTGCCAGTGGATTGCTCCGGTTTAACAGCGGGAACGGGACCCGCTTGCCACCTTGCCGGTGTGACTCGAACAAGCCGACGATCATCTCTGTGGCGGTGCGGGCATCGTGGAGGCTCGCCTCCGGATCACGATCCTCCTCGACGGCGTCGATCAGGTCGCGCACGGCCAGCACGTTGCCTGCGTGTAGCCCGCCATCTCTTAAAGTCTCCGCTTCGCCAAGCCCGTTGGAGGTAATGGGGATCCATTTTTTACCAGTTCTCCCGGATGCCCAAGAGCCGTCTGGCAGCAGGGCAGCGGTGGGTAGGTAGCCAAACGCCATCTTGATGACGCCGGCAGTGCCGAAGATCGTCAACCCAAACCGGTTCGGCTGGCCGGCCCCATTTTTAATTGAGCGAAAGTGAGCGAACACTTCATTGGGTAGCGCGTAAGTGGCTCCAACGCAGTCGCCGGCAAGCAGGCCGATTCCCTCGTTGCCCGGCTTGACGTGCTTGCGAGTTACCGATTCACCGTTTTGCCGTGCATAACCCTGTACCCAGAGCGGATCGCTGGAGAGATATTGAGTGAGGTCAAAAATATGCGTGCCCAGCACCCACAAATCTTCACCACCCCCGCGACGATCCTCCTTGCCATGCATTTGATACTCTAGAACACGCCCGATTTTGCCGTCGGCCAGCAGTTGCTCGATCTGCGTCAGCACCGGACTGTACCGCGTCTGGTGAGCGACGGCGCACTTGACGTTGTTCTTCTCGCACGCGGCGATCATCTCGTCGGCCTGTCGCAGTGTTTGGCAGAGCGGTTTCTCTTGGTAAATTCCACGCACTCCAGCTTCCGCGGCGGCAACCATCATATCACGATGCTGATCGAGCCACCGTGGGCAGATGCTCACGAAGTCAAGTTCCTCCTTTTCGAGCATCTGCTGGTAATCAGAGTAGCCCTTGGGATTGTCCAACAGCCTTATCGCCTTGGCCAAGCCGGCTGGGTTGTCGTCCGCCACGGCCACCACCTTCGCGTTTGGGAACTCTCGCCACACGGTGTCCAGTCCATGTCCATAATTGCCGCGCCCGGTGCTGCCGATGATGCCAATTCGATGTTTCGTTGCCATGATGAACGATATGTTTGGCCGCGAATATGCTTTCCGCTTGGCCAAACGGCAAGGCAATTGGCAGGCAGGGGCTTCAACCTTTCCCGGCGCTTGGCTATCAGGTAGCCTGTCGCCCGCTGAATGAAGCTGCCGTTTGAACTGGCCCTGGCGCTGCGATATTTGCGGCCCAAGCGCACGTTTGTCTCCGTGATTACCCTGATCTCCATCATCGGGGTGACGCTTGGTGTGGCGGTGTTGATCATTGTCATGAGCGTCATGACTGGCTTCGACCATGACCTGCGCGAGCGCCTGCTCAACTTCAACGCGCACATCAAGGTGGCCGTTAACGGCAAGCCGATGGCGGACTATCGTGCGATGCGCGACATGGTGCTGCTCAATGACGAGGTTGATGAGGCGGCGCCGTTCATTATCGGCCCGGTGCTGGTGGAGACCCAGCCGGATGGCGAAGAAAGTCCGCAGGTGTTCACGCCGTGGGTTCGGGGTGTGGACCCTGTGCTGGAGGCATCCGTCAGTTCGTTGACCTCGACCAACAGCATCATCGATGGCGAGTTTGACGTGGACGGGGGGCTCGTAGTGGGGTCGCAGATGCGCACCATGCTGAATCTGCATGTGGGCGATTACTTGGCGGTGCACTCGGCGCGAAGTTTTCATGCGTTCCGTGAGGCACAGGAAGATGGACGGGAGGCTGTGCTGTTGCCGGACGACTTCGAGGTGCGGGGGGTGATGGATGCGCGCCTCTACCAATACAATGCCAGCTTCGTGCTGACTTCGCTTGGGGATGCGCAGGAGTTGTTTGGCCTCGGTGACGCCGTGCACGGCATCGGGGTGAAGCTGGACAACCCAGATCGCGCCGGGCCGGTGCGGCGGCAACTGCTCAAGGCTCTCCCCCCGGGCCATGTGGTTACCACGTGGGAGGATGAAAACACGCAAATCCTTGAGGCGCTGAAGGTGGAGCGCAACGTGATGTTTTTCCTGCTGTTTTTCGTGATGATCGTGGCGGCGTTCGGCATCACCAGCTCACAGATCACGTTTGTGGTGCAGCGCACGCCGGAGATCGGAACGCTCAAGGCGCTTGGGGCCACTAGTTCGCAGATTATGCAGGTGTTTTTCGCGCAAAGTCTTGTTGTGGCGCTGCTCGGCCTGACACTGGGCTTCGGGCTGGGCCTGTTGGCGCTCGAGTACCGGAATGAGTTCCTCCTGCTATTGCGCGACATGACCGGTTTGGAGATCTTTCCGGCCAGCATCTACGGCTTTCAGGAGCTGCCGTCAAAAATCGTGCCGGCCGATCTCATTCGGATCGCGGTTGGCTCACTTTTCATCTGCCTGCTGGCTGGGGTGATCCCGGCGTGGAACGCCGGCCGGCTCAAGCCCGTGGAGGCCTTTCGCCATGAGTGATGCGATCCTGTCAGCTCGGGGGTTACACAAGTCGTACGACCTTGGCCGACGCAAAGTGGAGGTGCTGCACGGCGTGAGCCTCGACATCGTGGGTGGGGACTTCCTCTCGCTTCAAGGCTCGTCTGGAGCCGGCAAGAGCACGCTGCTGCACCTGCTCGGCGGGCTGGACGAGCCCAGCGATGGCGTGGTGCTCGCCGAAGGTCAATCAGTGTTCGGCATGGGTGCGGCGCGCTTGGCCAAGTGGCGGAACCGCGAGGTTGGGTTCGTCTTTCAGTCGTATCATTTGCTTCCGGAGTTTGACGCGCTGGAGAATGTTACTCTTCCGGCGCGCATGGCGCACATCGGTGCGTCCGCCGCTGAGGAGCGGGGTATGGAACTTCTGAAAAGGGTCGGCTTGGCCAAGCGGATGCACCATCTGCCGACGGAACTTTCCGGCGGGGAACAGCAGCGAGTGGCCTTGGCACGGGCGTTGATCAACCGGCCGCGCATCCTGTTTGCCGACGAGCCGACCGGCAACCTTGACTCCAAAACCGGCAATGAAGTGCTCGACCTTTTGTGCGAACTGCAGCGAGAGGCCAAGCTGACGATGATCATTGCGACCCACGACGACCGCGTTGCCTCTCGGGCGCACAAGACCCTTCGCTTGGCCGATGGCCTGATTGCCTAAAGCAGGCCAAGTGACTCGTCGAGCAGGCCGTAGAGAGATTGCATCGTTTCCTCTGTCTCGTCACCCATGCTCGAGAGTCGGAAGGTCTTGCCCTTGAGCTTGCCGTAACCGCCATCGATCAGGATACCGCGTTCCTTCATCAACCCCTGCAGCTTGGCCACATCGATTTCGCGTCCGCCGGACTTGGTACCATTGTTCACGCAGGTCAGCGTTTGCGACTCGTACCCGGCCTCTGGAAACAGCGTGAAACCGTGCCCTTTGGCCCAATCACGGGTCATCTGTGCGAGCCTGGCGTGTCGCGCAAAACGAGCGTCGAGCCCCTCGGTGATCATCTCCTCGAGCTTCGACTGGAGCGCGTAAATATGGCCAATACTCGGTGTGCTCGGCGTCATCCGTTTCTCAGCATTTTTCTGGAACTCGTGCAGATCGAAATAATAGCCGCGGTCGTGGATTGTCGCTGCGCGGTCGAGCGCGGCTTGTGATGCGGTGAACACGCTCAATCCAGGCGGCAGCGCGAAGGCCTTCTGCGTCCCGGCCAGCAACAGGTCGATGTCGAGCTTGTCGAACTCAATCTTCACACCGGTCATTGAGCTGACGCTGTCGACGATGAACATCACATCCGGGTACTTCTCCTTAAGCGCGGCGATCTCGTTAAGTGGGCTCATCACGCCGGTGGAAGTCTCGTTGTGCACGAGCGTGATCGCGTCGAACTCGCCGGTGGCCAGGCGATCGTCGATTTGCTCGGGCAGAATGGGAGAACCCCACTCCACCTGCAGTGCCTCGGCCTCCTTGCCGCAGCGCTTGGCCACATCGAACCATTTATCCGAAAATGCACCCTTCATGCAGTTCAGCACGCGCTTGGACACGAGGTTGCGGATCGCACCTTCCATGACCCCCCAGGCCGAAGACGTGCCGAGGTACACCAGCCTTTCCGTGTAGAGCAGTGTCTGAAGGTGTGGCATCACGGCCGTGTACAGGTCTTTGAAATCCTGACTGCGATGCCCGATCATCTGCGTGCGAAACGCGTCGAACGTCTTGTCGCTAACCTCGATTGGTCCCGGTATGTGCAGTTTTAAGTGCCCCATGAAGCGCGTGAAACTATTCTGTTGTTCCTGCCGGTTGCAAGCGGTCAATCGGTTTGCGAGGCGAAAACGCCGTTTTCGATCCAATTGACTTGCCGCTAGGCAGTGCTTTTCACACAATGCGCGCCCGCTCGGTGGAGAGGTGGCTGAGTGGTTGAAGGCGCACGCCTGGAAAGCGTGATTACTTGAAAGGGTAACGAGGGTTCGAATCCCTCCCTCTCCGCCATTTTAATCAATGGATAAAGCCGTTTTTGTGGTGAAACAGAGCCTGAAACCGGCCAATTTTTCCGGGGCACGATTTGGTGGTTGACATTGCTGGGTGGGAGGAGAAACATCCCCATCCGATCCGGGCAGCGGCACGTTTCTTCTGCGGTGTTCCCCACACCCACCTCCTTGGCGTCTGTTGTCCGGATCATTTTTTTCTAACTCGCTTGACCGGCAAAAAACTTCTGATAAATTCCCTCGCCCCACTTCGGGGGTGTAGCTCAATCGGTTAGAGCGCTGGCCTGTCACGCCAGAGGTTGCGGGTTCAAGTCCCGTCACTCCCGCCATTACTTTTTCAACGTTTCACTTCACTTCAC
>JASMKO010000055.1 GCA_030749225.1 Verrucomicrobiota bacterium
CGCTGCCGCGAGGGGTTTGAGAAATGAGGCCAGTTCATTCGCCTCAGGCCGCTGTTTTTTCTTCGGCGGCATTTCGCCTGCCTGCACCTTGTCATGAACGAGTACCCAGGTGTTGAACGTTTCTCCTTGGCCAAGTTCAAATCCAAGCGACTCAAGATTCAGTTTCCCCTTTTGTGTCTCCCCATCGTGGCAGCCGAGACAGTGGTTTTCCAAGAAGGACTGCAATTCCCCCGGCTTGGCCCAAAGGGTTGAACCGGCGAATATTGCACAAGCAAAAATTGCTATCCTGAATGATATTCTCACTCTTTGGCCGTGATTGTGGCGAGAATTCAGCCGGGAGCAACTCTTTCCAAGCTGTACCCCACTTCGTTTGGCCAAGCGCTTGGTTCGATGTGGGTTGATGTGATGAAGCTCATCAAAAACTTCCATTTGGACTCTCTCGCTAGATTCGATTAACGTTCGGTGTATGAGCGAGGATTTTCAGCTCGTGTCGGTGGCGGAGTTATTGGCGCAGGAGGGCGTGTCGGTGGGGGATCGTGTGCGGCTGCGGGGTTGGGTGCGCACGCGGCGTGACTCGAAGGCTGGCTTGTCTTTTGTGCAGTTGCACGATGGTTCGTGTTTTGATCCTGCGCAGGTGGTGGCGCCGGGTGAACTGGAGAATTACACCAGCGAGGTGCAGCATCTCACCACTGGCTGCTCGGCCATCGCCGAGGGCGAGGTGGTGGCGTCTGAGGGCAAAGGGCAAAGCGTTGAGTTACTGGCCACGCGTATCCAGCCGGTGGGTATGGTGGACGACCCTGAATCGTATCCGATGCCGGCCAAGCGGCATACGTTCGAATACCTGCGCGAGCAGGCCCATTTGCGCGTGCGCACGAATGCTTTTTCCGCCATGGCCCGAGTGCGGCATTGCCTGGCCAACGCGGTGCATCGGTATTTTCACGAGAACGGATTTTACTGGGTACACACGCCGATCGTCACTGGCAGCGATTGCGAGGGGGCTGGTGAGATGTTTCGGGTTAGCACGCTGGACTTGGAAAACATCCCGCGCACGGAGAATGGCGCGGTCGATTTTGTGCAGGATTTTTTTGGCAAGGAAACCAACCTCACGGTATCAGGCCAGTTGAATGTGGAGAGCTACTGTCTGGCATTGAGCAAGGTATACACGTTTGGGCCGACCTTTCGTGCAGAGAACTCCAACACATCGCGTCATCTAGCGGAGTTTTGGATGATCGAGCCAGAGATTGCATTTGCCGATCTGTCGGATGACGCCGACTTGGCGGAGGATTTTTTGAAGAAAATCTTCCGCACGCTGCTCGATGAACGTGGTGATGATATGGCGTTTTTCCAGCAGCGCGTGGACAAGGGTTGCATCGAGCGGCTCAAGAAATTTGTCGAGGCCAGCTTTGAGCGGATGGATTACACCGACGCCATTGAACGGCTGGAAAAGGCGATGGCTGATGGGCAAAAGTTTGAGTTCCCCGTGAAGTGGGGCATGGACTTGCAAAGCGAACACGAGCGCTGGCTCACCGAGGAACACATTGGCCGCCCGGTGGTGGTGATGAATTACCCGAAGGATATCAAGGCATTCTACATGCGGATGAATGACGACGGTAAAACAGTCGCCGCGATGGATGTGCTCGCGCCGGGAATCGGCGAAATCATCGGCGGCTCACAACGCGAGGAACGCCTCGATGTGCTCGATGCCCGTCTCGACGAAATGAACTTGGACAAGTCCGACTACTGGTGGTACCGCGACCTGCGGAAATACGGCACCGTCCCCCACGCCGGTTTCGGCCTTGGCTTCGAGCGCACCCTCATCTACGCCACCGGCATGGCCAATGTGCGGGATGTGATTCCGTTCCCACGAACGCCGCGCAACGCCGCGTTTTGACCATCAGGCCTTACCGTCGAGAGTCACGGTGAGGGGTGTCTCCAAACTTGGCTGCTTGGTTGTCCGGAAGATGGACTGTGAGAAAAGCAGCGCCATGGTTCCTGCTTTATGAATCAGTCTTATCGGTTCGGTTCGAACCGATTTCCTTAAATCGGGATCGAGGTGACTGAGTGGCTCGTCGAGCAACAGCAGGACGGGGCGGGTATCTCAGGCGAAGTTCGGGATTTTCATTTGAGGTCCCTACGGCCTTTGTCCTGTTCAGAGCACTTTGAGCCAGTGGCTGGCGCTGTGGCTGTTGAATTCCGGCGCGTACATGCTCTGGATGTTTGCAATGCCGGTCTGGTAGCGGCCACGGTGGAACACCTTCACCGGATACTCAAAGACGTAGGTGCCTTTGGGTAGGTAGTCGATGAAGAAATGGCTGGAGGCATCGCGTGTTGACTCGTAGTAGGCCAGACCGTCCTGATACTTGTAGCGAGATAATACGTTGACCGGTTCAGTGCCGCTACCGCGTTGATCCTTCAAGTGGACGAATTCCATGTTGCGGTCGGTCTGCAAAACCAGGCGCACGACGAGTTCGTCGCCCGGCTTGAGATCGCGATTGAGTGGTTTAAGTACTTGGCCCGATTTTTCATCCTCACGAATGTAGATCTCCTTGGCCAAGTGCAGCGGGGTGGCGGTGTGCGGGGTGACCTTGGACATGTCTTCGAGGTACTGCCAATGCACGCTGCCCCAGGCGACGCCGGCATCGTGTTTGGTCATTTCCACTTGGCCGAGCGCGGATGTGATTTCGCTGCGGCCAAACTTCTGCTGATAAAACCCGGTGCCGGCTTCGACGTTTTCCGTCTGGACCGTTTTGCCGCCGAGCGACACCTCGACGAGTTTGGTGGAGGCGAGCAGGTTATCGCCGCCTAGCAGGATGGAGTAGACGGCGTCGGCGGTGGCTTTGGTGGTTTTCCAGGCCTGGGTCTGCTTCTGCTTGATGAGCCAGATCTGGCAGTCGCGCACTGCCTTCTTGTCCTGCGAAATCTCGTTGAACATCTCTATCATCATGGCCTGCGTCTCGATCGGGGCGCGGTACCACCACCATGAGTGCTCAGTGTCGCGCCAGAACATGCCGAGTTCCTCTGTCGTGACACTGTGTTCAAGGATCGACTTGACAATGTCGGCGGGCGTTTCCTTGTCGGCGAGCCGGTGTAATGCGATGCCGACATGAGCTTTGGACTGGCGGTTGCCCAGCGTGAGCCAATGCTTTTTGCCCTGGCCGACGAAGTAGTCGAACGCGGTCTTGTTTGCGGCCGGCACCGGCTTGTCCTTCAGGTAAAAACTGCGGCAGTAGAGGAAGAGCGCGACGGTCTGGTTGAGGTTGTTTTTGTCCAGGTGATCTTGTCGCTTGAGTCGGTCGTAGCTTTTTTGAATCCAGTTATCGAGGCGGTCGAGTGCCTTGACCGCGAGGCTGACATTCACGTTCTCGACCCCAAGATGCCGCAATCGCGCGAAGCCGGTGGTGACGTAGAGCGTGATGTAATCGTTGCTGCGGCCACCGGGCATCCATGGCCAGCCACCGTCGGAATTCTGTGCCTTGGTGAGCTGTTCAAACAGCCGTTTGGCATCGGTGTCGAGTCGGTTTTTGTCGAATAGGGTGCCGACATTTCGCCGGGCCTGGCTTTCGTCTTTGGCCTCGCGTACCCACGGTGTCTCAAGCAGCAGCAGGCTTTTGAGATCCTCGTTTTTCTCAAGCGGACTGTCGAGTGCGTCGGTGCCTTTCCACAGGTCGAACACGCGTCGGATACGGGCGTCGGAGTTAGCGATGTGCGCGGCAAGTGAGTTGGCGTACATCCGGTTGAAACGTTGCTCGGTGCACTCATGCGGATACTCCATCAGGTAGGGCAGGGCGAGCACGGCGTACCAAGCCGGGTTGGATGCGACTTGTACGGTGAGCGACTGATGCTCGAGTGTGTCCGATTGGTCGGCGGCGATCAGTTTATCGAACTGGAATTTCTTTGTGCCCTTGTCGCGGATCGGCAACGGCAGCGACTCGGCGACGAGGATACGGCGGGAGAGTACCGGAAGGTAGTTTTCCTCGGCGTCCGCCTGATCTCCTGCGGAGGCGGTGACTCGATAGACGAGCGTGGGCGCACTGTCCGGTACTGTCAGGCGCCATGAAAAACTGCGCGACTCCCCAGCGGGGATCGTGAACGCCAGTTCCGGTGAGGTGTTGCCGAGCAAGGTGTTGACCGGATCGTCCGTTACGGCGTCTTTGAGGTCGAGTTTCACACTGCCGTTGCGGGCGGTTTCGCCGGTGTTCAGCACGCGTGTGGTGAACTCCAGCACGTCACCTTCGCGGAGAAACCGCGGCGGGTTCGGTCGCACCATCAGGTCGAGCGACGTGACCGTCTTGCCGTCGATGAAACCGGAGCGAACCTGTTCATCGTGCACGAATGCCATCAGTTTCCACTCTGTCAACGCCTCCGGCATGGTGAACTTCAACTCCACCTCGCCGTTTTCGTTGGAGACCACGTGCGGAAAAAAGAACGCTGTTTCGTTGAGGTTTTTGCGGACGGACACTTGTGACTCGCTGCCGGAAGTTGCTGCTCCCGAGCCTTTCTTGTCGGCCTGTGCAGAAAATGCAGCTGCGTTGGAGGCCGAGGCTTGTTCATCTAGCGCATCTCCGGCATCAATTCTAGCAGCATCTGCTGCCATTCCCAGATTTGCGACAGAAGTTTCAGGCACGTTGTTGGCTGCGAATTTGGGCATGGCTCTCCCGAGCATCGCCCCCCTTGAACGGTAATAACGGAACGGAGCCTGAGTAATCTCAGTTGGAAACGCCCAGTACCGATAGTTGCCGGTCGAGATGGTGGTTCGACTCCAATTGCCGAGCAGGCTGTTCAGGCCGCGGCCATGGTTGTTAAACGCAACATTGGCCGTGGAGTAGTCATAGCGGAAGATCGAAAACTTTTGCTGCCAGTAATGCTTAGCGAACGCTTCAAGCGATGCATCGTAAAGCGTGGCCACCATCTCGGCGACTGCCTTATCGGCGTTCGGTCCGGTCACGGTGGCAGTCCACGTTTCCTTTTGGCCGGGGCGCAACTTGGAGACGAGCCGGGTCCATTTCACCTTGAGATTCTTGTTGCTCCACGGGACTTCAACCCGCTGTGAACTATGCAGCAAACGGTTCTCGCGCACCTGGGTGACATGCACGGTGAACCCGCCGCGATACGCCTCCCTGATGGGCAGCTCGAACAGTTGCTGGGTTTGGCCGGGTGAGGTCCAGAACCGGTTAACGATCTTGTGGCGCTGCTCGACCTCGATGAATGCCCGGCCGGTGTCGTAGCCGGTGCCCCAAACCAGACGGTAGGTTTCACCCGGCTCGATGTTGTGTTTTTCACTGGCCACGATCTGTGGCAGCCGAATGGCCAAGCGCTTGGCCAAGGGATCTAACACAGTGAGCGAGTGGATCGCCTTGACCGGTTTGCCCCGCCGATCCTGCGTCTCGAAAACGGCGCGATACACGCCGACATCGAGCTTGGCTTTGGCCTTGGCCTGTCCATTTTCGTCGATCTCGATTTCCTGCGTCGACACCGCTTGGCCAAGTGGCCATGTCTCCGGGTTGTTGTCGACCGGCTTGGTTTCAGGGGCGGGATGGATGGTTGGTACGAGACGCCGGCGGATGACTTTGTCCGGCTGTTTCAACGCGTGGATGGTGAGCGTGCCTTTGGCCGACTTGGGCACGCCGGAGAGCGACTGGGTGCTTAGCGTGAACTCGACCGGCTTGGCTGTGCTTTGCCACGCCTCGGCGCGCATCGTGGCGGCGAGCGTGGTGTAGCCGACGCTGATCTGTGTGTTGTCGCTTCGTGTCTCGCCGCTGCCATCGGTGACGTCAGCGTGGATCAGGTACACGAACGTGGGCTCCGATTCTTCCGGCACGTTTTCGTCGGGGATGGCGTCAAAGTGAAGGACGAACGAGCCGTCCGGTTTGGTTTCAAACTTGCCGTGGGCGATCTGCCGCTGCTGCGAGTGGATCGGTCCGTCGCGCCAATAATGCCAGCGCCACCAGACCGGCCAGCGCGCCTGTCGTGTGACGCGGAATTTGCCGGTGGCCTCGCCGATCGGCGCGCCGGTGTAGTCGGTGGCTTTGCCCTGGAGTTCCACTGTTTCGCCCAGCTTGGGTGCTTGCTTGGGCTTACCCAGTTCAACTAGAAACTTAGGCCGCTTGTATTCCTCCACCCGGAATCCGGCTTGACCTTGGGGCGGCTGCTTGGTGCCGACTGAGTAATGGCCGGTGAGCCGATTTTTCGGCGCGGTGAAACTGCCGGAGAGCGAGCCGTAGCCGTTGGTTTTCAGATCCAGTTTTTCTACCTCCTGCCCATTGGGATCACGGAGGACCACTGTGACGCTCTTGTCCTTGATGATGTTGTATTCGTTTTTTCCATGGTGCCACCTCAGCGCGATGCCCTTGAACTGGATCGACTGGCTGGGGCGATAGATGGCACGGTCGGTGAAGAAAATGATCTGCTGTTCCTCCCTTTCTTTCGGCAGTTGACCGCCCCAGAAACCGTTGCGAGATGTCGTGCCGACGCGACGTTTGCCAGCCTGCACGAGAATGTCCCCGTAGTATTCCCGTGGGCCTTTTGTAAACTTGAAAAAGCCGTGCTCGTCGGTGGTGGATTTTCGTTCCTTCGAGTTTTCCGGGCGGCTACCGAGCCAGAGGGAGACGTTAGCACCGCTGATTGGTTCGCCGGAATTGGCCTCCAGAAGGAAGCCCTCGAGTTGGTCTGCTCGTGAGCGCAGGACGAGTGACAGGTCACTGATCCAGACAGCGGTGTATATCATTCGGTTGTCCTTTTCGCTGAAGTCGCCCCGGGTGCTGGAGATGAGGTAGTAAAAACCGGGTGCCACGTCACTTGGGGCTTTGAAGACCTCGGTGCGCTGCTTGTAGTCGGAGGTTGGGGTAAGGCTGTGTTGCCAGGTTTTTACAGCGGTTTCACGCACGAGCGCGCGGCGTTGCTCTGTGCGAGAAACACGAAATCGATTTTTCCGCTGGGCCAGCCAGTCCGCCTTGACCAAGCGAAAGTGCGCTTCGGTGATGTTTCGATAGCTCAAGGAAAGCTCTACGCCCGGCTTGCTCCAGATCGACTCCGTCGTCACGTTGATGTCCCGGGCCTCGATCTGAGCCACGAGGTTGTGACAGCGTTTGCCGCCTCGCGATTCTCTGAACTGGTCGCGGCCGACGATGGCGACCCTGCGGGCCTCCACCCATTCGCCTTTTATGTAAAGTGCGTTGGCCCAATGATAGCGTGCCCATGCAGAGAGTCGCCCCGGCTCGTTCTCGGCCACGTCACGTATCGCCTCTATGAATCTGTCCCGGCCGCCCTCGCCAACGGCGCTGTTTTTCGCGAAAAGCAGCCGCGCAATGTCGGCATCTACCCTTGCCGCGGAATCGGCGTCAGTTCTGTGAAATCTGAGGATGTCCTGGAACAGCTTTACCGCCTTGAGATGGGATGAGCCGGTGTCGGTTGTCTGCGGGTTCCACGCGAGAAATTTGTCGAGTGAATCGAGCACGGGATCATCCGTCTTCATTTCAAAGGAGTCCTCCGGCTTGGCTGCTGCGAACTCGCCCGAGGTGTAAAACCCGAGCGCTTCGTGCGCGATGAAGTCGTACAGCGTTGGCCGGTAATTCTCTGGTAGCGTCGGCTTCGTCAGCAGGTCGGCGAAGTTACTGGTCGGGATGGTCTTGAGCCGGCCATCAGCGAGGGCGTTGGTGAAATGGAGGTTGATCTCGCGGTAAAGCCGAGGCAGGTCCCACGTGGTGAAATCATCGCCTAGTGGCTCGGCTGTCGCGGTGCGCTGCATGAACCGGTAGCGGTTCTGACGGAAATACTGCCAGTACCAGTGACCGAGCACGGTTTCGAGCAGCGGCTTGGCCTCAACGGGCACCTTGCCTAGTTCGTCTTGCAGGCGGATGATTTTTTCCTCCGGCTTGCTGCCCTGCACGGCACCCTCGTGGGTGATGCGCTTGGCCAGAGCCTTGATCGCCTCGGCGTGTTTGCCGTTCCCGAGCGCCGAGTCGTAGATCGTTTGGAGCTTTGCGGCGGCGGTCTTCGGGCGGCCTTTTTTCTCCGCCTCAGCGACCTCCTTCCAGAGCGCCTCGCGATCGACCGGCTGCGACTGCGCCAGGACCAGCCCGGCGATAAACAAAAGAAAAGTATTCAGCAATTTCATGGCATCATCCCCAATATAGCTATGACGAGCTGTCGCCAAAAATATTAGGCGCAAAATAAAATTTGGCCAAGCGCTTGGTCAGGCGCGGTCAACCGAGCAGCTCGGTGGCCACTCGGGCTTCCTCGTTTTCAACCAGGCGCAGGTCGCGTGGGCCGATGCGGAACTTGAGCTTTTTGTGGTCGAGTCCGAACTGGTGCAGGACCGTGGCGAGCCAGTCGTAGTGGTGTATGATACCGTCTATAGCGTAGTGGGAAAACTCGTCGGTATGACCGTGGATGTGCCCCTGGCGGAACCCGCCGCCGGCCACCCACATGCTAAAGCCGTAAGTGTTGTGGTCGCGGCCGACCTTGTCGCGCTTGGTCAAGCCTTCGCGGAATTGGATCACCGGCAGCCGGCCCATCTCGCCGCCCCAGTGCACGATGGTGCTGTCGAGCAGGCCGCGCTCCTTGAGGTCGCGAACCAGTGCTGCGGCCGGTTTGTCGACCTCAACGCAGCGTTGGGGCAGGGCAGTCTTGATCGAGCCGTGATGGTCCCATACCTGGCCGTTGCAAAGGATCTGCACGAACCGTACACCGCGTTCGACAAGCCGCCGGGCGATTAGGCAGCGGGCGCCGTAATCGCGAGTGACCTTCTGGTCGATGCCGTACATTTTTTTGGTGGTCTCGGTTTCGCCGGAGATGTCGAATGCCTCCCGCGCGGCCACTTGCATGCGCGCGGCAAGCCCGTAGCTTTTCATGCGCGCCTCGAGGTCGTTCTCGCCGGGGTGTTGCCTGAGGTGTTCCTGGTTGAGTCGGTCGAGCAGGCGGAGTTGCTCCTGCTGCGGTGCCCCTTTCAGATGCTTCGGCGGGTCGAGGTTGAAAATACGAGGCGCAACTGGACGCACCATGGTACCCTGATAAATGGAAGGCAGCTTGCCGTTGGACCAGTTCTCCCCGCCAATCAACGGCAGGCCGCGGGTGTCGGTCAGTGCCACGTAGGCTGGGAGTTCCTGTGTCTCGCTGCCCAGCGCGCTAGTGAGCCAACTGCCCAGCACGGCGCGTCCGCTGGCGGCGCGACCAGTGCTGAGGGCGTAGTTGGACGGAATGTGATTGTTGGCGCCGGTGTGCATCGACCGGATCAACGTGATCTCATCGGCAACCTCGCCAAGGTGCGGAACCAACTCGGACAGTTCCATGCCGCATTGGCCATGCGGCTTGAATTTCCATAGTGGCGCCATGATCTCGCGACTGGCCTGGGCGGGGTTGTCGAACTTCACATCGCCCGAGAAGGTTTTGCCATCGTGCTTGATGAGTTCCGGCTTGGGATCGAAGAGATCGATCTGGCTCGGGCCACCGAGCATGAACATCGAGATCATCGCCTTGGCCTGCGGCTCGTGATGCGGCTGTTTCTGGAAAAGGTCGTATGTTTTCTCTTCGAGATCTGGTTTGAACGGCTCATCCGCCTCCTCGGCCAGCAGCCTGTCATGCTTAAGCAGCCACGAGGCGGCGACAGAGCCCAGGCCGAATGCCGAGGTGTGGAGCATGTGTCGCCGCGAACAGAGATGGGTTTTCATAACAGTAGATCAGTCGATGTATAAAAAGCGGTTGGATGCCATGAGCACTTGGGCCAGCGTGGCGAGCGCACGTATTTCCGGGGCGCCTGGCTGAGTCTTGATTTTCTTTTGCCACTCGGCGTTGGGATCGGCTCTGAACAGTTCTGCCTGCTGTGCAAGAAAATCGGAGAGGAACCGATGCTCTTCATCGGTGGGCGGGGTGGCGAACAGTTTCCGGTACAGTTTTTCGAGCCGCTGAGTTGCATCGGTTGGGTGGTTTGCAAATAGCTGATTCGACAACCCGCCGGTCAGCCGAATTATCTGGTCGTCGTTCAGGAACCAAAGCGACTGGGTGGCCACCGTTGTCGTTCTTCGTTGGTTACAGTTCGGCTTCATCACCGGCAAATCAAACGTGGCCAGCATGTTTAACGGCAGACTGCGGTTGACCTCGATGAAAGCGCTTCGCCGGAACGCTGCGTTCTTCTGTCCTCGGACCCCGGCGGCCAGTCCGTCCCGGATTTTTTGTATACCAATGACGACCTTGCCTTCGGCATCAGTCGTGATCGGGATGCTAGGGCCGCCGGATTCGAGATTCAGGTCGCCGGTTGTTGCCAGTATAAAATCCCGGATAGCTTCCGCTTCCAGTCGCCTAAGGTTGGCCCGGGCGAGCAGTCGGTTTTCCGGGTCGATCGCGTCCAGTTCCGGGGTGCGCTGTGCGGACTGCTGGTAGACGGTTGAGAACAGGATCATACGGTGCAGCCGTTTTTGGTCCCAGCCGTGCTCCGCAAAATCGGCGGCCAGCCAGTCGAGCAACTCGGGGTGGGAGGGCGGTTCGCCGTTCAGGCCAAAGTCTCCCGGGGTGTCCACGATGCCGCGTCCAAAGTGATGCTGCCAGACGCGGTTGACGAACACCCTCGCTGTCAGCGGGTGCCGCCCGCTGGTCAGGTGTTTGGCGTAGGCGATACGCCGGCCGGTGGTAGAGCGGGTGGACTCGTTCATCGGCAGCTCCGGGGCGCGTTCCGCCTGCGTCAGGACGGCGAGTTCGCCCGGCTGCACCTTCTCGCCGGGGCTGTCCAGGTCGCCCCGGAAAAGCACTGCGCTCACCGGTATCACGTCCGGTTGCTCGGTGGCCACGCGGATCAAGCTCTTGGGCGGTTTTGTGTCGCGCACCTTGGTAATTTCCTCCTTCTGTTTTTCAAACTCGCGATGTGCGGCGTTGTCGTATTCCACGAGGAAACCGGCGATGAAGCTGATCGGTTTTACCATGGGGTACAGGTCGAGCAACTCCTTTTGCCGCTCGGTTCGAGCCTTGCCCGGTTCGAGCACGGCTTGGAGGGTTTCTTCGCGAACGTCTTCCGGAACATCGCTGAGCTTGGCTGCCTGGATTTTCTCTGCCAGCTCGTTTTTCTTCGCCTGGATTGCGGCGTCCATCTCCTTGGCGCGGGTCTCGATCTTCTCGGCTTTTTTTTGATCTTCTGCGGAGGTGACGTCGATTAATCGTGCCGAAGGTTGCTGCCATTTTTTCAACGGGAACACCGGGTCGAAGATGGCGCGGAAACGGTAGTAATCATCTATACCGATCGGGTCGTACTTGTGATCATGGCACTGTGCGCACCCGACGGTCAGTCCAAGCGTTGAGGAGCCAATCACCTGCACAGCATCCGCCACCGCTTGGTTGCGATCGGCAAGTGAGTTACTCGTCTGAGTCGGATCCGGTGCCAACCGCATGAAGCCTGTCGCGGTGAGCAACTCCACGTGGCGAGGATTGTTCGTGTCCGGTTTGCCATCGATGAGTTCATCGCCGGCGATTTGTTCGCGGAGGAACTGGTCGACTGGTTTGTTCTGATTGAACGACTGAAAAATGTAGTCGCGATAGTGCCAGGCGTTGGGCCGCCTGGTGTCGCTGCCGCCGCCGCCGTCGCTTTCGGCGTAGCCGGCCACGTCCATCCAATGCCGCCCCCAGCGCACGCCAAATTCCGGTGAACTGAGCAGGCGTTCGACGAGCCGGGCCCATGCGTGTGGTGTTTCGTCATTGACGAACGCCTCCACCTCGTCGGCAGTTGGTGGTAGGCCGGTGATGTTGTGGGTAATTCGGCGGATCAATGTCTCCCGGTTGGCCCGGGGTGAAAATCGAAGGCCGCGATTGGCTAAGCGCTTGGCGATGAAGGCGTCGATGGGTGTCCGGATGTCGAACCCACTTGGCTGCGGCACGGGATGCTCCATCACCGGTTGGAATGCCCAGTGGTTGAGTTCCTCTTCGGTGAACTGGATGGAGTCCGGATCCTTTGGCTCGGATCGAACCGTCCCGGCGCCCTGCGCGATCCAGTTCCGGATGATCTGCTTTTGGTCGAGCGTCAGTTTCTTTGGCCCGTCCGGCATCTCGTTCGAGGCGACTTGTTTCCACAGCAGGCTGGCCTCGGGGTCTCCGGGAACGATTGCCGCCCCGGAGTCGCCGCCGGTTTGCATCAGGTGAACCAGCCGAACGTCGAGGCCGCCGCGTTTCTTTTTCTCCTCCCCGTGACAATGAAAACAGGCAGCCTTGAGGATGGGGCGAACGTCCATCTCAAACTTGAGCGTCTCGGAGCGGGCGGTGTTGGTGCAGGTTGCGGTGAAAAGAAGCGCTATGAACCTAGTTAAGTTTGTGCGTCGGACATTCATCCAATTGACCAGCCCGATGGTACAAAACCGGACGGGCGAAGCAACCACGATTGACCAGTTGCCAAGCTTGGCCAAGCGCTTGGTTTAGATTTGTGCCGCCCGGCCGGGACGGCTACGTTGCCGGCGATTCTTTATGGTTAAATATTTTGTCACGACCCTGTTCATGGGCGTTATCCTCCTAGCTCATCCGGGCGCGGCCGAGCTTGGCCAAGCGGTGGGGTTGGCCGCGGAGAAGAACGCTACCAATTTGGGATTTGACGCCAAGAAGCTGGACGCCGTTTTCGCGGTTCAAAAAAAGCTGATCGTGGACAAGCAGGCACCGTCAAATGTTGGCCTGATTGCTCGCAGGGGAAAGGTGGTTTACCATCGAGCGGCGGCCTCGGGGATGCCGCACGACCGGGCAATCAACGACCAAACTGTGTTCCCGATCTGGTCGATGACCAAGCCGGTCACCAGCGTGGCAGCGATGATCCTGCACGAGCGCGGCAAGTTCAAACTGGACGACCCAGTGGAGGATGCCTTGCCGGAGTTGGCCAAGGTGAAGGTCAAGACTGCTGACGGAAAAACATTGCCGTTGGCCAAGCCAATCACCTATCGCAACCTATTCCTGCACACAGCCGGTTTTGACGGTTACGAGGGGCTTTATCACCAGAACGGTTTCTGGGGGAAAACAACCCGGGCGAAGAGCCTCGAGTGGATCATCGGTGAGTTGGTCAAAGAGCCGGTAGGACATCAGCCGGGCGCGAAGTACACCTACGGCATGAGCACTGCGGTGCTGGGGCGTGCCATTGAGGCGTTGTCAGGCAAAACGCTTGATCATTTTTTAAGAAAGGAACTCTTTCTGCCATTGGGAATGAAGGACACACGTTTTCATCTCACCAAGCGTACCCGCAAACGGTTCCAGCCGTTGAGCGTGTTTGAGGATGGTGCGTTCCGTGCCGGCAAACCGGCGGAGGATGAGT
Organism: Verrucomicrobiota bacterium; assembly: GCA_030749225.1. Taxonomy (GTDB): domain Bacteria; phylum Verrucomicrobiota; class Verrucomicrobiia; order Limisphaerales; family UBA1096; genus UBA1096. The sequence goes on from JASMKO010000055.1 coordinate 13,265, forward strand.
TACCCTACGCAAAAGAGGTGCCGTTATACCTCGGAGGAGAGGGCCTAGTCTCGACAATGGCGGACTACGCGCGATTTTGCCAGATGCTCGTGGATGGCGGCCGGGCGCAGGGTGGAAAACAGATTCTTAAGCCGGCGACGCTGAAGTTGATGTGGACGGACCAATTGGGTGACATCCCGGGATACGAAGATCGGAAGAACGGCAACGGGTTTGGGCTTGGGTTTTATGTGCTTAACGATTTCAACCGGTACGGTGCCGATGGTGTGTTTGGCTGGGGCGGCTATCACACTACCCATTTTTGGATCGATCCACAAAATGAAATATACGCCATCTTCCTGTGCCGGCGTTACCCGTTCAGTGAGGCGACACTTACGCAATTTCGTGCGGCGGTCTACGAGGCGATGAAGTGATCATATGAGGTGAATTGGCGTTGGTTAATCGGGTTGCTTGAAGTTCGCGGACTCCAGTTAGCCAAAGATCATTCGGGAGGTGGCCTTGTGGATGCATGTGCACGAGTTCAATCTCAATGGGGTGGGCACATGATTTTCACCGTTGGCGACGAGCAATCTGTTCTCCTTGACATGCAGGTCTGATGCATTCGTGGCCAAGCGCTTGCCCAGGTCTGAACAGGTTTGCTCTGCAGTCAGGGGACTTTTGGTGCATTGCAAAAAACGGTTGAAAACGGGCTATGACGGCATAACTGTTTCCGGGTTATGAAATCACTCCTTGTTTTGGTTGTCGTGACGGTTGCGTTGGCAGGGTGCGGGACAACCAAGGCGATGTTGATTCATAAGGCCGCCTTTGATGGAAACATTAAGGCGGTGAGACGGCATCTGGATGGGGGGGTGGATGCGAACACGGCGACCGAGTCGGGAAACACTCCGTTGCATGCGGCGGCGAGGCGGGGGCAGGTCGAGGTTATCGAGTTGCTTCTGGCTCGTGGTGCGGATGTCAATGCGAGTGATGTGCGCGGTTGGATTCCGTTGCATCAGGCTGTGGATCAGGGGCACGCATTGGCAGTTGAACTGCTTCTTGCCAACGGTGCGGCCGTAAATGCGAGGATGAAGGGCGGTGGCTTTACCGCACTCGATTTGGCGCAGATAAGGGAATACAATGGATTGGTCGCCTTTCTTCGAGAGCATGGGGGTATGACAGGTGCGGTGTTGCAGAATGTTGAGAGATAAAACGTCTGAAAGCTACCTTGAGTTTTGTATGCATTGCGGCATCCCGTGGCTGCAAGGCGGCTGTTCAATTTCTTATTAACTAGGACACTGTCACCATTGGGGAGTCGGTGCGTTTTATCAGTTGCAGTTTGTTTAGTGATCCTTCCTTGAAAAGCAGCATAATTGGCCATGAACCATGAGGCATTGAATCTTGAAGAGAAGTTCTCTCGTTTTAGCGAACATTGGTCACCGCGTGTCATCGCCGAGATGAACGATACCCAGTTTAAGCTGGTTAAGGCCAAGGGGGAGTTCGTGTGGCATTCGCATAGTGATACAGATGAAGTTTTTATCGTTATCAGTGGCGTTTTGGACATCGAATTCAGGGATGGAAATATCCGGCTGGAGGCCGGGGAAATGTTCGTTGTTCCAAAGGGCGTTGAGCACCGGCCGGTCGCTCGGGAGGAATGCCGACTGATGTTGATGGAGCCCAAGGGGGTGGTCAACACAGGCGATATCGGAGGCGACTTAACCGCGGAAAACGACATCTGGGTTTAAGCCAGATACGACGGTTTCGGGTATAATCTCGCCTTTGAGTGAGAGGGAAGGGTGAGGGTGAAAGCTGGTGGTTCTTTGATGGCCTTCAGTTTTGGAATCGCCGCATCGCGCCTATTGTCCACTTTTCCGGTACTAGTCCAGATTGTTTTTTGGTTTAGTGATGGTGACTTGGGGTGGGTCTTGCGCGAGGAGGCGTTGAGATTCGCCCAATAGAAATTCGACCTCGGTGAACGGTTCGTGGCTGATGTCCTGCCAGCGGATGAGGCCCCGTCGGTCGATGAGGAAGGTGCCGTGCAATGGCTGCTGCTCGAAGTCGTCGTAGGCGCGGTATTGCTGGAATACGTTCAGCGAGGCGTCAGAGACGAGCGGGAAGGGGAATGGCGCGCCGGTTTTGTTCTGCTGTACGGTCTCTAGCAGCCCGGCAATGTGGTCGGTGCTGATGGCTATGAGATCTATCCCGGCCGCCCGGAATCGGTCGGTCTCGGGGGCGAAGATGCCGAGTTGCTCGATACAGTGCGCGCAGCCTTTTCCGAGATAGAAAATAACGATCAACGGCCGGCCGGCGTAGTTGGCCAGGGTGTGTAGTTTGCCCTGTCCATCGTTCAGTTCCCAATGGGGTGCGGGCGAGGGAGTCCAGCGGAATGGGCCCAGCGTGTCGAGTGACGGCCGGTCGCCGACATCGGCGGCCGGCTGGAAGGCCACGCGCCAATCGTCTGGCAGGCTGAGTTTTTGTGCGATGGGGGCCAGCCGTTGAAAGACAGCTCGCTCGATGTCGAGATGCGCGGAAAGGGTGCGGAGTTTTTTGAACTGCTCGATGGCCTCCTTCTCTTTGCCATTGCGCCAAAGGATGTCGGCATGGTTGGCCAATGGCTGCACCTGGCCCTCTGCTTTGGCGGTGCGGGCGGCGAGTTTTTCCGCCTCCTTTTTGTCGCCGATCCGGAGATGGAGCTGTGACTTACGCTCGTGCGACAGTTTGCCGGCCTTCGCGATCTCCTGCTTGAACACGTCGGCATTGCCATTCACCACGGCTTGGCAGGCGAGGAGCTCGGCCCGATATTGGTTCACGGTCTTGAGTCGACTGTCGAACGGTTTCATCGCTTTTTCGCAAGCCTTTTTGGTTTCCTTTTCGTTCTTTTCGCCCTCCTTGGCCTCCTTTTTGGCCTTGGCCACAGCGGCGAGTTTTCGTTCCTGCACTTGGTCCTCGAGGTCGTCGAATCGGTCGAGGATTCCGGCACCTTTCTGCACTTGGCCAAGAGCGTAATGGGCTGCGCCGACGGCGGCCAAGCGCTTAGCCTGCTCCTCCGGAATGGTGGTTGGCTCGATATAGACGGTCTGCGAGGCATCGATGATTTGATCCCACATCTCGTAGCGTAGCAGCGTCTCGAGCAGGCGTGTGCGGCCGTAGCGGGCGCTGCCACGCTTGCCGTACTCGGTGGGCGCGTTCGGCTTGGCCAGTGAGTTGTATTTCGGATGGCGGGGCAGTTCGATCATGTTGCGCGCGAGTGCCACGGCGTCGCTGGCTCGGCCAAGGTGGTTGAGGTTGCGGATGAGCCATTCGTTGTTGTGGGCGAAGTTGTGGATCTGGTCTGGCATGACGCGGTCGCGCATCATATGGGCATGATCAACGCGGGCGCTGGCCTCCTGTTGCCAGGCGGAGTCGTGGTAGCGCTTGAGTTTGGAGTAGATATGTCCCGGCATATGCCACATGTGGGCGATGCCGGGCGAGCCCTGCCCACACCGGGCGGCGGAGTCGAGGGCACGTTCCGCTTTCTCATAGTCCCACAGGTGGATGCGGAAGTGATGGCACGGGTGCATCGGCTCGATATCGAGCACGTCCTCAATCAGCGCGTTGACAGCACCGTGGCTGTGGATGGGCAGCCCGTTTCGGCTGCTCTCCCACATCCAGACGGCGAGGAACGCCTTAGCCTCGATGTCGTCCGGGTATTCGTGAATGATTGTCTCGAGGTCGCGGATCATTTTGCGGCGGCGATCTTTTTTGTCCTTCTTGGTCTCGGCCCAGTAGTTGGTTTCGCTGTCGATCCAGAGCTGTTCTCGTTTGGTTATGCCGGTTCGGCGTTTTTTTGCCTCGGCGATGAAGCCCTGTGCGCGTTTGTCGTTGCCGCGGTTGGCCACGGCCATGCCCCAGTAGGCCATGGCACAGTCCGGGTCGAGCATCGCCGCCTGGCGGAAACTGCGCTCGGCTTCGAAGTACCAGAAGCCGTGCAGTTGCGCGACGCCCTGCGTGAAAAACAGCTGCGCCTTTTGCACCGGAGTCGTGATCGGGAAACGCACACGCCCCATGCCCTTCATGAGATAGGCGTTCGAGCGCGGTCCCTCGTTGAACGCTTCGCCGTGGTATGAATGTCCCTCGAGCACCTTCTTTTCGTTGTCGCTCGTGGACTCGTTGGCGGTTGCTGGCTTGGGCAGGTCGACGGTGAAAATGGCTGCAATTGTCCCTAAAACACGAAAGTTGAGTCGTTTCAAATTCACAAAGGCGGGGAGTTTTCCACCATCCCCCAGCGATGGCAAAGGATTTGTGACGCAGCTCCGAGCCAAGAATTCAATCGCATTTTGGCATGATTCGCTTACCGTGCGCGTCCCGGTTTTCGCCGGTTCCCAGCGGAATGAAAGTAACCTACAACTGGCTCAAGCGGTATGTTGACTTTGACTGGTCGCCCGACGAACTGGCCCATCGGCTGACAATGATCGGCCTCGAGGTCGAGGGCGCTGAGAAGGTGTCTGGCGGTTTCGACGGCATCGTGGTCGCCGAGGTGCTGGAGAAGGCGCCCCATCCTGATGCCGACCGCCTGTCGCTGTGCAAAGTGAATGACGGCTCGTGCGAGCGGCAGATTGTCTGCGGCGCGACAAATTTCGAGGTCGGCAGCAAGGTCCCTTTGGCGATGCCCGGTTGTGAGATGCCCACCGAACCGGGCGCGAAGCCGTTCAAGATCAAGATCAGCAAGGTTCGCGGCGTTGAGTCGCAAGGCATGATGTGCTCGCCGAAAGAGCTTGGCCTTGCCGAAGACGCGGATGGGTTGATGATTCTACCGGGCGACGCGCAGGTCGGTCGGGCGTTCGCCGAGCACTTGGGCCGCAGTGGCGACGATGTGGTTTATGACTTGGAAGTGACGCCGAACCGGCCGGATTGGAACAGCGTCATCGGCATCGCCCGTGAGATCAGCGCGCTCACCGGCAACCCGCTGCGGCTGCCGGAGATCCCCGACCTGCCGACGGACAATGAGGAGGCCCTGGCGCTGGTCGATGTGCGGCTCGACAACGCTGTGCACGGTCCGCGCTACAACGCGCGCGTGGTGCGCGGCGTGACGGTTGGCCCCAGCCCGGGCTGGATGCGTGACACGCTCGAGAGGGTCGGTATTCGCAGTATCAACAACGTTGTTGACGTCACCAACTACGTGATGATTGAGACTGGCCAGCCGTTGCATGCGTTCGATTACCATCTGCTTGCCAAGGCGGACGGCGAGGTCAAGCCAGTGATCGTCGTCCGCGACGCTGTCGACGGCGAACGATTCACCACGCTCGACGAAAAAGAACACGAGCTGACCGGCGATGCACTGCTGATCGCAGACGAGACCCGGGGCATCGCGCTCGCCGGCATCATGGGCGGGCTCAACAGCGAGATTGCCGCTGGCACCGAGGATGTGCTGATCGAGTGCGCCTATTTTAACCCGCAAAACATTCGCGCGACGGCCAAGCGCCTGGGCATCAGCACCGACGCGTCGTATCGGTTCGAGCGCGGCTGCGACCCGGGTTGCTGCGACTGGGTCAGCCAACGAGCCGCGCAGCTCATCATCGAGACCGCCGGCGGCCGCTTGGCCAAGGGCTGCGTCGACGCCTACCCGGCGCTCGCCGAGCCTGCGGAAATCTCGCTACGTTTTGCCCGCACCGACGCGCTGTTGGGCATCGAGGTTTCGCCGGACGAGCAGGTGGCCGCGCTCACCGGGCTTGGCCTTGATGCGGTGTCACGCGACGGCAATACAACGGCGACGTTTCGCATCCCGACGGCGCGCGTCGACCTGAAGCGCGAGGTTGATCTGATTGAGGAGGTCGTGCGCGTGTACGGTGTCGACAAGGTGCCGTCCACATCGCCGCGCGGCTGTGTTGGCAGCGACCCGTTCGACGCCACGCATGATGCGTTCGCAGAGATTCGCTCGATCCTGACTGGGCTTGGCCTGTACGAGACGCAGACGCAGACGCTGGTTTCTGGCGAGGCGGCATCGATTCTCGGGATCGACCCGATCGCGCTCGAGTACCCGTTGAGCAGTGATCAGGACAAGCTGAGAACGAGCCTGCTGCCCGGTTTGGCCAACGTTCTGCAGCACAACGCCAACCACGACACTGCCGACGCGGCCCTGTTCGAGATCGGGCGGGTGTTCCGCGACGTCGACGGCCAGACGGTGGAAAGCTGGAGCTTGGCCATCGCGCTGACCGGCCGGCGGGACGCGCCGTTTCACGAGGGTGCCGAGCGAGATGCGGTGAATGAGTTTGCCGACCTCAAGGGGATCATCGAGGAGTTTGCCGGGCAGTTCGGCATGCGTGGCGTGAGCTACGAGCGGCACGATGAGCCGGGGGATTTTTTCGTCGAGTCTGGCAGCGTGAAGCTGGGCAATGCGCCGGTGGGTACGCTTGGCCAATTGTCGCCGCTGCTCGCGCGGCGGCACGACCTGAAGCATCCGGTGTTCTTCGCCGAGTTCGACCTTGGCCAAGCGCTGCAACGCCGCACGACCAAGCGCAGCTACAATGCGCTGCCGGCGTTCCCCGGCACGCGCCGCGACATTGCGATGCTCGTGGCTGACGAGACCACGCACGACGCCGTGCTGCGAAGCGTCCGCAAGGCCAAGCCGAAGCACCTTGAGTCGGTGGAGCTGTTTGACATCTATCGCGGGGAGGGCGTCGATGCGGGGCACAAGAGCGTGGCGTACACCTTCCACTACCGCTCGAAGGAAGGCACATTGAAGGACAATCAGGTTGACGCCGTCCACGAGAAAGTGATCGAGCAGTTGCGCAAAGACCTCAACGCGACGATTCGCGGTTGACCCGTTAATGAGCGGCACGTTCGATTCATCCTCGCTTCAGCCGATGGCGGTTCGGATGCTGACCCGCATTTGTGACGGTGATACCCAATGCGAAGAGGAGGCATTGGATACGGTTCGATCTGTATTGCAAGCAAGCACCGATTTTTTGGATGGTGTACACCATACAACTGCGGAGGGTTGATCCATTATGCCGAAGCCGGATCTGCCCGTTATAGAACTGTCGAATCTAACGATTCAACGTGACGGGACGATGATCCTGCGCGGGGTCAACTGGCGGGTTAACCGCGGCGAACACTGGGTCGTCCTAGGCGGGAACGGCTCCGGTAAGACCACGCTTCTCAGCGCCTTGAGCGGCTATTTCATGCCGTCAAACGGGGAGATCAATCTGCTGGGAGAACGCTTTGGCCAAGCGCATTGGCCGACTTTGCGGCAGCGGATAGGCCTTGTCAGCTCAAGAGTCGGGCAGATGATGGCCCAGGATGAGCCTGTTCTGAACACAGTGGTCACTGGCAAATACGGGATGATCGACTTGTGGGGGCATCCGAAGCCTGCAGACCGTGCGGAGGCGGGAAAGCTGTTGCGGCGTATCGGGTGCGGGCACCTAGCGGCCCGACCATGGGCGGTGCTATCTCAAGGCGAACAGCAGCGGGTCCTCATCGGGCGCGCACTCATGGCCCGTTCGGAGGTGTTGTTGCTCGACGAACCGTGTGCGGGGTTAGATCCGGCGGCGCGCGAAGCCTTCCTTCAGTTGGTCGACGAGTTGGGCCGCCGCCAAGCCGCGCCCGCGATGGTGCTGGTGACCCATCACGTTGAGGAGATCACGCCTGTGTTCAGCCACGTTCTGCTATTGCGTGGCGGCGTAGTGGTGGCCGGTGGGGCGAAGCTAGACGTCATGAAAACGGAATTGATGGCTGAAACGTTCGGCCAGAAAGTGAGCCTCAAAAAAAATCGGGGCCGATACCAGCTGGATTTGCAGGGCGGGCATTGCTGGACCGGGCGTTGACCTTGCCAACAGCCGTGGTCGCCTGTTAAATGTGCGCCGTGTTGCAACAGCAAACATTGGCCAAGCCGGCGAGCTTTTCCGGCATTGGCCTCCATAGCGGCAACAAAGTCTCGATGACCCTGCTGCCTGCGCCGCCGAACTCCGGCGTCCTCTTTCGCCGGGTGGACCTTGACAGCTGCGCAGAGATCCCGGCGCAGGTCGGGAACGTCGCCGAGACCGACCGCTCGACCACACTCTCTCGGGGCAACGCCAAGGTGCAGACGGTCGAGCATGTGCTGGCCGCCCTGTACGGGTTTGGGATCACCAATGCCGTGGTTGAGCTGAACGCCAGCGAGCCGCCCGTGGCTGACGGTAGCGCGAGGCAGTTTTGCAAAATGATTCACGAGGCTGGCATTGAGGTTCAGGCTGAGCGCGTCGAGCCGATACAAGTGAACGAGCCGATTGAGTATACGCACAACGGAACGGTGATCTCCGCCTTTCCGCACGACGGCTTCAAGGTTACTTGCACCAGCTCCGACAAAGGGGGGCGGTTCACCCAGTTTTTCAGCGTCGAGCTGACACCTGGGACTTGGGAGAGCGAGATCGCCCAGGCGCGTACGTTTTGTTTTTATGAGGAGATCGAGTACCTCATCAAGAATGGCCTCATTCGCGGCGGCAGCCTCGAGAACGCCATCGTCATCCGCGACGATGCAGTGCTGACGACCGAGCCGATGCGTTACCGCGAGGAGTTCGTGCGCCACAAGATCCTGGACATCATCGGTGACCTGAGTCTCGTCGGCGCGCCGGTGCGCGGGCATATCGTTGCGGTCAAGCCGGGGCACGCCGCCAATTGCGGCCTGGTTAGGCGCATCCTGCAGCAGGCGCAGCGCCCTCGCGTGGCCGCGCAAAGTTTTTCCCCGCCGGACGAGAAACCGGCCAAGCAACCGATCCAACCTGAACCCAGCCAAGTGAGCGAAGAAACAACAGCCCCACTGGACGCCGAGCAGATCATGCAAATCCTGCCGCACCGCTACCCGTTCCTGATGGTGGACCGGGTGACACGGATCGACGGCAATCAGATCACCGCGGAAAAAAACGTTACCATCGACGAGCCGTATTTTCAGGGCCACTTCCCCGGGCACCCGATTATGCCCGGCGTGCTGCAACTGGAGGCCATGGCGCAGGTGGCCGGCATCCTAACGCTCAAGCAGGCGGATAATGCGGGAAAGATCGCCTACTTCATGTCGGCCGAGAAAGTGAAGTGGCGCAAGCCGGTCAAGCCGGGTGACGTGCTGCAGATCGACATTGAGCTGCTCCGGGCTCGCGGCAAGGTCGCCAAGGCCCGGGGCGTCTGCACGGTGCGCGGCGACGTGGTCAGCGAGGCCGAGATCACCTTCTCCCTTGCGGGGAAGTAGCAACCTAAATGTCTGAGATTCATTCCAGCGCCGTCATCAACCCCGGGGCGACCATTGGCGATGACTGTGAGGTCGGCCCGTACTGCGTCATCGGCGGGAACGTCACGCTAGGCCAGGGGAACCGCCTGCACTCGCATGTCGTCATCGACGGTCACACCGAGATAGGCTCCGGCAATGAGTTTTTTCCCTTCGCTGCCATCGGTCTCAAGACGCAGGATTTGAAATGGGAGGGCGGCACGACATGGACGCGCATCGGTGACCGCAACACTTTCCGCGAAAACGTTACCGTGCATAGCGCGACCAGCGACGGCGAGGTTACAGTGCTGGGGTCGGACAATCACATCATGGCGTACAGCCACATCGCCCACAACGTGCTATTGGGCAACCATGTAATTTTGTCCAACAACGGCACTCTCGCCGGGCACGTGATTGTCGAGGATTACGCGATCGTCGGTGGCCTGTCGGCGGTGCACCAATTCTGTCGGTTGGGCAAAATGTCGATCATCGGTGGGTGCTCCAAGGTCGTGAGTGACGTGGCACCATTCATGATGGTGGATGGCAACCCGGCGCGGACGCGCGCTGTGAACAAGGTGGGTCTGGAGCGTAACGGCATCACCGCCGCGGCACAGGAGGCGCTGCGGCAGGCATACCGGCTTTATTTTCGGAAAGGTCTGACTACAGGCAACGCAGTGGACTCCATCCGCGCCGAGGTCCCAGCCTTGCCTGAGTTGGAGCACTTTCTCGCATTTGTCGAGGCCGGCGACCGGGGCATCACGCGCTGAAGTGGCTGGGCCAAGTGAAAAAAACGCCCAACCATCCGTAATAATAATCAACGTCGGTGACTAGGCCCGATCGACAGTGAAGACTTTTGTTTGATTATCATCGCCCCATCAGCATCGCGGCATTATTTGGGTCATTCTTTGTATTTGGTTGGTGAGTTGGACGTTTTAAACGACTTCCAGTTTATTTTTTCTTCTTGTGAGCGTCGTGACAGGTAGAGCAAGCTTTTACCATGGCAGAAAAGGCCTTTTTTGCTTCTTCGACGTTTTTTGAGTTTACAGCTTTCAGGATGGCAGAACTACATTCGCGCAATGTGTCATTGGCTTTAGCCCAGGTGCCATCCGGGCAGCGTCCATCAGCCATCAGTGTATAACTGATCTCATTGATCAACGCGGCATTCATTGCCAACTCGGCCCATGCCTTGTCGCTGTCGGGTCCGGCATCCAATCCCTTCTTCAATTGGGTGCAGTTGGGTTTCACTAGCCCTTTCATCAGTTGACCTGTCTTCAGGGGACGTGTTTTACCCTGCTTGACTTGGGCCATCATGGATCCACATGTGAAAACAGCCATCATTATGATGCTGGTTGCAGCATACATAGCGTTTTTTTTCATAGCGACTTTGGCCGAGGCAGTTTTTTATTTGGTTGTCGCAGATCGCTTACTTGACCTTGGCGATGTGCTTGGCCGGGGCTTTCTTGAATTTACCGGCACAGTTGTTGCAGCAGAAGGCCACCGTGTAGGTTTTCTTCGGATTGATTGCTTTGCCACTCAGCGGGCACTTGTCGTTCACTGTCTTGCGTGCCACCTTGACCTTCTTGATGAGGTTGTCGGCGTCCTTCTCGAACTTGCCCTTGCAGTTGTCGCAGCAGAAGCCGACGAGGTTGCCCTTGTAGTTGGCCGTGGCTTTGATGGCCTTGCCGCTGAACGGGCAGTTGTCGTTGATCGGGGCGGCTTTGACCTTGGCAATTGAGGCCGTCGGATTATTGGTGAATTTGCCTTGGCAATTGCCACAGCAGAACCCGACTGAGTAGGTGGCGTCCTTTTTGACAGCGTTACCGCTGAGCGGACATTTTTCGTTGACTGGGCCGGCGATGGTGCTGACCACGGCGACCAAACTCAGGCAACCCAAAAGTGTCCCGAGCCATTTCGTTGCTTTTTTTGATTCCATAGTGCTTATATTGCTTTTTTTGCCTCTAATTTTGGCATTCGAAGGGATGCTACTTATCGGATTTCACGGCGTCAACCCCTCTTTTATCCCTTTTTTATTGCAAGTTTGGTAATGAAAAGGATACACATTTCCCACCAGAAATACGGCGCTGTGCGGCATGGAATTTATCCATACAATTGAATCCAGTTCAATAAATGGATTGCAGACGATTCGTGAGGCTAGTCAAGAGGGCTTAACTCTTTGCTTCCCCGGAGTGGGCTCTGCTTTTGCCAAAAATAATGACCACACCTGCCTTATAATAGCCAAGAATGGAATCACCACTTTGGTGGATGCCGGAACGTCCACTCCAAGGGTGCTTTTAAGCCGTGGCATCGAAATTTCCGATTTTGATTACTACCACATCACGCACAGTCATGCCGATCATATTGGAGGTCTAGAGCAGGTGCTGCTTTATAGCCACTATGTTCTTAAGAAAAAGCCTCGGCTCATTCTCGCCAGGGAATACAAGGATATCCTTTGGGAGCAATCCCTGCGTGGAGGCTGCGGATATTGTGAAGGGGGTGTCCTTCAATTCGATGATTTGGCGGAATTTATTTACCCCAATCAGGTAGATTCATCTCCACGTGGGCTTTATGAGGTTGAGGTCGATGGCATTAAACTACTTATGTTTCGAACGGTTCATATTCCAACAGAAGGGGACAATTCAGGCTCAAAGTTTTGGTCCACCGGCCTACTGATTGACGACAGGGTGTTGTTTACGGCCGACACGCGGTTCGATCCTCTCATCTTCGAGCACATACCGATGGATAAGGTAGATACGATTTTTCACGACTGCCAGTTACACGATCCCGGCGTTGTTCATGCGACCTACAATGAGCTTAAAACTCTAGACGCAGGGTTGCGCTCAAAGATGTATCTGACCCACTATGGCGACATGTTTCACAAGTTCGATCCGGTGGAGGATGGTTTCGTCGGCTTTGCCCAGCCTTGGGCCATCTACCAGTAACCGCGCTTGGCCAAGCGCTTGGCCGGTTTACAGGTATTCCTGAAGCGGCTGGACGCCATAGCCGTTTTGTTTCAGCGCGGCGATTCCTTCAGCGGCGGCCTTGGCACTGCCGATCGTGGTCATGATCGGGGTGTTGGTGTAGACGGCGGTGGTGCGGATTTTGATCTCATCCACGCGCGGTGCCTGGCCGGAGGGGGTGTTGATAACCAGCTGAATCTCGTTGTTTTTGAGCAAATCCAATGTGTTTGGGCGGCCCTCGGCCAGCTTGGGCACGCTCTCCACCTCGAGGCCGGCTTCGGCCAGCACCGTGGCGGTGCCGGTGGTGGAGACGAGCTTGAAGCCGAGGTCGGCGAAGCGCTTGGCCAAGCCGGCGACTTCCGCCTTGTGGGCGTCGCTGACGCTGACAAACACCCGCCCCTCGAGCGGGAGCGAGCCACCTGCGGCCATCTGTGACTTGGCGTAGGCGGTGCCGAGGTCGGTGTCGAGCCCCATCACTTCGCCGGTGGATTTCATCTCCGGTGACAGCAGGATGTCCTGTCCGTGAAAGCGGTTGAAGGGAAAGACTGACTCCTTCACCGCCCAGTATTTCGGCGTGAGTTCCTCGGTGAACCCCAGTTCCTTGAGCGTTCGGCCGGTCATCACCTTGGCCGCCAGCTTGGCCAGCGGTCGGCCGATCGCCTTGCTGACGAACGGCACGGTGCGCGAGGCACGCGGGTTGACCTCGAGCACGTAGACGACGCTGTCCTTGATGGCGTATTGGACGTTCATCAGCCCGGTCACCTTTAGTTCGCGGGCCATGGCGTCGGAGTAGCTGCGCAGGGTGTCCATCAGTTCAGGCGAGAGCGTGTGCGGCGGAAGCACCATCGCGGCGTCGCCGGAATGCACACCGGCAAATTCCACGTGCTCGAGCATGCCGCCGATGACGACGGTGGCGTCGGCGGGATCGTCATAAAGACCTACATCGGCGATGCAGTCGACGTCTACCTCGATGGCGTCCTCGAGAAATTTATCCACCAGCACCGGTCGCTCCGGCGAGGCCTCGACGGCGGTGCGCATGTATTGGCGAAGTTCGTCGTCGGAGTAGACGATCTGCATCGCCCGGCCGCCGAGCACGAAGGAGGGCCGGACGAGCACCGGATAGCTCAGCTTGGCTGACGCCTCAAGCGCCTCGGCCTCGTTGATGGCCAGCCCGTTGGGCGGTTGCGGGATGTCGAGCTTGTGCAGCATGTCAGCGAACATCTCGCGATCCTCGGCGCGCTCGATGCTCTGCGGCGAGGTGCCGATGATGTTGACGCCGTTGGCCTGCAGGCCCAGCGCGAGGTTGAGCGGTGTCTGACCGCCGAACTGCGCGATTGCGCCCCAGCATTTTTCGCGATCGTAAATGTGCAGCACATCCTCGAGAGTCAGCGGCTCGAAGAACAGCTTGTCGCTCGTGTCGTAATCGGTGGAGACGGTTTCCGGGTTGGAGTTGACCATGAGCGACTCGAGGCCTTCCTCCTTCAGTGCGAAGGCGGCGTGCACGCAGCAGTAGTCGAACTCGATGCCTTGGCCGATCCGGTTCGGGCCGCCGCCGAGGATCATCACTTTTTTGGTGTCGCTGGGGCTGGCCTCGTCGTCGCCGCGGTCGTGGGACGAGTAGTAGTACGGCGTGTACGCCTCGAACTCCGCCGCGCAGGTGTCCACCAGCCGGAAACCGGGCAAGAGGCCAAGCTCGTGGCGCTCGGCGCGTATTTCGTCCTCGGTGCGCTGTGTGAGGTGGGCGATCTGCCGGTCGGAGAAACCGAGCGACTTGGCCTTGGCTAACAATTCCCTGTCCATCTGCAAAAGGCCCGGCGCGCGCCGGGCCAAACTCGGCACAGTAATCCACAAACCGGGGTGGGTGTCGAGCGAATCCAGTCATTTCGACTTTATTTGAACGTTTTGGTTTGAGTCGAATCGAAGTCCGGCGAAGATTGCGAAGGCAGTTGACCAACGAAACATGAAGAAAATAGCAGTGACAATTTTGTGCGCCGCCCTGCTGGGCGGTGCGTGGACCCAGTCGGCCGCGAGGGCTGCTGAGCCGTCGGAGGCGCTCAAGCTGGCGCAGCAGTTGAACCAGGCATTCGTCGAGGTGGCCGAGACCGTTTCCGAGTCGGTAGTGATCGTGCGGGTGGCCAGTAAGCAGCGGTCACAGGGCGTCTTTGGGGATCCATTCGGGCGCAGCCCTTTTTTTGACCAGTTGCCGCGCGAGTTTCGAGACTATTTGGAGAAGCAGCAGCGGGAGCGGGAGGAGGAACCGGAGCCGCGATCGAGGCCGCGCTCCCGCGGGCCGGTTTTTGACGGGCAGGGCTCCGGTCTTGTGTACAGCGAGGACGGCATCATTCTCACCAACCGCCACGTGGTCGAAAATGCCGACAAGGTGAAAATTGTCCTTCGCGACGGCACGGAACACAGCGGTGAAGTGCTCGGGGTGGATCGCGAGTCCGACATCGCCGTGGTGAAGATCGACGCCACCGGCCTCCGCGCCGCGAAGCTGGGTGATTCGGAAAAGACCAAGGTGGGCGAGTTCGCCATCGCGGTCGGTTCGCCATACGAGCTGGATTACAGCGTCACCGTTGGCCATGTGAGCGCCAAGGGGCGGCGAGTATTCACGGACCAGATGATGTTCGACCAGGACTTTATCCAGACCGACGCCAGCATCAACCCCGGCAACAGCGGCGGGCCACTGGTGAACATTCATGGCGAGGTGATCGGCATCAACACGCTTATCCGCGGCGTGAATACCGGCATCGGGTTTGCCGTGCCGGTGAACCTAGCCAAGCGCATCGCCGACATGCTGATCGAGGACGGCAAGGTGACCCGCGCCTGGCTTGGCGTGAGCATCACCACGCTGCGTGAGGATGCCGACTACCGGGACCTTGCGGTGGGGGTTGAGGATGGCGTGGTCGTCCGGCAGTTTGTCCCCGGCGGCCCGGCGGAGGAGTCCGACCTTGAGCTGGCGGACGTGATCACCACCGTTGATGGCAAAAACGTGAAGACGGCGGATGAACTCAAGCGCGAGTTGCGCGCCAAGAAGGCAGGCGATCCGGTGACGCTTGGCCTGATGCGCAACGGCAAGGCGCGGGAGGTTGAGGTCGAGACCGGGGAGTTCCCCGATGAATTCACTGCCGTGAGTCGGCTACGCCAGCCGGAGCGCCGGCCGGAACAGGAGTCCAAGGCGAAGTTGCTGGGCATGACCGTGCAGAACATCACGTCCGACCTGGCCAAACGCTTCGAGGTCGAAGACGGGGAGGGTGTGATCGTCACCGCAATCGAAAACGACAGCGCCGCCGCCGAGAAGGGAATCTCCCCTGGTGACATCGTGACACGCGTCAACAGCGATTCCGTCGACTCGGTTGCGTCCTTCAAGGCCGCACTCGAGGGCGAGGACTTCAAGAAAGGCGTCGTTGTGCACCTGAACAGCAAGGGCAGCCAGCGCTTCGAGGTGCTCAAACAGTACGAGTGAATTTCAAGCGGGACGCCGGTTAAAAGGCTGCGAACTTGAAACTGTTGTTCACTTTCTCCGCACGCGCCAGGCGGCGATGATGCCGGCGATGGCGCCGGAAAGGTGGCCTTCCCATGAAACGTTTTCGCGCATGCTACTGTTGAGTAGCGGCGGGAGGACGCTCATAAAAATGCTGCCGTAAAAAAACAGGACTACTGTGCTGACCACGGCCGAGCGCCAGCTCCGCAAAAACAGTGAGGCAAAAATCAGGAATGTCACCAGACCGAAGATGACAATGCTTGCGCCGATATGTGTCGAGCCGGGCCGACCGATCAGCCAAGTGCCTAAGCCGCCCAGTAGCCAGACAATACCCAGCGAGCGCCACGGTTTGTAGTTGCTATTGGCAAAAATCAGACCGAGCAGCACGATCATCGGCATCGCATTCGAGAGATAATGGCCGAGATCACCGTGTAGGAACGGCGCGAACAGCATGCCGTCAAGTCCGCCAATTGTGCGCGGCTCGATGCCAAAGTGGCGGGTTAGCGAATCACCGGTCAGCGAGTCGACCAGCAACACGATGCCAAGGCATAGCACAAAAATCGTCGCTCTTGCGAAACCGCCAAGCATGCTGTTTTTATTTGCGCTCATTCAAGGTTGGTTGCCGTCGATGAACCGGAGGATCAGCCGCCGGTTGCGCTTGGTTGGGTGTCCGTCACCGGCGCGTTCGCGCTTGGCCTGGCGCAGCTTTTCGAGTTCCGCGGGGGGCGTTTCGTCGGTGGCGAAGTCGGACACAAGCTTGGCTCCGACGCGGCGTTCGGTGAGGCCGACCACCTTGAGCGTACGCGTGATCGGGCTTTGCCGGACGGTGACGGTGTCGCCGGGCTTGAGCGGCTTGGCCGCCTTGGTCGGGGCGTCGTTAAGTCGAACCTTGCCGTTGCGGCAGGCATCGGCCGCCTGGCTGCGGGTCTTGAATAGCCGCACGGCAAACAACCACTTGTCCACCCGCACTGCCTCCGGCTCGTTCATCGTGGGAGAAACCAAGCGCTTGGCCGAGCGTCAGAGGATGCCCATCTCGGCGACTTGTGCGACGTCCTTGTCGCCTCGGCCGGAAAGGTTCGCGATGATGATTTGGTCAGCGCTCATCGTGGGCGCGACCTTGATGACCTCGGCGATGGCATGGCTTGACTCAAGCGCCGGGATGATGCCCTCGAGCTTGGCCAATTTCTGGAACGCAGCCAGCGCTTCGGCGTCGGTTGCGTAGGTGTATTGCACGCGGTCAGCGTCGCGCAGCCAAGCGTGTTCAGGGCCGACGGCCGCGTAGTCCAGCCCTGCGGAGACGCTGTGGGTGAGCTGGATTTGGCCATCCCTGTCCTGCAGCACGAATGAGCGTGTGCCCTGCAACACGCCCAAGCCACCGCCCTGGAACCGTGCGGCGTGTTTGCCATCGACGATGCCTTCGCCGCCAGCCTCGACGCCGGTCATCGACACGCCGTTGTCGCCGAGGAATGGGTAGAACAGGCCGATCGCGTTGGAGCCGCCGCCGACGCAGGCGATGAGGTGATCCGGCAGTCGTTCCTCCTGCTCGAGAATCTGTCGGCGGGCCTCATCGCCGATCACGCGCTGGAAGTTGCGCACCATCACCGGGTATGGGTGCGCACCGTAGGCCGTGCCGAGGATGTAGTGTGTGCCCCGAATGTTGGTGACCCAGTCGCGCATCGCCTCGTTGACGGCCTCCTTGAGCGTCTTTTGGCCGGCCTCCACCGGCATGACTTCCGCGCCGAGCATTTGCATGCGGAACACGTTCAGCGCCTGACGCTTGCAATCGACCGCGCCCATGTAAATAACGCACTCGAGACCGAACATCGCTGCGACGGTGGCCGTGGCCACGCCGTGCTGCCCGGCGCCGGTCTCGGCGATGATGCGCGTCTTTCCCATGCGCTTGGCCAGCAAAATCTGCCCCATGGCGTTGTTGATCTTGTGCGCACCGGTGTGCAGCAGGTCTTCCCGCTTGAGGTAGATTTTTGCGCCGCCGATGTCGCGGGTGAGGCGCTCGGCGTGGTAGAGTGGGGTGGGGCGACCGCAGAATTCGCGGAGGTAATATTGCAGTTCGTCCTGAAAGCCGGGATCACCCTGGGCGCGGAAATATTCCTCCTCGAGTTCCTGCAGCGGGTGCATAAGCGTCTCAGGGACATAGCGTCCGCCGTAATTGCCAAAGCGTCCGTTGGCATCCGGGAGAGCTTGTTCAACCACCGTTTCCATGCCGCTGATGTTCAGCCAAAACCCGCCCTTGGCCAAGCGGCTTTTTTGTCAGCCCAGCTGCGTGCCTACCGGCAATGGGGTTCCGGCGAGAAACTCGGCGGCGGCCAGGGGCTTGGCCCCCTCTTTTTGCAGGCGGGTGATGCGGAGCACCCCGTCACCGCAGCCGATGACGATGCCATTGGCGTCCGATTGGCCAACGCGGCCCGGCTCATGTCCGGTCGCCTCCGCCGGTTCGACCTCAAGCAGCTTCAGCCGTTTGCCGCCGAGATGGGTATACAGGCCGGGCCACGGGGTGAAGGCGCGCGCTTGGTTCCAAAGCCGCGTTGCCGGCAGCGACCAGTCGATGCGGCCCATGTCCCGAGTGATCTTTGCGGCATGGGTGGCGAGAGTCTCGTCCTGCGGTTCGGGCGTGATGTCCCCTGCCACGTGGCGGGGGATCGTCTCGAGCAGCAGCCCGGCACCAAGCTTGGCCAAGCGATCGTGCAGGGTCTGCGCGTTGTCGTCCGGCCCGATTGTGGTGGCGCCCTTGGCAAGCATTGCGCCGGTGTCGAGGCCGGCATCCATTTGCATGATGGTGACACCGGTTTCCGCTTGGCCTTCTAGCAGGGCGCGCTGAATCGGTGCGGCGCCGCGGTAGGCCGGGAGGAGAGAGCCGTGAACGTTGAGGCAGCCATGCGGCGGGAGGTCGAGGATGGTTTGCGGAAGAATCTGGCCGTAGGCGGTGACAACGATCAGGCCCGGGTCGAGTTGTTCGAGGAGTTGAGAGTCGTCTCGCAGGCATTCCGGCTGGTGGACGGGGAGTTGGTGCGACTCAGCCTCGAGTTTGACCGGCGGCGGCTGGGGGATGAGTTGGCGGCCCTTCGGCCGATTCGGTTGGGTGAACACGGTGATGACCTCGATGCCGGGCGCGTCATCGAGCGCGGCGAGGCTGGGACAGGCGAACTCCGCCGTTCCCATGAACACAACTCGCAGCGGCGGGGTCACGGCGTGGGGCGGATCAGGTCTCGAACTTGGCCAACACCTCGAGCACGTCTCGCAGGACGCGTACCGGCGTCTGGGTGGAGTCGATGGTGTGCGAAATGCCGTCGCCGTAATGGTCGAGCACCGGGCGTGTCTCGGCTTTGTACACCTCAAGCCTGTTACGGATGGTCTCGAGGTTGGCGTCGTCGAGCCGGTTCTCGCGCAGGGCCCGGGCTTGAAGTCGCTCGACCATGATGTCGATATCCGTACAGAACAGGTTCAGCACACCGATGACGTTCAGGGTGTCATCGAGCAACTGGGCCTGCGCGACGTTGCGGGGAATGCCGTCGAGTAACAGCGTGTCGGACTCGGGCTCGAAGGTCCCATTTCGGATTCGGTTATCGATGTCCTCCCGTACCAGTCCTATGGTGGGTTCGTTTGGCACCAGTTCCCCTCGACCGGCGTACTCGATGAACGTTTCCCGCAGCGGGTTTTGAGCGCCCAGGTTGCGGAACAAGTCGCCGCTTGAGATGTGCAGGTAGCCAGGGATGCGGCCAAGGATCGTCCCCTGTGTGCCTTTGCCGGCGCCGGGTGAACCAAACAGAAGTATCGTGCGAAGTTTCATCGGAAAGACGGGGTGGTCGGGCTGCGCTTCGGCAGGCCGGGTGACGGGGGCGGCTCTCTATTTTGCACGCAAGTCAACTTCGCCAATTTCGCTGAAGGAGATTTTCTGCTCCTTGCCGTTGAGCAGTTCCATGTGAATATCCGTCCCTGAGATTCGCTTGATGCGCTGGCCGACATATTCGCGTTTGCCGGTCTTGACGGCCAGTGCCATGTCGCGCTCCGCCGCGCCTAGCACCACCTTGAAATAGTTCGGGAAGTTGTTCTGGAAAAACGATCGGTCGAACCGTGTGTCGCCGCGCGTCCAGGTCTGCGGCTTTAGCCCGGATTTCTTTGGACCTGTCTGGGCGAAGCTCATCTTTTTGGCCTCTGGCACCATCCCGACCACGGCTCCGCCGCCGGTGTCGGTCATGGTGGCCCCCTCCGGTGCCTCGGCTTCGTCGTATTCGTATTCTTCGTCCTCGTCGTATTCATCCTCGTACTCGACCTCCGGTTTCACGAGGAAGAGAATCGGGCCGACAACCGGCAGCACCAGCGAGACGCCAGCCGCCAGCAGCGCGTTGGATTCCCGGAACGCCGCCACACCCAGCCCGGCCACCATGCTCCCGATCGCGATGGCCACCAGCAGGCCGATGCCGCCCCCGCTGCCGTAGGCTGCCAGTTTGGAGGCGACCGGCACATTCGAAGGTACCTCTGGCTCGACCAACCCGCGGGCCGGCCCGGGGGGGAGGTTCCGTTCCATTTGTGATTCGTCCGGCTCGATAAACGGGTCGGCAAAGGCGGCCGCTCCCCTGTAGCGGCCGGGATCCGTTTGGCCGAGGCGCCGTATTTTTTTGAGGCTCTCCTGGGTCAATTCCATCCAGTTGGCCCGCCGCGCAAAGCCGCCGATGTCGCGCCGCACGACGATGCCGTTCTGGTCCACATCCGCCACGGTGCCTTCGATGACGTCGCCATTGGTAAGGCTGATCTCGCCTTCGGCCAGTTGACGGGCATTGGCACTTCCCGCACTACGATTAATTGGAGCTTTACGAATG
>JASMKO010000056.1 GCA_030749225.1 Verrucomicrobiota bacterium
CAGGCGTTGTGGCCGCCGAATCCGAAGGAGTTGTTGGCGATGGCGTTGACTTCTATTTCCCGGGCCTCATTGGGGACGTAATCGAGGTCGCAGTCGGGATCAGGGGTCTCATAGTTGATGGTCGGCGGGACGGTGCCGGTCTCAAGGGCCTTGCAGCAGGCGGCCATCTCCACCCCCCCGGCGGCCCCAAGCATGTGCCCGGTTGCGCCCTTGGTTGAACTGACCGCGAGGCGGTGGGCGTGCTCACCGAACACTGACTTGATGGCCTGTGTCTCGCAGGCGTCACCCTGCGGCGTCGAGGTGCCATGGGCGTTAATGTAGGAGATATCTTCAGGGTTGAGCCCACCGGAGCGGAGAGCCATCCTCATGGCGCGCGCGCCGCCTTCGCCCTCCGGCGCAGGGGCGGACATGTGGTGGGCGTCGGCTGTGTTGCCGTAGCCAGTCAACTCGCAATAAATCCTCGCGCCGCGCGCGGTAGCGTGCTCGAGGGTCTCCAGCACCAGCACCCCGGCGCCCTCGCCCATGACGAAGCCGTCACGCCCGGCGTCGAACGGCCGGGAGGCGTGCTTCGGATCGTCGTTGCGGGTACTAAGTGCCTTCATGGCACCGAAGCCGCCCATTGCGGTGGGGTGCACGGCCGACTCAGTGCCGCCAGCGACCATGACGTCGGCATCTCCCATGACGAGAGTGCGCCATGCTTCGCCGATCGCGTGGTTGGCGGTGGCACAGGCGGAGCAGGTGGCCACATTGGGCCCGCGCAAGCCGTGATAAAGCGAGAACATCCCGGAGGCCATGTTGAGGATCATCATCGGGATGAAAAACGGCGACATGCGGCCCGGACCTCGGTCGAGCAGTGTCTTGTGCTGGGTTTCGAGGGTAGCCAAGCCGCCGATGCCGGAGCCGATCATGGCACCAACGCGGTCGCGGTTGGCCTGGTCGAGGTCAAGGCCGGAGTCGTTGAGCGCCTGCCAGCCGGCGTGGATGCCGAACTGGGTAAACCGGTCGGTGCGCCGAACCTCCTTGGGCGAAGGGAAGGCCGGTGTGGGATCAAAATCACTCACCTCACCAGCGATGGTGCAGGGGAAGCCGTCGGTGTCGAACGCGCGGATCGAGTCGATGCCGCACTGACCCGTGAGGAGATTTTCCCAGAAGGAATCAGCCCCTTGGCCAAGCGGGGAGACAACGCCCATGCCAGTGACGACGACGCGCTTTCGTGTGGTATCCGCCATGAAACAAAGCAGGGCAGCCAAGCCAAGTGGCCCGGACTGCCCTGTAATGGGTGTCAGCCCCTAGGATTGGGTGTCTTCAATGAACTTGACGACATCCCCAACGCTTTGGAGCTTTTCAGCCTCCTCGTCGGGAATCTCGGTACCGAACTCCTCCTCCAGTGCCATGACCAACTCGACGGTATCGAGCGAGTCCGCGCCCAAGTCCTCGATGAACTTGGCCTCCGGCTTGATTTGGTCCTCGTTGACGCCGAGCTGCTCGACGATGATTTTCTTGATCCGATCTGCAGGTGAATTGTCAGACATAAATCTCCAAATGTTCGCGGCTTCTTTAAGAACGCCGTCCCGGGCCGTCAAGCAACTATTCGAAAAAAAATGCGCTTTGATGATCACATCACCATGCCACCGTCCACGGTGAGCACCTGCCCGGTGACATAGCCGGTGGGCTCCATGGCCAGAAACACCGCCGCATGGGCGATTTCGTCCGGCGCACCAAGCCGGCCCATCGGTACACGTTGGAGGATCTCCCCGCGCATCTTCTCATCGAGAACGGCGGTCATGTCGGTCTCGATGAAGCCGGGTGCGATGGCGTTGACGGTGATGCCGCGCGGCGCCAGTTCCCTGGCAACTGACTTGGTGAAGCCGATGAGCGCCGCCTTGCTGGCCGCGTAGTTGCTCTGGCCGGCGTTGCCGATCAGGCCGATCACCGAGGCGATGTTGATGATGCGGCCGCTGCGCTGCTTGATGAATGACCGGGTGAAGGCCTTGGTGAAGTTGAACGCCCCCTTGAGGTTGGTGTCGAGCACGGTGTCCCACTCCTCCTCGCTCATGCGCATGAGCAGATTGTCACGGGTGACGCCGGCGTTGTTGACGAGGATGTCCACCCGGCCGGCCGA
This sequence comes from Verrucomicrobiota bacterium, assembly GCA_030749225.1. Classification (GTDB taxonomy): domain Bacteria; phylum Verrucomicrobiota; class Verrucomicrobiia; order Limisphaerales; family UBA1096; genus UBA1096. The sequence continues at coordinate 2,123 of JASMKO010000056.1, forward strand.
CTCGAGGATGCCCTTCGCGGCAGCCTCGACCGCGGCGGTGTCGGCCACGTCGACCGCCACCGGCCAGGCCCGGCGGCCAATCGACTCCACCTCAGCGGCGGCCTTGGCCGAGTTCTCCACCGTGCGCGAGACGCACACCACATCGGCGCCCATGCGGGCGTAGGCAATCGCCACAGCGCGGCCGATCCCGCGGCCGGCGCCGGTCACCACGGCAACTTTGTCAGCTAACAAGTTCATAGCGGGGAAAGATTTGCTTGGCCAAGCGGCACGATGTCAATGCGCGAATCCGCGCCGGGCTGATCAGCGGAAGATCTCCACGACCTCTCGCCGAGCCGGGTCGCTCTCGCCGAGTTGGATCAGCGCGGCGTTCCGGTACAGCGCAGAGTCCGGAGGCGAGTAGTCCGCCTCGAAAAGTTCCCGCTGCCGCTTGAGTTCCTCGATCGAGAAGACATCCAGTGCCACCGGGTCGGTGCTGAATCGCAGTTGGCCAAGCGCAGCCGTGTAATGCAGCAGGCATTGGTTCTGGCCCAGGTATTGGCAGAACAACGCGTCGGTGATGCCGAGCACCAGCCGGTCGCCGAGGTGTCGGCGCTGCGCCGCATCCTCGAGCGCCAGGATCTCCGGCACGGCCACCGCGAGGACCGAGGCGTTCGTGCCGAACCGCCGGGAGTTGTCCATGCTGCCGTCGACGAGGCCGACGAGGTGGCCCGACACGCCGGCCTGGTTGTGGTTGAGCAGTGGGCAGATGCTGATGATACGAGTCATCTCCCCGGTGAGCAGCCGCGACAGGTGCGACTTGCGGCTCGCGTTCTCCCCACCGCGCTCGAAGCCCAGGTCGCCGGAGACCAGCGTGCCGATGATCGGCGACTCGTAGGTAACCGACTCGTCCCAGCCGGCGTCCCGGCTCCCGGCCAGCCGTACACCGTGCCGCTTGGCCAAGGCGCCGTATCCGGCCGCCTTCAGGCTGGCCAGCGACCGATCCCAGATGATGATCCGATCCGGCGCGAGCCGCGCCTCGAGCAGCCCCCGCACCACCGCGTCGACCACCGGCTTGCGCGTGCCGCCGATCGATCCCGGCACTGAGTTGACCTTGATGCCGACCGTGTCCGCCGGGGAAACCAGCGTCAGCAAGGCGGCCGCCGCGCTTGGCTTGGCGGTGAGCCGCTTGAGCCCCTCGGCGACCATGTCCGCCACCTTGACGGCGTCGACCTCGAACTCGCGCAGGGCGGACTTGTCCTCCACCAGAAGGATGCGCGGCTTGGGCGACGGCTCGTTCTCCGCCGCTTGGCCAGGCGTCGTCGGGGCCAGCGCGAGGCAAACCGCTCCGGCCCACGACAGCAGCCAACGGTTCAATTTTTCGGGGAACATGGTGAACCGGGCAGCAAGGGAACTGTGCCTCCCTTGACTCGCCGGTGCCGCGATGCTACCACCAGCACTCATGCGGACCACGCAAAAACCCACCAACAGGACCGGCCGGCATTGGGCGGCGGCTTGCCTCGTGGCCGCGCTTGCCGGATGCACCCCGCCCGAGCAGAAAGCCCTCGAGGAAGGCAGCCGCCTGCTCGCCGCCGGCAACCCGGCCGGGGCGCTCCAGCAACTGGAGGTGGCCCGTGAACGCATCGAGAATCACCCCAACCTCAAGACCAATCTCTTGATCGTCGGCAAACTACACAATCAGATCGGTCTCGCGCACCGAACCCTCGCCAAGGACAAAACTGGAGCCGCCAAGACCGGGGAATTGGAAGAGGCAAAAAAGTCATTCGATTTGGCCATCGAAAAAGGCGGCCAAGAAAGCAGGATTCAGGCGTATCAAAACCGCGCCTGGCTGCACCTCGAAGCGGAGAAATGGGAGGAGGCCGCCAACGACTTCGGGTCGCTGTACGAGTTGGGCAGCGGCTCGAAATCAACCAACCGCGTGTTCGATCTCTGGCTCGAGAAAGGTATCGCCGAGTACGGCGCGAAACGAATCGACGAGGCGCGGAAAAGCTTCGGCAAGATTCCCAATGACCCGCGCGCGCAAAACAACCTCGGCAACATCGCTTGGTCGCAAAAGAGGTACAAGGAAGCCGCCGCTTGTTTCGAGAAAGCCATCAACCTCGACAATAAAAACACCCTGGCCCTCCGCAACCTCGGCGCCGTCCGGCAGCAGATGAAGCAGTACCCCGCCGCGCTGGAAGCGTATCACGGCTACCTCGACCTGGTACCGAAAGAGGATGCTGACATCCGCGCACTCGTCAACCAGCTCGAAGACTATCTCAAGCCGGAGCCACCCCCTGAACCGGAACCGGAGCCAGTCGTCGCGGAAGTCGAGCCGGAACCGGAACCCGAGCCAGCCGAAGTCACGATCGTTGAGCCGGAACCGGAGCCGGAGCCGGTCGTCGCGGAAGTCGAGCCGGAACCGGAACCCGAGCCAGCCGAAGTCACGATCGTCGAGCCGCCCGCCGAAGAGCCGGAGCCAGCCGCATTGGAACCGGAGGTCGTGACCGTGGTTAAGCCCGCGCCGCTCCCCGTCCCGCTCGCCAAGCCGGAGCCAACCGAGCCGATTGAACCGGAACCGGTCGTCGCCGAAGCCGAGGCCACCACGGCCGAGCCGGAGCCGTCCAAAAACTGGAAGCAAAAGCTCAACCCGCGCAACTGGTTCGGCGACGACAAGGAAGAAGCCGCCACGGAAGCAAAAGTCAGCCAAGCGGAAACCGCACCCGACGACGGCAAGGACTGGAAGCAGCGGATCAACCCGCGCAACTGGTTTGGTGACGGCGACGAAAAACCCCCGGCCAAGCCGAAGAAGAATAACACGCGGCAAATCTCCTGGCGCTCGAATGCACCGATCCCGACCACGCCACTGCCCGGCCCCGGACCGGTGGCTAAAGCCTCCACGAATGCCGTGCGGGTGGCCAGCATCCTGCCCAGCGCGGTGGCCTTTCCTCGCTACAAATACCTGAACCCGGCCCTACCCGACGCCGGCGACCGCCCGGTTGCCAAGACCTACTTTGACGATGGCGCGGCGGCGCAAAAATCGGAGGAATGGCAGCGAGCCAAGGCGGCGTACATCGAGGCGGCGAAGGCCGACCCGGCTTGGTTTGACGCCCGATTCGAGCTTGGCCAAGCGGCCTTTTACACCGGCGACACCGACCTCGCGCTGCAAGCGTTCGAGCACGCTCTAGCCATCGACCCGAACGACGGCCCGGCCCGGTTCAACTTCGCCATGTCGCTCGCGCAGGGTAGCTACTACGCCGACGCCGCACGCGAGTTCGAGACCTTCCTCCAGTTTGATCCGGACAACGCGCAGGCCCATTTCGAGGCTGGCAAACTGTACGCCGAGCGACTCAACGACGTGGCCAAGGCCAACATCCACTACAAGCGCGTGATCGGCCTCCAGCCCGGCCACCCGGAGGCGGTCAACATCCGTTACTGGCTCATTCGCAACAAGGCCAACTAACCCCACCTTCGGAGCTGCCTTGCCCGTCATCCCACAGGCCACGATCGAGCAGGTCCGCCACGCCAGCGACATCGTTGATGTCATCGGCTCCGTCCTACAGCTCAAGCGCGCCGGCACGAACTTCCTCGGCCTCTGTCCGTTCCACAAGGAGAAGACCCCCAGCTTCAATGTCTCGCCTTCCAAGCAGATCTTCCACTGCTTCGGCTGCCACAAGGGCGGCGATGTGTTCACATTCCTGCGCGAATTCGAGAACCTCTCCTTCATCGAGTCGGTGGAGCGCCTCGCCGAGCGGGCGCGCATCCCGATCGAGTTTGAGATGAAGCCCGGCCAGCGCGAGGAGGGCTCGCTGAAGGAGAAACTCCGCACTCTGCACGAGCAGGTGGCCAAGCGCTGGGAAACCACCCTGGCCAATGACGCCAGGGCCGGGGTCGCCCGCGACTATCTGGCCAAGCGCGGCCTCAGCGACGAGGCGGTGAAACGCTTCCGCATCGGCTACGCGCCGGACGAGTGGAGCGACACGCTCCACTGGGCCAAATCGAAAAAACATGACGACACCCTGCTCGAGAAGGGCGGTCTCGCCATCGCCGGCGACAAGGGCCATTACGACCGGTTCCGGGGACGGCTCATTTTTCCAATCTGCGACGAGCAAGGCCGCGTCATCGGCTTCAGCGGCCGCGTGCTCAGCGCCGAGCAGAAGGGCGGCAAATACATCAACTCGCCCGAAACGCCGATCTTCAGCAAGCGACGCGTCATCTACGGGCTGGACAAGGCCAAGCGGCCGATCCTTGACGCCAAGTCGGCCATCGTTTGCGAGGGTCAGCTCGACACCATCGCCTGCCATCTGGCCGGCATCGAGAACGCCGTCGCGCCACAGGGTACCGCCCTCACCACCGACCAGGCACGCATCCTCAAGCGCTACGCCGAAGAGGTCGTGCTGTGTTTCGACTCCGACAACGCCGGGCAACAGGCCGCCCTACGCTCGCTCGATGACCTACTCGCCAGCGGCCTGGCCATTCGCGTCGCGGTCATCCCGCAACCGCACGACCCCGACAGCTTCATCCGGGAGAACGGCGCCGATGCCTTTCGCCGGTTGACCGCCAAGGCACCCGGTTTTTTTGACTTTTTGCTCAGTTACCTCTGCGGCGTGCACGATGCCGAATCCGACCGTGGTCGCGTCAACATCGTACAGGAAATGCGTGATGCCGTGCAAAAGACAAACAATCCGGTGCTCATTGACACCCACGCCCAAAAGGTCAGCCACCGGCTGGGCGTCGATGCCGATGCCGTGCGCGCCGAGTTCAAGAAACACAAGCGCAGCTTTCAGTCATCCGTGCCGCAGTTCGATGAGCCCCCACCCGAGGAGGCCGAACACCCGGTGGCCAAGCCGGGGCCGGTCGAGTTGTGGCTGCTCAAGCTGGCGCTCACCGAGAGGGACTCCGCCGAGTGGCTTGAGTCGCATCTCGACCCCGACTGGGTGACCCACCCTGCCGTGCGCGAGATTCTGCAGCAATATTTTGCGCTGCTCGCCGGAAACCCCGACGCCGGTATGCCGGAGCTGCTCGCCACCCTGCACGCCGAGGCATTCAAGCGTGTTGCTACCGAGGCCGTGGCCGACGGCCGCACCATTCCCGATCCCACCAGACAACTAAATGACATCGTGCGGCGGCTTCGCAACCAGTTCATCGAGCGCCGCCTAGCCGGCATCCAGCGCGAACTCCCTGGCGCGGGCGACGAATCCTTGGCCAAGCTCCTCGCCGAGCGCGCACAGTTGAAGCAATTGACCCGCGACCCCCTCGAGCCACTCGCCGATGCATGAGCGAAGCACTTTGCCAAGCGCTCATTTCAGCCCAAGTTGGCGGGAAAAATAGACGTACTCGAGGGCGTATCGGCGTGCGTGCTGCCTGAGGTTGGCACCAGCAGCATGGCCGCCCTCGGTATTCTCGAAATACAAAACCGGATGTCCCTGCTCGCGCATACGGGCAACCATTTTTCGCGCGTGGCCGGGGTGCACCCGGTCGTCCTTGGTCGAGGTCTCGATGAACACTTTCGGGTATTTGCGATCGGGGAATATGTTTTGGTACGGCGAATAGTTCAGGATCGCCTCGCGCATGATCGAGTCCTTTGGGTCGCCGTATTCGGCTGCCCAGCTCGCGCCGGCCAGCAGCTTGGTGTAGCGCAGCATATCGAGCAGCGGCACGCGGCAGACGACGGCATTCATCAGGTCCGGCCGTTGTGTGAAGATGGCTCCGACTAGCAGGCCGCCGTTGCTGCCACCGGAAATGCCGAGCCGCTTGGGCGAGGTGATGGCGCGCCTGACCAGATCCTCCGCCACGGCGATGAAGTCGTCGTACGCCCGCTGGCGGTTTGTCTTGAGCGCGGCCTGGTGCCAGCGCGGCCCGAACTCGCCGCCACCGCGGATGTTCGCCACGGCATACGCTCCACCGCGTTCGAGCCACAGCTTGCCTATCGTCGCCGAGTAGCTTGGCTTGAGCGAAATCTCAAACCCTCCGTAGCCATACAAGATCGTCGGGGTCGAGCCGTCCGGCTTGAGTCCCTTGCGGTGAATCACGAAGTACGGCACCACTTCGCCATCCGCGCTCCCGGCCATGTGCTGGCTGACCTGAAGATCGTCAGTCCGAAAACGGTCCGGCAGCGACTTGAGCAGCATCAATGCATTGGCCCCCGCGTCGTACTCGCTCAAGCGATCCGGCGTGATGTGGTCCTCGTAATTCACCAGCACCGCGTCGGAGTGGGGATTCGCCGCGGAAACGGATACCGTCCCATTCGGAGGCAGCGGCAGCGGCTCGGCGCTCCATTCGCCGCGCTTGGCATCCACGCTGAAGCGCAGGATGCGCCCCTTCACGTTCTGCAACAGCGACACGTAGAGACCGCTGCGTGACACGGCGACGCTCTCGATGCTCGTTCGCTCATCCGGAGTATAAACGGTCTCGATGCGAGGCAGCTTGCCGGTGGCCCGAAACGCCGCCGCGTCGATTGCCAATAACGCCCCCTGCGAATAAGTCCGACCAGCAACCTTCCACGCGTCGCGCAGCGTGAACAGAATCCGACCGGCGTAAAACCCGGTCACATCGACCGACTTCGGCAACGGCATACGCTGCAGTTGGCCGTCGTCACCGATGAGATGGTACGCCCCGGTGAAAAATGTCAGCGATTGGTCGACGATCGCAAGGGTGGCATCGCCGGAATCCAGCACGCGCGGCCAGATGCCGATGTCCTCCCGGCGGCCCTCGAACACCGTCTCGGCCTTGGCCAACGGCGTGCCACGCTTCCACCGCTTGGCCACGCGCGGATAGCCGGACTCCGTCAGCGAATCGTCGCCCCAGTTTGTTCCGACGAGCAACATGTCGCGATCGATCCAGGCCACGCCGGATTTGGCCTCCGGCAACACAAAGCCGTCCTCGACAAAGCGCTTGGCCAGAACATCGAACTCCCGATACACCGACGCATCGGTCCCACCCCGGGAGAGCTTGACGAGGCATCGATCGTAACCGCGGGCCAACCAGGTGGCGCCCTTGTAAACCCAGTTTTCATCTTCAGCCTTGGCCAGCGCATCGATATCGATCACGGTTTCCCACTCCGGCTTGGCCAAGCGATACGACGCAAGCGGGGTGCGCCGCAGGATGCCCCGGACATGCCCGGCATCCCGCCAAAAATTATAGACATGCTGTCCCCGAACCGAGCCGTACGGGATGCGGTCCTTGGCATTCAGCAGCGTCTCCGCCTGTTCGAGGAACGTGGCGTAGCGCGAGTCCGCCTCGAGTTCGTCGAAGCATTCCTGGTTGCGGGCGTGCACCCACTCAAGCGCACGGTCCCCCCCGACCTCTTCGAGCCAAAGAAACGGGTCGTCAAGAATCGGCGCCCGCCTCGGTTCGCCGCTTACCGTGGTAACACCTGCCATGGTCAGTCCCAAAAAAACACAAATCCACGCTTTCATCAAAGCGCGGGACGATACCGCGCCAGGCGCCGCGAAACAATCAGCCGCTTGGCCAAGCGGTTATACCACCTCTACTTTTTCTCGAGGTCTTTTCGAGGGAACAACGGAGTGGGTTTGTTGCAGGTGTGGCCCTTGGCCAAGCCTCCCCATTTTGCCTGGGCAAAATCCGCGGGGGAGCCTTCGACGCCAACCTGCTCGAAGATTTTCTCGGCGGTCTCCGGGATGACCGGCCAGATGAGAACTGCCAAAATGCGGCAACACTCGGCCAGGTTGTAAAGCACCTCATTGAGCCTATCGGCCTGGTCCTCCTGCTTGGCCAGCTTGAACGGTGCGGTTTGCTCGACGTACTGGTTGGTGCGGTCGACCAACCCCCAGACACTCACCAGCGCCGCCTGGATTTGGTGAGACTCGTAGTTGTCCCTAGCCTCTGTGATCCATTTTTCGGCATCGGCGGCCAGTTCGTCAGAGGTCGCATCGAGCGTGCCGCCACGATAACGATTCAGCATGGAGAGAGACCGGTTGACAAGGTTGCCTAGACCGTTGGCTAACTCGGCGGAGTAGCGGGCCTGAAAGCTTTCGTCCGTCCAGTTACCGTCCGGGCCGATGTCGAGTTCGCGCACGACATAGTAGCGGAAGGCGTCAACGCCCCACTCGTCGATCACGGCGATGGGGTTGACCACGTTGCCAGTGGTTTTACTCATTTTTTGACCGTCCTTCTGCCACCAGCCATGGACGAGCACCTGCCCGGGCAGCGGTAGTTCCATGGCCTTTAGCATGATCGGCCAGTAAACGGCGTGAAATTTCAGAATGTCCTTTCCTATGACATGGATGTCCGCCGGCCAAAGCGCGGGGGCGCCCGGCCGGGAATCTAGGCCGATCGGTCCGGCCGCGGCCGCGTCGCCCAGCGATGCCGGAATGCTGGCGTAGTTGCTGAGGGCGTCAAACCAAACGTATGTCACGTACTTCTCGTCGAACGGCAGCGGGATGCCCCATTCAAGCCGCGCCTTGGGCCGCGTAATGCAGAGATCCTCGAGGTTGTTGTTCTTGAGAAAACCGAGCACCTCGTTGCGACGCGTCTCCGGCTGGACGAAGCCCGGGTTGGCCTCGATGTGGTCGATCAGCCACTGCTGGTGCTCGCCGAGCTTAAAATAGTAGTTGTGCTCCACTAACTCGGTGACGTCGCCGTAGATCGGGTCGAACGTCCCGTCGTCGCGCCGGTCCTTCTCCGTCAGGAATGTCTCCTGTTGCGCCGAGTAATAGCCGCGGTATTCGGCCTGATAAAAATGTCCGTTGTCATGGAGTTTTTGCAGCACCGCCTGCACGAACGCCTTGTGGCGCGCGGAGGAGGTGCGGACAAAGTCCGCATTGGTCAGGTTCAGCCTCCCGGCGAACGCCTCCCAGATCGCGGCGAACTCATCGCAGTACACCTGCGGATCCTTCCCCTCGGTCGTGGCTGCGGCTTGCACCTTCTGGCCGTGCTCATCGAGGCCGGTGAGATAAAATACCTCCCCCCCGAGGCTGCGATGCGTCCGGGCGATGATGTCGGTGATGACCTTCTCATAGGCGTGCCCGAGGTGAGGTTCCCCGTTGACGTAATCGATGGCCGTGGTGAGGTAAAACTGTTTACTCATCCGTGGCCCAGTATGCGCCCTTGGCCAAGCGAGATCAATTGTCCTTCGGCTTGGAGTTGAAGTCGATTTTGCCGTGCGGACTGCAGGAGGCTTCAAAATATCCAGCAACCGTCTCTCCTTCCTTGCGACTCGCTGCAGTCAATTTGAGTTCGCCTCTGGCCCAGCCGATTCGTTTGAATTTGACCGACTCCTGCCTGCCCATCCGGACAAACCCCCAGATGGTAAAGCCGTCGATCGGGATACCGTTGGACACGTTGTAGAAGCCGGGGTCGACCATCAGATTGACCATCACCTCCATTGGCGACCCTTTGATTCTACCGACTGCCGAAATCACAGGGAATCCATAACGCGATGTACCCTGGGTTGTCGCAGCAATCGCCCGCATGTCGATGATCTCAATCGGCTCATCTCCATGAATCAATTCAATGGTGCATTCCCCGATCTTGTTTTGAATAGAGAGATCACCTGCCTCCGACCACTCCGTTTTGAACGCGCACTTCATTGTCAGCAACTTGGGTTTTGATTTCGCTCCACCACTGCCTCGCATCTTTTTGGGCCAAAGCGGAATGGGCCCGGTTAACTCCGCGGCAAGCATGCTTTGTCGTTTGGAAATAAAACGACGTACAGAATCAACGGCTGGATCGTACAGTCTCGGCGGCAAATGGGTGTGGGGCCGAAGCATCGGCACAAGTTTGTCCAGTTTTGCCTGCAGAGCCTGTTCATCCCATACCTCGTCCAGTACCTTGAGCAACTCGGATCGGTAACGCTCTCGACCTTTCTCGGTGCTGTAGAGTCGATGCGCGACGGCCCCCTCTGCCATGACGGACAACGGTGTGCCAGCCTGGCTTGCTTTGCCACTGCGCGCCCGGAACACACCGTCGGCACCCCATGGAATGAACTTGAACCGGGAAGATGCCGGATCGTTATAGACGAAAAAGTTATTCTGGTTGCCAGAATAACCATCATTGAAGCCCATGAGGCATTCCATTGCCCAGTAGCGATAAAAATTATCTAGATCAACCACTTTGCCAATGGCGTCAAAGAGTTGATCATCCGGCAGCGCCAATGCCTTGGTCGCCTTGAGCAAGTCACTGCGATCGTTCTTCTTCACATTGGTTTTGACGTCAAACGTGCGAACTGCCTTCTCGGTGAAGTCGCTGATCTGCCCTTCATAAAGGTTCCCACTCGCCTTCGTAAAATGACGCCTGAGAAATTTTTTCCGCACCGATTCGATGTGACTGTAAATCCCTAGATATTCTCCATTCACGGTGACGCGCGCGAAGTTGCAGCGCGGTGCCGGTATGCCCGCTTTGCGGAACAACTCGTACGCCATGTGCTGTTTCACCAGTGATGCGTCGGTGTCATTGTTGTTCAGTGTCATCAATGAGATATCTTCAAATTCCTGCTCTGTCCCAAACTTGTCGAAGTTGATCTTGATCGATGGGCGTTGGGCATTCACTGAACCGAGCAATCCCTTTTTGCGCAGACCAACATCCTGATACAGTTTGCCGTCGATGGTCACGTTGCCCTTGTAGTAGTTGTACGGGTTGGGTCGCGGCTTTCCTGGTTTGCGGGGGGTGATCAACCCGAAAAGATCGTGATGCTCATACCTCATCTTTTTCCAGTCCTCGGCAGGCAACGCAATCTTCACCTCAAGCAACCAGTCAACCTTAAACGGATTCGCCTCAACCTGGGTATTGGCACAAGGCAGCAGGAGGAAAGGCGCAATCGCAACCTGAGCGAAACTCAATCGTGACATCTTTTGGCTGCGCCGAGAGTGAGGAAACCTAGTATCTCTGCAAGTATATTTTAGACCGAATAAGCCTTAATTTCGGATCGGCTGGGCGATGCGCAGGTAGGCGAAGAAGTCGCGCAGTTGCTGGTCGCTCAGGCCGATGAGCAATCCCTCCGGCATCAGGCTGCTTGGACTCACTTTTGCCGACTCGACCTGAGACTGCTTGACCACCGCATCACCTCCGCCGATGCCGCGCAGGATGAGCAGCTTGTCAGTGCGATCGGCAATGAAACCGCTGAGCAGACGCCCATCCAGCGTACGCACCTGCATGTGCTCGAAGCCCTCCCGAATTTCGCGACTGGGATCGAGAATACCCGGCAGCAGGGTATCGAGATCGTCACGCTGATAGTGGGTGAGGTTAGGGCCGATCCGGCCGCCTTTGTGGAACAACTTGTGGCAGGCCGCGCAACGTTGCATGAACAACTTGCGTCCACGATACGGGCTGCCGGTCCGCCCCGCCACCACCGCACGCACCCGGGCAATCTCCTGTGCCTGAGTGGTCGGCTCGGCTTTGCCTGCGCTTGGCCAGAGATTTCTAGCTTGGACGGCGATGCTACCGCCATGAGCCAACAACACCTCCACTGTTGGCGCTGCAATATCACGCTTAGTCAAGCGGCCCGACTCGACAGCGGACAACAAACGGCGACTCCATTCTGGGCGGCTAGCCAGAAACGAAGTTGCCGCAGGCTTGGCCGCATCGGGAAAGTTCGCATACCGCCCGACGACCGCTTGGCCAAGGGAGTCATCGGTGAACCGTTGTAACGCCAGCAGCCCCGCCGAGAGCACCCCGGCGTCGGTCTCGTGTTGCACGAGGCGCAGCAGGATTTGTTGTAAACCGGCAGCCCCGGCATCGCTCACGGCGCGGATAAGCTCGACGCGATCCTTGGTCCTCTGCGTGACATCGGCAATGACTTCCAACGCCTGACCAAGCGCGGCGGTGTCGCCCAGGCGCACCCGCAGCACCAGCGGTGGGTTGTCGAGCCGCCGCAGTTGTCCAAGCAACTCTTCCGGCAGCCTGGGCAGTGCCTGGCCCTCGAGCGCCTTGCTGAAGCCGGCCATCAACTTGTCGCGATGCTGTTGAGTCGGCGCATCCCTCAGCAACAACGCGCAGCCGATGAAATCATCCTGCCGACCCCGGGCCGCCAAACGGCGCATGAGCCGTTCGAGGATGTGCCGCTCGACCATCGGCTTCCGAAAAAAAGCCGCATCGCGAAACAGCTCGAGCACGGCGGCTCGGTCGTTTTCGCAATGCCTCTCAAGCACCAGCCAGCATAGTATCGGGATGAACGGATCATCCACATCGGCGTCGCGGCTGAGCAGCCCGGCAGCCAGACCAAGCGCCTGATTTCGCGGGAGGCGAATCGCCGTGCCGGCAATCTGCGAGCGCACCTCGGCATGCCTCTCTCGCTGCGCTAAGCGGTGAACCGTGTTGAAAAAACCGGCAGACAATTCGCGTTCGTCGCCACGCAGCCGAACGGCCCAACCGCGGACGTGCGAGTATGGATGCTCCAGTAGTTCGGCTGCGAATTCATCGTCGAGCCCGCCGGCCTGATGCAGTGCCCACAGTCCATGCAGCGCGGCCCGGCCGGTTTGGGCTTTGATCCATTTTCGCAGCTTGTCGGTTGTTGCCTCATTGGCGCGTTGGCCCAGCAAGCGCACGGCAGTCTGCCGGTGCCACTTGTTTGGGTGCGCCAAAAGTTGGAGAAGCTGCTCGTCTGTTTTTGCGCGGAGATCGGTGTCGGCGATACGCGCTTTGCTTTTGGCTTTCAGCCGGTAAATACGGCCGGTGGTGGGATCGATCTGGCTTTGGTAGTGCTGGCCGTGCGCGATGTAACGCTCGTAAAAATCGGCGATAACCAGCGAGCCGTCCGGGGCGTTGGCCATGTACACTGGACGAAAGGCGATGTCGGAATTCTTGACCGGAAAGCCGACGTCCCGCGTGGTGAACGATGCACCGCGTATGCCGCGTTCACTCAGCACCAGGTGGCGATGCAGCGGGTCGGCGCCGAGCAGCCTGCCCTGCCACGCGTCCGGCATGGCAGAGCCGTTGACCGCGATGACGTTGTGGGAGAAGCGCGGGATGCTGCCGCCAGGCATCATCGGCAGTTCGCCGAACGCGAACGGATTGTCCGGTGGCCCGAACTTGCCCGGGCTTTTGCCCTGCTTAAGGTAGAGGCCGCTTTGCACGTAGTGAAAGCCGCGCGTGCCGCCGCCGTTGTGGCCGGAGAACAACCGGCCATCGGCGTCGAACTCCAGCCCGAACACGTTGCCGCCGCCCTCGGCGAAAATCTCGAACTCACGCGACCGGGGGTGGTAGCGCCAAACCATGCAGCCTTCGAAGTGCACCCCCGCCGCGCCCGGCGGATCGATGCCGGGTCGGGTGACGCGACAACTCACTGTGCTGCCCTGCGCGCCGTACAGCCAGCCGTCCGGCCCCCAGGTGATGCCGTTGGCCACCGAGTGCGTGTCCTCGAAACCGAAGCCAGCCAGATGCACCACCGGGTTGCTGTCGGGGATGTCGTCTGCGTTGAGGTCGGGATAAAACAGTAGATGCGGCGTGTGCATCACCCAGACCCCGCCGTGCCCGGGCACGGCGGCGTTGGCGAGGCTGAGTTTGTCGGCGAAAACCTTGTGTGTGTCGTAGCTGCCGTCGCCGTCGGTGTCCTCGTGCACGGTAACGCGGCTGCGGCCGGGCTTGTGGTGCGGTGGTGACTTGGGCTGACGGTCGTACTTGGCCCGATAATATTTGTCACGGCTGATCTGGCGCAGTCCGGCCGGGTACGGGTACTGCACGTAATGCGACACCCACAGCCGCCCACGCGCATCGAAACTGAGGTGAGTTGGCTGCGCGACCAGCGGCTCGTGGAGCACGGTGTCGATGACAAGCCCGTCGTCCAACTCGAATTGCGCAAGGCTCTCGCCAGGGCTGAGCCGTTCGCCGTGCACCAGTGTCTGAGCCTCAAACAGCACTCGGCTGGCCTCATGAAACTGATCGTAGGCCGCCCGGGCCGGCTTGGCCTTGAGCGCCTGGCCAGGCGTCGGCTTGCGGCCGGGCCGGTATTCCCATTCGCCGCTGAACAGGCACTCGAGGAAATAGCCCTGAATCGAGGGCCCGTGGCCCCGGAACCGACCGTTGCCGTCGCGGTTGAAAACCTTGATTGCCAGCTCGTTCCACTCCCCCTTGGCCAAGCTACCGGGCGGCACTTTGTAGCGCTTGGCCAAGCGGTCGCTTGGCTTGGCATCCGGCGGGAAGCTGCCCGCGCCCCCAACGCGTTTGCCGTTGATGAACGCCTCATGCGCGGCGTGGCTTGAGTCGATTGTCAGCGTGACCGATTCGACCCAAAGATCGCGCCCGCCAAGCGTCGTCCAGTTGTCCGGAACCTTCATCCAACAGCGATACCAGCCGATACCGTTGGGACGGGTTTCCCCATCCGCCATCGGTACAGTCACCGACTGCCACTCCGACGCCCAAGCGCTTGGCCAAGTGGCGAAGAGAGTCAAAAAACAGGCTGCACGTAGAAGGCTCATGGAGCAACCAAACGAGGAACGGGCCAGATATGACCAAGCGACCCAGACGATCGCTGCCATTTCCCGTTTTGGGGAGATTCAGTGCCATAGGAGTAGACTGTTTGGCCCTGATGAATTTGCGCCCATTCATAGAACGGCAGCAGATAATCCATGCCAATCGCGGCAGGATTCGCGACAGCGTAGAAGAGGGCGTCGGCCGCCTTGGACAAGCGCACGAGTCGGTCTGTGGCATCGTCCTGCCCGATCGGAATCGCCCCTTCGATCAGCCTGGGGAGGGCGAAGAAGCTGGGAGCAACGTCACCGTGCCGCACCGTCGAAAAACTTGAACCGGCATCGCCCGGTTGCTTGTAAACCGGCACTGGGAGGTTCAAACGGGGGTCGTCGAGTTGTAGTTGGTACATAATTTGGTTGTAGTCGTAGAGCGGCGTCGGGTGCTTGTTACCCGAGAAAGTGGATGTGTAGGTTGCTTCGAAAAAAAGGATGCGGCCATCATCCTTCGCGAAGTAGGGATGCTGCTTGGGATTGTAAAAACTGTAATCGTCGTGGGTAACGATCTTCCGGGCATAGACCCAGGGGCCTTCCGGGCGCGCGGCCTCGGCGAACCAAATTTCACCGAGCATCGAAGAGCCAAACGACTGCGAGATGACCATGAGCCAGCGTTGCCGGTACTTATTCCAATAAACCGAGCCGTGTTGGGTGAGCACCGGCTTGCCGGTCTCGACATCAACCAGATGTAGAGGCGACTCGGCGGCAGCAATCTGCTTGGTGGAAATCAGTTGGTTGATTTGTTTCAGATCGTGGTTTGGTAGGCCGCGCTGCCACTTGAACCTCAGGCTGCCGTCCGGGTTTCGCTGCACTTTGTTTCCAGAACCGGGCCGGAGGAAGGTGCGAGTTTCGTATTGTGACGGATTGAGGTAGCTCTCAAGGTTCGCACGGACCCGCACGAGCGGCATACCCCCGGCAAAGTAGACGTACTCGTGTCCGTCCTCTGCACGGTGCAGGAACGGATGCCCGTGGGGATAGAGTGGCACATCTTTCTGGAATGTGACGTGATGTTCAAACTGGAGTCGCTCATCGTCGAACTGCACCACGCCTCGCTCGTAAACCGTCAGGGGTGACTTGATTTTTACGTACTGCGCCAGCAAACGGGACTGCTGGTTTTCGTCTGGCAAAACCATCAACCCATCGATCCAGGTTGGCCCCTTGCCGGGCATCTTGGCGGCTTCCTTGGCGAAGCCATTTTTGTTGACGGCATAGGTCAAGTTGACACCAAGCGCCGGGTCGAGTCCTCCCTCGCCGGGGAGCTGCGATGTGGCGAACGGCACGTGAAAGTTTCCCAGCGGATAGGACGGCCGATTGGTGTCGCCCCAAAACCAGTGAAGTTTCCCTCGATAAATGGCTGTCACCACGCTGTCGGAGCCGAAGACAGCGCCGTTGAGCAGCGGCTGCTCAATCGGCGCCCCACGGCCCAGCAGATGGCTGTCCCGGTAGATACCTGCGCCAGTGACACGGTAAAGTCTCTCGGCAATATTCAGGCGATTGAGCTTCAGCACCGCCTCGGTGTTGGGCGTCGTCTTGAGCCGTTTCCCGCGATAGCCAAAACCGTCCTTCGGATAGTCGTAGCCGTGGCAGTGGATATGGAAGAAGAGCTGCCGGTCCATCAGTCCCGGCTCGCGAAACGCCACCCACCCATTGCTGTCGGTGTAATATCGGAGGTGGTTGACCGTCTCGAGCTCGACTAGCGGGACACCGCGTTGGGTCTCGGCATCCACCACGCGAATGGCGAACCACCCGGATGCAGGCGGCTCTGCTTGGCCAAGCGCACCCGATGGCATGACAAGCAGCAGCGTGGAAAGGAGGATCTTTCTGGCCAGCATAGCGGCAAGGTTGAAGTCGGAGCCTACCCGCGCCCGCCCGCTTGGCCAAGCGGGTTAGTTTTGGTCTGGAGCGGGAGGCGGCTCCGGTTCGGGGCCTTGGACCGGCTGTTGCGGGTCAGGGAACGGTTCGAGATCCTTGCCGTATTCCTCCGACAGCTTGAGCACGAGGCGGAGCTGCTCAAGCAGCACCGGGTGCATCAGCGGGCTGTTGGGCCGGAACATGTCCTCAAGGACCAGTCGCTCCATTTCATCAAACGGCGGCAGGCCGACACGGTTGGTGCTGATGCCGATCTCCTTCTGGAACCGGTTGTGCAACTGGATGGCGAGCGACTTGTGTCCGACGAACTGGTCGTCCTCCCCAACCGAGGCAAATTGGAACGCCTGGAACAACAGGGCATTGATCACGGCCTTTGTCTGGTTGTGGTCGGTCTCCCCGGCGTCCTCCTGCACGCGCGAGACACAATACTCATCGAGACTCAGGCCCGGGACCGGGATGGACTGGGGGTACAGGTCGAGCATGTACTCGTACCACTTGGCCGCCTCCGCCTTGCGGTTGTACACATAGAGGAAATAGACAGCGCTTCGCAGAAAATTCTTGTGGCCGGTGCTCATGTGCTCGGCGAGGCCAGTGTCGGTGTTCGAGGCGGCGTCTTCCTGGCGCTTGGCCTCCATTTGTTTCTCGTACGACTCATTGGCCCGGGGCACTAGATCAACATTCCAGCCGTATTGGAAAGTGGGTGGCTTTGCAATCAACCGGCCCTGCATACAGGCCTGCTGCAGCGCCTGGTAAATGACGCGGCGCAGCTTGAGAAAATCGCCTCCGGCGGCCTTTTCCTCATCAGTGTTGAGGATGCCGTCGGGCTCGCCGTCGGGACCGGTCACATCGAACCGCTCGGTGACTTTGTTGATGCCCTGCTGCGCCCAATAGATGGCGTGGGCGTCGGGCAGCCGCCACTCGAGCGGTCCCCACAAGTCATCGACCGCCTTCATTTCTTCCGGGGTCATCCAGAAGACCTCCTTGAGGCGCTTGAGCCGGCGACGATCCTCGTCGGTCTGCGGATCGAGCAGGTCGAGGTAGCCGTCGCGCCGTCCTCCGATGACCCCGCCCTCGAATATGTCATCCTCGGTACCGGGACGTCCGTCGGGGCCTGGGTCGTGCATCATCTCGGAGCACCACGCTAGCTTGTAGTACCGGTGGGCGTCGTCGAGGTTGTGGCCGACCTTGTGCTGAAAATGCCATGCCAACTCGTGGTACAGGTGGGCGCTGTTCGGGTTATATCGTTTGAGGCCCTGGTCGCGGATCAGCTCGATGCCACGGCGAACCCAGTGCCACCGGACATGCGGTGTCTTGATGCCGTCGAACTTGACTGAGATGTTGTACGACATGTTCCACGCCGTGACGCGCCAGACATGGTCAGCATGCGGCTGGAGCTTGGTGATCCAGTCGCCCAACTGGGCCATCTCGAAAAACTTGCCGTCCTCCTGCATCTGCATGGCACGCACCCAGAGGACGTTGGCGATCAACCCACGAAAACCGCCCAGCACGACCGTCGTGAGAGCCAGCGTCGGCGGCAGGTTCTCGACCGGCTCGGTATGCGTCAGCTTATTGTCCTTGCGGAAGTCGTTCATGATCCGCTGGCTGTAGCGGGTGCCCAGCAGGAACGCCGCAATCAGCAGCAGCAAAATGAACTTGTACGCCTTGCCTTGAAGTTTCATCGCGTCAGTTCATCGAGGCTGTGGGATTTGGCAGCGCCAGTTCCCGGCGCTGAAACATGAAGGCGCCAAACGCCGAGACCAGTCCGCCCATCAGCAGAATGATCCCGGTGAAGGCCATCCCCAGTGTGGCCCAAGTAATCGTTCGGCCGGAGCTGAGGTGGTCCACCGGCGAGTAGCCCCAGACCAGATCGGTGATCGACAGGACTCCCTTGGAAAAGAGGATCGCCACTTTGTCCAATGCCGACGATTCATCCTTTCTCCCGGTCTCATGGTTGATGCCGGTGATGCCATCCTCCTCGACGATCTGCTCGAGCGTCCCTGTGGACGCCGAGATCAGCAGGATGCCCAAAGACATGAATGTGGCCACTGGGAAAGAGAGAAAACTTGATGACATCAGGCCGATTGCGCTAATGAGTCCCAGCCAGAAGAAGATAATCATCAACCCGCGCACGAGGTTCATCCCGAAGCCGCCATCGTGATAAAGGATCATCGGTCCGTCATCCAATGGAAACACGATCGGCTTGTCGTTGTTGTTGGCAAAATTGACGACGACCAGGCCGCGATTGTCACCCTGATCCGGCACGACGCCCCCGTCCAGCTCGAGCTTGAGATCGTGGAACACGCTTGAGCCGATGGTCATCTCCTCGAACTCACGGTCCGGTGGCCAACGCTTGCCGGTGCCGGCACCAACGCTCCACAAGCAAAGGTGCGACTTGGGGTCGTACTCGTCGCCGGCGTTGAACTTGAACCGCAGGTAGATCGGTTTCTCGTTAATGCGATCCACCTTGTCCGGGTCGATCTCGAACACCCAGGTTTTCAATTGGCCCGGCAGCACAATCTCCCTGCTTCCACGGGAAAGCTGCACCGCCTGGTGCTCGAGTTCCTTGAGCTGCTCGATGACCTCGCTGGAGGGGTTCTTCTCCGCCTGCTCAATCAGCTCAGTGTATTGCGGTCGCAGGGACAGCACATGCTCCGGCTGGGTGACGCTCATTCGCAACTTCTGCTCGGTGTCCGTGTATTGGTTGTCCGACTTGCCCTGTTCGACCAACTTCGAGTAGGCGTAGGCACGGGCGCGATCGATCGTAAAATCCGGCTTGGGCAACACGATGCTGCTGCGCGACACCAACACCTCGTCCTGCAGCTTGGCCTTTTGGGACGGGTTCAAATCGGACGAGTTGGCCCGGGCGTTGATGAGGAGGAAAATGGCAAGGCCAGTCGGCACCAGCAACGCGGCGTTGAGCAGCATGATGCCGAGCCATTTGCCGAGCCACACCCGCCAGCGGGCAACCGGCTTGACGGCGACCATCTGCATCACGTTGTCCTCAATTTCGCGGGCCAGCGTGCCGCAGCCCATCCACAACGAGGCGATGCCCAGCAGCGCGGTAGTCGCACCCAGCGTGTAGGTCAGCACCAATTGCACCATGCCCTTGGCCGTGCCGTCGCTCTTCAGCAGCAGCGGTACGCCGAACACGATAACCAGCAGCGCCAGGCCAAGCGCCACAACGAAGCGATACCGGATGGCGGCTTTCAGGGTCTGCTTGGCGACGGGCCACATGACGCTTGATTCGCTGGCTAAGACTCAATCGCCGAGCAGGCCGCCCAGCTTCTCGTTGGCCCTGTCGAGGTTGTCCGCCTTCTCCGGGGCGACCTTGGTTTTAGGAGCCGGTTCGGCCTTGGCCAAGCCGGCCAGCTTGTCGTGGGCGACCGTCTCCGCCGGTGTGGCCACTTCCGGCACTTGGCCAGCCGTTGGTCCGTCCGCGGCTCGGGTCAGGTGGTCGAGAACTCGGTCGGCCCGGTCGCCCTGTGCTCCACCGCGCAGATAATCGGCCACGCGGTGGCCGGAAGTCGCGCCGGAGGTCTCGGACTCCTTGCGGCGCGCCTGCTCAACAATGTTCAGGAACAGGCTCTCGAGGTTCTGCGTCGGGTTGTCCACGCGCACCTCTTCCGAGCCGGTGTCGTCGCGGATGAGTGAAAGCACCCGCTCCATCGTTTCGCGCGAGAGGGTTGGTGCGGTGATGCGAGTGGCGTCGCGGTTGGCCAGTAGCTCGCTAATGGTGCCCATCGCCTGCACGCGGCCGCCATACAAGATCATCGCCCGGTCGCAGACATCCTCCACGTCGGCCAGCAGGTGGCTCGACAGGATGACCGTCTTGCCGCGCTCGGCGAGGGTGAGGATCAAATCCTTTATTTCCCGGCAACCGATCGGGTCAAGGCCGGAGGTCGGCTCGTCGAGGACGATCAGGTCGGGGTCATTGATCAGCGCCTGCGCGAGGCCGATGCGGCGCTGCATGCCCTTGGAAAATTCGCCGACGTGGCGGCGCCGCGCGTTGCCCAGCCCGACCATCTCGATGAGCTGCTCGGCGCGGTCGCGGCGCTCCTTCGAGTCGATGTGGAACAGGCTGCCGAAAAAGTCGATCGTCTCGTCAGAGTCGAGGTAGCGGTACAGGTACGACTCCTCCGGCAGATAGCCGATGCGAGCCTTGGTCTGCACATGGCGCGGCGAATGGTCAAACACCGTGATGCGGCCGCGCGTCGGGTACAGCAGGCCAAGCAGAATCTTGACCGTCGTGGACTTGCCGGAGCCGTTCGGGCCAAGCAGACCGAACACCTCGCCGCGCCGCACCTCGAAGTCGATGCCATCGACGGCGCGCGCCTTGGGTCGGCCCCAGAAATCCTTGAACACCTTGGTCAGCCCCTGTGCGGAGATAACCGTTTCGTTTGAACTCATAGCTGTGTCTTCCCTGCGCTTGGCCAAACGCGACTCATGAAACCCGTCAGGCTGGCTCGGCTGTCATGCCGTCCGCGCTATCGCCGACTTCCGCGGTGGACTCCGGCTCGAACGGAACCAATTCCTCGCCCTGCCGAACCAGCCGCGCGCTGTTGAACACCACGATCAGCGAGCCGGCGTTGTGCAGGATCGCTGCGACGATCGGGTTGATGATCCCGTAGCTGGCGGCCGCCATACCGAGGATGATGAACAGGATACCAAACAGGAAGTTCTGGTTGATAACCGAGCGGGTATTACGGGACAGCCGCACAAGGAACGGCAGTCGGCGAAGGTCGTTGTTCATCAGCGCGATAGTGGCGCTCTGGACGGCCACCTCGCTGCCGGCCGCTCCCATGGCCACGCCCATATCGCCCGCAGCCAGTGCCGGGGCATCGTTGACGCCATCGCCGATCACCGCCACGCGGTAGCCGCGGCTTTTCAGGTCGGTGACATAGTCAACCTTGTTTTGCGGCAGACACTCGGCCACAACCTCGGCACAGCCGATCTCGCTGGCCACACGGGCCGCGACCGGCTGGCGGTCGCCGGACACCATCGCCACGCGCTGCACGCCGGAGCCGAGCAAGTCAGCCAATGCCTCCTTGGCCTCTTCACGGGTGCCATCCTGCAGGCCGATCCAGCCGATGCAGGCACCGTCGCGGGCGACAAACAATAGGCTGTAGCCTTCAGCCTCCTGCAGGTCGACCTTGGCTTCAAAATCATCGGAGACGCCGTTTTCGCGCAGCCACTGCGCACGCCCGATCACGATGCTCGCGCCATCCACGCTGGCCTGCACGCCCTTGCCGGCGGTCTCCTTGAAATCGCCCGGGTCGGCCAGCGTCAGGCCGGCCTCGGCTGCGAGGTTGGCCAACGCCTTGGCGGTCGGGTGGTTGCTGAATTTCTCGGCCGTGGCCGCGACCTTGAGCAGCTCGGCCGGCTTGATGTCGCCCTGCGGCGCGAGGCGACTGACCGCCAACTCGCCGGTGGTCAGCGTTCCGGTCTTGTCGAACACAAAGGCGTTGATGCGCGCCGCGATCTCGATGTCCCCAACATTCTTGATGAGCACGCCGAGTCGCGCGGCCGAGGCCAGCGCAGCAACCATCGCCGTCGGCGAGGCGAGGATGAAAGCGCACGGGCATGAGATCACCAACACGGAAACCACGCGCTCGATGTCCCCGGTGAAAAACCAGACGATACCGGCGATCACCAGCACGAGCGGCGTGTAGTAGCCCATGTACTGGTCGATGATCCGCATGATCGGCAGCTTGGTCTGCTCGGCGGAAAGAATCAGGTCACGCACGCGGCCGAAGGTGGTGTCCTCCCCGGCGCGGGTTACCTCGACCTCAAGCACGCCGTTCAGGTTGGTCGTGCCGGCGAACACCTCGTCGCCGGTGGCCTTGTCGATCGGAAGCGACTCGCCGGTAATGTTGGCCTGGTTGATCGAGCCCTGGCCGCTGACGATCTTGCCATCGGCCGCAATGTTGTCGCCGGGGCGAATCCGGATTCTGTCGCCAACCTTCAGCTCCGAGGCGGCGACCTCCTCCTCGTTATTGCCGCTTATGCGCCGGGCCTTGGTCGGCGTCATCTTGACGAGCGACGCGATCGAGGCGCGCGCCCCGGCGGCGGTGCGGGTCTCAATCAGCTCACCCAGCAGCATGAAAAACGCGACGATGCCGGCCGTCTGGTAGCCGCCCAGTTGCGACTCGCCGGAAGCGATCGCCGCGAGGAATGCGATGGCGACCAGCTCGTTGATGGTCAGCATGCCGCGGGTGATGTCCTTCACGGCCAGACGCAGGATGGGGAACCCAAGGATCATCGCGCCGATGAAGGCGCTAATGCCGGCCATCTGGTTGTCCGTGCCGCCAAACCACTCCATGAAGAAGGAGTTGGCGATGAACACCACGCCGGCGACCATGGTGGTCATCCGAAAGTTGGTGTGCTCATGATCGTGGCCGCAATCATGGTCGTGGTCATGATCGTGATGGTGCTCGTGGATTTCCTTGCGGCTTAACAGAGATGAAACTTGCATGATGTGTGAATGTTACAGCGCTTGGCCAAGCGCTTGGTTTCGTGGATCAGGGCGCTCCCCCTTCTTTCAGTTTCGGCTTCTCCGGGGTGCGGTTCAGCCAGATGCGTGGCTGGCGCCCGGAGAGGTAAAAGACATCGACCGCGTTGGTGAGTACCCGTTGCATGGTCCCGGTAAGCAAACGCTGCCGGAACAGCTCCGGGTTGCTCTCGTAATACGGCCGCTGCTCGGTGAACGACCGGGCCTCGGCCTCCACTGCGGTCAACAGTTGTCGTTTTGTGGTTTCGCCACCGCTCATAATCACCATGGCGTCGCCCTCTGCCTTGGCAACGATTGTCGCAGCATCGCTACCGGCTTTTTTAACCTTCTCCTGTCTTTCATTTTCCGACGTCAGGAATTCCTCGTAGTCAGGCTTGACGTCCCCCGGTATATCAATTTCGAGTGCCAGCGAAATCTCCGTTATCGGAAGCTCGTGTGCCTCGTTGACGACCTTTTTGATCCGGTTGAGAATGTCCTCCTCAAGTTTCGTCTTTCCGGTGGTGTATACGTCCAGCGCACTTTGGCTGGCGGAGGCGTGGTACACCGCGTTGTCCAGTGCCGACTGTAGAAAACCGGTTACATCGTCGAATTCAAACGCATAGGCCTTGATGGCTTCCGGGGATTTTTCGAGTTTGAAATTCATCACCGCCTTGATGTGCACCGTGTTGCCGTCACCAGTCAACGTGTACCCGGCATATCCCGGGTCGAAATTAAAGCTTTCCTCCGGATTCTCGCTCTCCGACGTGCGCCAGCCAACATCGGAAGTGATCTTGAAGTCTTCGCTGACATCCACCTTTACGATCTGGTCAATCGGGTTGGGCCAGGCAAAATGCAGACCCGGTTCAAGAGGAGGGGCCTTGAACTCGCCGAACCGGAGCAGCAACCCCTGCTCGCCACTGCCCACCTTCGTGATGCCGGAACCGAGGAAGGCGACCGCCAACACCACCATGAGTATACGAATGACCTTGAAACTGCTCTGCAGCGCCTCGGCCAAAGCGCGGGCGCGGGCATCCTCCACGACCCGGGTGGAGTCGTGATGCTCCCCGGCGGGAGATTCGCTGCCGTGCGGTTGTTTTTCCTCGTCGCTCACGGGGTTATTCCTTGGACTCCTTGTCCGGTTGGGTCAACAGGTTGAACGGAGGGGTGTTCGGGTCGAGAATCAACGTTGCATTTTCCTTGAGTGACCCCTCCAGCGCGTTGAGATTGAACAGGAAATTGGCCAGCTCGGGATTCTTCTCGAACTCCTTGTAATACTTGGCGGAGGCGGCCTCGGCTTCACCGCGCAACACCTTGGCCTGGGCCTCGGCCTGCGCCAGAATCTCGTTGGCTTTCAGGTCGGCCTCGGCCATGACCATCTTGGCATCGCGCTCGCCTTCGGCCTTTTCCTTCTCGATGCGGGCCTGGCGCTCGGCCTTCATGCGCCCGAATACTGCCTCGGTCACCTTCGCCGTCAGGCCCAGTCGCTTGATGCCCACCATCTTGATCTCGATACCGGAATTGATGATGCCCTTCCTCGCTTTTTCACGCATTTTATCCTCAATCTCCTCCAGTTTGAGGAGATCAGGGTCGGTGTTCACGATCTGCTCAAAGGTGTAATCGGCAATAACTGCGGTTTGGGCGCTGCGCACGACGTCCTCAAGCTTGCTGTTGGCCTTGGCCAAGTCGCCATCGAACGTCTGGAAGAACTCCAAGGCGTCGTCACTGATACACCAGGTGGCGAAGACCTTCACCAGAATCGGCTTGCCCTCCTTGGTGTTGGTAGTTGCAAACACCCACTCCGAGTTCTGGATCCGCTTGTCGAACTTGTGAATCTCGTTGATAGGCCAGGGGAAGCGAAATTTAAATCCTTCTTCGATGTTGCTGGCACCTCCGGTGATGGTCTCTCGAATCGCGACCTCGGTGTGGCGCACCTGAAAGGTCAGCAGCATGAAGCTGAATATGATCACGAGGATCGCGCCGATCGTCAGGGTGATATGATTTTTTTTCATTGGTCTTAAATTGGCTGGATTAGTTGTCTTGTTCGACAGTTACGTTTAGCAAATCCTTTCTCAACTGGTCCTGCAGCTCGAGGTTGATGACATCCCGGCTGGCCGGGTCTGACAAAATATATTTGCGCGAACCGGCCGTGGCTTCCTTGAAGCTCTCCAGCTTCATCCGGGTCTTGTAAACCGACGGCGCGCTCTGGAAGGCGGCGATCTGGTTGGCGAAGCGCTTGGCTTCCGCCTTGGCGATGGCAACCTTGTTGGTGCTTTCACTCCTCGCTGTGGCCAATAGCTCGGCGGCGGCGGCGCGTGCCTGCGGCACCTTGCCGGCGCTGTACAGCTCGGCTTCCAAACGCTTCGTCTCAGCGTTCATCTGCGCCACGATGACCTCCTCATACTTCTCCGCAACGCCTCCCTCCTGCTTCGATTGTTCAGATTTGCCAACGGGCGGATGGATGTCCTGCAGACCCACAAACAGGACTTCCGCCCCCAGATTGTGGGTTTTTGCCTGGGCATCAATCTGTTGCTTCAGCGTCTCCTGGGCAGCGGCGCGGCCGGGACCCATCAACTCTTCAACATCTGCACCGATCAGGTATTGCGTGAGTTCACGCATGGCCAGTTTCTGGAGCAATGCCCCGGCGTTGGCATTGTTGGAGATCCATGCATCCAGATCGCTGATGCGGTAATGCACCGGGATGCTCACCGTGAGGAGATTCATGGGAACCATACCAGTGGCGCTCCCGGCACCGGAGTCCTTGCTCGCCACGATCATGTTGAAATTCTGCTCCCGATCCATCGAGGAACCGTGATTGTGCGGTGTGGTCCACAGCAGCACTTCGCCTCCCGGCTTGGCCTCGTCGTGCTGGTCATCCACGATGCCCAGCGTGAAGGACTGAATCTGGTCGGTCTTGTATCGATACACCTTGTCGATCGGCCATGGCATCTTGAATTGAAAACCGGGGCCGAGCGGCTCCTCCTGCTTCTCGCCGAACCGCTCCAGCAGTGCCTTCTCGTTGGAGTGGATCACCACGAAACTGCTGCTCAGAAACAGCACCACGAACTGGACCGCGATGATCAGCGCCAGCTTTTGCTCGACATATCGGTAAAACCAGGTCTCCGACACCTTGAAACCAAACTGGTAATCAAGCGCCTGCGCCGCGGTGGAGACCAGCCCCCCCGGTTGGCCAAGCAGGCCGATCAGTCGGCTGTCGTAAATAAGGCGCGCCTTTTTGCCTTCCACCCTTGGCCGGTAAATCTCAAGGATCAGCGTGACCCCGTTTTCCAGGGCGGCAATCGCGACCACCGCAAATAGGATCCACGAAATCACATCGTCCCAGCCGTGGTAGCCCAGGTGGGAGGCGGTCAGGGAAGCCACCACCGCCGTGCACGCCACCGAGCCAAGCAGCATGTAGTTCGCAGTCGGCCGGAGCAGTTCCTGCCCGTCCATCCGGGCGAGGCCGGCCGAGTATTTGCCCATCATGAACAACACTATCATGAACAGGGCGAAAAACATGATCGACAGCACCCTGTCGCCCGCAGCCCCGGACTCCACGTTCCCGGTCAACTCAGCATAAAGCCACAACAGGCCAAGCGCTTGGCCAAGCAGCACCAGCACCGTGAAGCCCGGCACCACCCATTTCTCGAACTGCCGCCGGGCGTTGCGCGCCGGGTAGGCATCCTCCGCCGCGCCGGCAAAGAGTGACTGGTCGCCACGCGACTGGTCCAGCGCCTGCATCTCCAGCTCCTCCAGCCGCTCGCGCGAGATCAGGTGCGAATGGACGAAAGCGAAGAACCCGAGCACCGTCCCAATGCCCAGGAGCAGCACTGCGGCAAGGCCGGCCGTGGCTTGGGCTCCCTGCGACAGGAACAGCGCCGCGATGGTGAGGCCCAACAGCACGAGGCTGTTGATCATTCCCAGTTTTGATGAAGTTTGCTGCTGCATTACGTCAATTCCCGGTCCTCAAACAACCAGAGGGCAACCGACAAGGTTGCCCCCACGTAGCCGACAAGATATCCGAACGCTTGGCCGATGTACCGGGTGGGGATCGCCCCTTCACCTTCCAGCACGTCGGCCAGCCAAAAGTTCTGCCAGTTGGGCGTCACGGTGTAAAGGATGGACGCCCACCACGAGCCGCCATCCACACGCCCCAGGAACAGCCAGTCCGACATCAGCCCCAAAAACAGCACCCCGGAGCAGACAGCCAGCGTCGGCATCAACTCGAGCCGGGTGGAGCAGGCCAGCGCCAGCGCCGTCAGGATCAACACTGCGAACAGGATCAGCACCGACGCCGATATCAGCCGCCAATCCACCAGGCGCGGATCCGCGCTCGCGCCGGTCGTCGCCGGTTCGGACATGAAAATGATCGCCGACATCGCCGTGGTCAGGATCACCATCGCGATCACCGTCGTGATCACGAAGCGGAGCTGCAGGAAATAATTCAGGAAACCGCCAACCACAAAAGCCGCCAGCAGCCCGCCAAGGCAGTAAAGGGCGAACGAAAACGTGTCAGCCGAACCGTAGGCGTCGTACGCCATCCGGCTGGCCAGCAGGCAGGCGACGAGATTGGCGAACACCAGCAACGCCAGCGCGCCGGACAACCCGGCGTACTTGCCGAGAAGGAACCGCGCCCGGCCTACCGGTTTCGACAACACGGCCAGCGCCGTGCCGGTGCGAATCTCCCTCGCAACCGACGAGGAGGCGCAAAGAACGGCCCCGAACAAGCCGGTCACCAACATGACCGCCAGCGTGCTGGTCTTGACCATCTGGATGTCATCGCCAAAACCGAAGTACGGAACCACGGAGAGAAAGACGCAAAAAAAGCAGGAACCGGCCATCAACAGCAGGTAAACAGGCTGCTGTGCCACCTCCATGAATGCGTTGTAAGCTATGGTGCCGAACTGTCTCAAACCAAAAAAATGGCCGGAAAAGATACCGGCCCCAAAACCAATTGCAACCGAGAACTTTGGCGAAAAATGCCTTTTTTTGCGGAAAACCGGCTAAAAATCGAGCACCTCGGACACCCCGACCCCTCCATCGATCAGTTGCCGCCCCCCGCCCCCGCTGCCGCCGCCCTGTAGAACCTCAGCGATCTTAGTGTTCCCCCGGTCATTGGCCACCTGCACCGGGGTCTTACCTTGATAATCCCGCGCGCTGGTGTCGGCACCATTGGCCAGCATCCACTTGGCCAGGGCGATGTGGCTGTTGTTGCCTTGAGACGCCACCAAATGCAGCGGAGTTACCCTTTTGTTGCCGCGCTTGTTGATGTCGACGCCGCTGGCCACCAGCCGCTTCACGCTGGTCATATCCCCCGCGATTGCCGCCTTGTGAATATCCTTCTCCCCGCCACACCCTCCCAGGGCGAGGCCAAACACCAACATCAGGCCCAGTTGCTTTTTGTTACTCGTCATAAATTTGCACGACATAAAACTGCCGCTCCGCCGCCGTCGACCTGAAACGAACCGCCACCGGCTCGCCCCACTCTGAGTTCTTCGCAACGGCTTCAATTCTGCTGACCTTCCTCCAGCTTTTCAAGTCCGCAGAGGATTTCACGATAAAGGTTGGAGTCTTCACCATCGGCACATAGTCCAAATCATCAAATTTCAAGAGATTCGTTCCGGGATCAAACACACCCACAATTTTTTTTCGGCCAAAGAGTTTCGCCTCAACTGTAAAATCTTCAGTTACCTCGTAGTTTCCTATCTCAATGTAGTCGAACTGAAACCATTCCATGATGCCTACCTCGTGATGTCCGAAGGTAAGTTCATGACGAGTTGGGGGAAACCAAGGTGGATCATTGGGAAACGTTTTTATGGAAACAAATTTGATGCTCTCCCAATCGAATGGTTGGGCAAGATTTACAGAAAGATCCACCACGCCATCCTTGATTGCAATCCCTGCAATCTGCAGGGTTGGGTCTTGCTCATCTCCTGGCCCGGCTACTGCAGGATTGGTCAAGCATCCTACGAGAAACCAAGCGAAAAATAAGCCAATCAATCTTTTCATTTCATGGGCCGCAGACCAATTGATCTTGGCCAAACTCAATTAGTTTTGCAAGTTAACCGTCTATCACTTACAAGAAAGTCACGCTAATATGTCACGAATGACCTGTCCGTGGACGTCGGTGAGACGGCGTTGGATGCCGTTGTGGTAGAAAGTGAGCTTTTCGTGGTCGAGGCCGAGGAGGTGCAGAATTGTGGCATGAAAATCGTGCGGGGTGATGACCTTGTCCGCCGCGCTGAAGCCAAACTCGTCGGTTGCGCCGTAACTCATGCCGCCTTTCACGCCAGCGCCGGCGAGCCAGGCAGTGAAGCCGTGTGGATTGTGATCGCGCCCGTAGGTGCCGGCTTGGAACATCGGCATGCGGCCAAACTCAGTGGCGAACACAACGAGCGTATCCTCTAGCAGGCCGCGTTGTTTCAGATCGCGCAAGAGGCCGGCGACGGGCTGGTCGAGGATGCGGCCGTGCACGTCGTACTGTTCCTTGAGTTTGAAATGACCGTCCCAGTTGATACGGCCGCCAGAGGCGTAGGCGCCGTTGAAGAGCTGCACAAAGCGCACACCGCGCTCGACAAGCCGCCGGGCGAGGATGCAGTTCTCGGCAAAGGCGGCCCGATTGCGGTCGTCGCTGTCTGCGCCGTAAAGCTTGTGGATGTGCGCGGGTTCAGCCCTGAGGCTGGCGGCCTCGGGCACAGTGAGCTGCATACGCGCGGCGAGTTCGTAGCTGGCAATGCGCGCGGCGAGATTGGCGTCGCCGGGAAAGGCCGACTGCGCCTCGGTCTCCAGCGCGCGCAGGGCCGACCTCGCGGCGGTGTCTTCCTCGGCGGTGATGTTCTTGGGCCGCTCCAGAAAACGAATTGGTTTGGTGCTGCTAAAAGGCGTGCCTTGAAAGGCGGCAGGCAGGAAGCCGTTAGCCCAGTTATTCGGTCCGCTTTGCGGCATGCCGCGCGGGTCCTCGATGGCCACGAATGCCGGTAGGTTTTGGTTTTCGCTGCCGAGCGCGTAATTGATCCAAGCGCCCATGCTCGGGAAACCATCGAACACAAAGCCTGTGTTCATGAAATTCTCCGCCGGCCCATGTGTGTTAGAGCGGTTGGTAAGCGAATGAAAAAAACACAATTCATCGGCCAGCTCGCCAATGTGCGGCACCAGTTCGCTAACCTGCTTACCGCACTGGCCGCGTGGCTTAAAATCCCACAAAGGTTTCGTGAGATTGCCGTTCGGTCCTTGGAAGGACACGAGACGCTCATTGCCCGGAAGCGGTTGTCCGTGGCGCTTGATCAGCTCCGGCTTGTAATCAAACGTATCCACATGACTCAACGCGCCGGAACAAAAGATTTCGATCACCCGCTTTGCTTTGGGTGTAAAATGCGTCGGTCGCGGTGCATATGGGCGCGTGGGATCAATGCGTGGCGTGGCGCTTTGGGCGTATTCCGCCAACATCGCCGCCAGTGCCACGCCGGAAAACCCGTGCATGGATTGTGTCAAGAATTGTCGGCGATGCATCATGGGATCATCAAAAATGAACTAGTGTTGAACAACACGCGGCAGACCTGCTCAAGGCCGTGTTGTTCGGCGAGGGATTTTAGCGCAGCCAGTTCGCGGGGATTGGGATCACGCGAGGTGGCCAGACGAAAGGCGTATTTCACCTGAAAGCCGGGATCCTCGCCTGCCTCGCGCCGGACACGTTCAGCAAAGAAGCCGGCCTGCCGGTTGGCGAACGGGCTGTTGAGCAGGCTGAGCGATTGCACGGGCGTGATGGAGCGGGTGCGGCGCGGCTTCATTTGGCCGGCATCCGGGCAATCGAACGCGCCAAAGATGTCGACCGCCTGCATGCGTATCTTGTGGGCGTATATCATGCGCCGCCAGCCGTCGGCCTCGAAGGTTTCCTTGGGATGATAATCGGAGAGGCCGCCGCGTTGGTTGAAGAAATCGAAGCCGCGCCCACCGGTTTTTAGATTCAGTTTACCGGCGACAAAAAGCATCGAGTCTCGGATGGCCTCGGCCTCCATGCGTCGCGGCGGGTAACGCCAAAGCAGGCGGGCATCGGCATCGATGCGGGTGGCGTGTGCATTGGGCCGGTTGGTCTGCATATAAGTGCGCGAGGTGACGATGAGCCGATGTAGCTTCTTGATGGACCAGCCCTGGCGTACGAACTCGCTGGCGAGCCAGTCGAGCAATTGCGGGTGCGTCGGCGCGTTGCCCATCTTGCCAAAATCCGACGGTGTATCCACGAGGCCCGCTCCAAAGTGCTTTTGCCAGACGCGATTGACCAACACGCGCGCGGCGAGCGGATGGTCCGGGCGCGTGAGATGCCGCGCCAAGGCCAGTCGCCGCGCAGGCTCAGTGGCGTCCTTCGGCTGCAATTTGCCGAGCATATCGGGGATTGATGGAGATAATTCCTCCAAACGCTGCATTGGATCACCACGGCGCAAGAGCCATGTGGTGTCGGGTTCCTTAAAGCTCGCGGCAAACGTCTGTGGCCCGGCGGAGAGGCGGTTCAATTCAGCCTGTGCCGCGCGCAGTTGGCTGATTTGCGCCGTGAGCGTTTTCACTTGGGCGGCATCCAGTCCGTTTAGTTTCACCTTGTCCGGCGCCCGCGTGTCGTCGATGCGCGGCTGGCGATCCATGGTGTGGGCAACCGTTTGCCAAACATCATCGGACCGCATTACTTCAATGATGTAATCGGCCGGGATGCTCGAGCCATTGTGCCAAGTGACACTTTGCAGGGTAACCGGCTTGGGGAAATCGATCCGAAACCACGCTGGCCCCCCGCTGGCGGAAACCCAAGGAAACGATTGGCGGCGATCCACGGAACCGTCGGTGAGATTTTCGAAATGGCGCGTTTGGTTTGCCAACGCAAAACTCGAGGCGCTGGGCACGGCGCCGGTCGAGGCGAGCGCGACGTTTTTCTTCTCTGGCGTCCACGCCTCAAATTCATAAATCGAAGCCGCCCTGCCGTTGATCGTGGCGGCAATCTTCATGCGGATTGAATTCACCAAGACTGGCTTGAAGGTCTCCGTTTGCACACTGAGCAACGGCACGCGCAGCTTGTGTTTCTTGCGCATTGCCTCCAACTCGGCATGCAACTGCTGCACCTTTGCTCGCGCGGCGGGCACCTTGGCGGTCCAATCGTCGTTTTCGATGCCGCGCAGACGGCGGTTGCCGTAGCGCAGGCCGGCAAAGACAGCCTGCATGCCGTAGTAATCCTTCTGGAGAATGGGATCGAACTTGTGATCGTGGCAGCGCGCGCAGCCGATGGTTAGGCCGAGCATGCCCTGACTTACCGTGCGAATGACTTCATCAAGTTCATCCTGCCGTGCCGAACGCATCGCTTCCTCATCGCGGCCAATCTGCCCGGGCTGCAGCGCGGGGCCGGACACGAGAAAGCCCAGCGCCGCATCGGCGCCAGTCATGTCGCCGGCTAATTGGTCGCGAATGAATTGGTCATAGGGTAGATCACGGTTGAACGCCGCGATCACCCAGTCACGGTAATGCCATGCCACCGGCCGCTCGATGTTTGTCTCAAAGCCAACCGTCTCTGCCCAGCGAATCACATCCAACCAATGCTGCGCCCAGCGCTCGCCATACCGCGGTGAGGCCAGTAACCGATCCACCACCATGGCAAACGCCTTCGCCGTTGTCCGCTTATCCGCGCGAAAGTTTTCCTGTTCCTTCACTGTTGGAGGCAGCCCTGTCAGATCAAGCGTCACCCGTCGCAACAACACATGGCGATCGGCCATTGGCGAAAGCTGCAGGCCTTTTTCGCCCAGTTTCTTTCGAACAAAAAAATCGACTGGATGAATATCGGTGGCCGTCTCTGCGCGTTTGACTGGTTGGAATGACCAGTGGGTTTTATCGGCAGCCAGTGCGCCCAACGAAAAGGCGAATGCCAATATGGTTCTGAAATAGTTCATTTCAGAATACGCAGGATGGCTTTGGCATCTCCATCGGGCAGTGCGATGAAAGAATCACCTTGGTAAAAACGGCGCGTAAACTTGAAGTTAGCTTTCAATTCCTCCGCAGTCAGCACATTGCCGTTCCCATGAACAGCGCCCGAGATGGTGAGGCGGCGCGGGGCAATGAGTGTGGCGAGGTGCGGGATGTCGCCCACCTCGCGCAACATGTTCGGCGCCATCAAGCCGAGCCGCTGATTGGTGTATGGTACATCGCTGATGTAACTAGCAAGCGAACCGACAGTGACCGTGTGGGCAATCCGCTCATCTAACGCCGCCGCACACAGCGCCACCACCCCAGCGGGGCCGTCGCCGACTACAGTGACGGGCTCGGTGCCGAGTTGGTCGAGCAGGGTGCGGAGGTCGCGGACCCATTGGCCGAGGAGCGGTTGGCCAAGCCAGAGCGACCACTCGGCGGTGTTGTGGTCCGGAGCGCGGCGGATGGCGTCGCGCGCATAGGCGTGCTGGCCGGTGGCGCGCAGGCTGAGGGACAACACAGTATGACCGGATTGCTGGAGGGCGGCGGCGAGTTTGTTTTCGGTCAGTTTCACTTCGCCATCAAGGCTGAGAAAAATCACTCGGCCTTTCTTGCGAGGCGCTTGGCCAAGCGATTCGGAGGCGGTGAGGCGGATGCCCGGCTCGGGCGAGAAATTGATGCGGTGCGTGGGCGACTCGGAGCCGTCCTTGAGCAACCGCGTCAGGCGCGGTTTGGTGCC
>JASMKO010000057.1 GCA_030749225.1 Verrucomicrobiota bacterium
CTGGACACCGACATCCCCAATCCCGGCTCGAGCATCGAGGTAACCGTCCTGCGCAACGGGCGTTGGTTGATCGTTTACAACAACTCCAACAAGTCACGCGACAACCTCACCGTTGCCATTTCCACCGACGAGGGCAAAACCTGGCCGCTGAAGCGGCAACTCGAACCGAAGGGCGACGGGGCCACCTCCTTCAGTTACCCTTCCGTCATTCAGGCGGCCGATGGCGCGGTACACATCACGTACACCTGCAAGGGCCAACGCGGAGGGCGAATACGCCACGGCATCCTGCAGGCTGATCAGATCAAGCCTGATTAACCGTTTTCTCCGGTTGCAGCCACTGGACAAACTCCAGTACATTGCCGTCCGGGTCGGCGGCGTACAACCAGCGAACCATGCCGGGGATCTCCATCGGTCCCTTCAGGAGGATCACTTGTTTTTCACGCAGCTTCTGCTCCGTGACGTGAATATCATCCGAAGCAAAAGCCAGGTGCGGGCAGAATGACTGCCCGGCGGTGGGCCGCTTGGACAAGCCAAGAGGCTGGAGCAACTCGAGCCGCGCTCCCTCCATGTCGAGATAGGCGAAGGCTTCGCCATGGACCTCATCTACTTTTTTGAACAGAAACTTCAGCCCGATTTTCTGCTCATAAAACTCGATGGCCGCATCGAGGTCCGACACCTCAACGGCAACATGGTCGAGCTTGGCCATGGGCGGCATCAGCGGGCCGGGCCCGGCTTGACGTCAAACTCCTTCCACACAACCGCGGTTCGCCCAGCCATGTCCACAGTGGCCGTCCGCAGCCGGTAACGCCCAGGAACTTGCACTTTGAACTCGACCTCCACCGTAGCGGTGTCGTCGTCCCGGCTGATGCGCGCCTCCTCACTCTCCCATCGCAGGAACCGGTAATCCTCATCCTCCGGCCCGTATAGTTCCCAAGCCGCCATCACATTCCGGTACACTCCCTTTTTGTTGGCTCCCAACGTATAATAAATCGCCGCGTCGCCCTCGGTGATCGTGGCGAGGGCCGTCATCGTCAGTGGTGCCGGGGCAGTTGCCGGGGACACGGACACAGCCAGCCTGGGCGACGTGCCGCCGGGGCGGGCCGGAGTCCGGGCCTTTTCATGAACGACGTTTTTTTTCCCGCCCCGGACTTCCACCCGACCGTCTTCCCGGACGCTAACCACTTCCCGGTAACCGGTGTACTCGAAGCCGTCCAGGTCCCACAATAGATCGAACGCTACTCCCTGTCGGAGACAGCGCTCGATCTCGGTGAAGAAATTCCCCATTACGACCCGGTACTTGACCCCTTCACAGTTTCGCCGCTCAAGGTTCAACTCGCCTACGCCCCACAAGCTGCCCTTGCCCATATAAACATGGCCAAGGTTGTAGCCGGGAGGCAGCAGAATGAGCACCTCGGCGGCTCGTTTGAGGCGGGCGAAGTCCCGGTCTGGATGGCTCTCCGCGTGCGCCCGAAGGTTGCGCGCCAAGGCAAGGCACTCGTTGAACGGCACGCAGGCGAGTTTATGGCTGTCCCAAAAAAAGAACAGCCGCGCGCCCAGGTCATGGGCGTGGGTCTGGAACCAAAAAGCGTCCGTCCGGTCCACCGCACCGTAGATGCTCATCCCCCAGTCTCGACCCGAGGCCCGGGCGGCGCCCCGGAGAAAACCGTAAATGATGGAAGCAAAGTTTTTTGGGCTGTCCACTGGGATCTGACAGCCGTAGGTCATGTTCATCTCCGGCAGCGTTCGACGGGTGCCCACGCGCCCGGGCGGCTCCCAGACCATCGAGGCCGGCGGGGCAGTTCCGCCCTCGGACAACTGATACCCGGCCGTGCTGACCATCGTCTCCCAGCTGTAAATGTTGCGCTGCAGGAAATTCATCCCGCCCGTGTCCACGTCCGGCCGCTTGGACAGGCCCTGCAACAGCGCCGTGGGTGTGCCTTCAGTTTTTTTCTTGTGGAAATGGTCCCGGAGTTCGTCCAACGCAAGCTGCGGCGTGATCGCCTTTCGGTAAGCCGGATCCTTGCGCAGGCGGGGGCGTATCCGGTGATCGCGTGTAACCACCGCTGGCTCGTCGAGAAACAACGACGGCCCAAGATAGTTGCTGCGGTAAAGGCACTCCGGATAACTCACGTCCCCACCGCCGGGTCCCCAGTAAAAAACATCCCGGGTCTTGGCCCAGTCCGCCATCTCCGGCCGGACATGCAAACACGTCATCCCGGACTCGAGCATCAGTTCATAGTCCGCTTCCGTCAACGGGATCAACTCGTAGTCCGACTCATCAAAGAGTCGGGTCTGATCCTTCTGCTTGGTCGCGTGGGGAACGCCGAGCAGCAGGTCCGGCAGCAACTCGATCACCCTCGCCTCCGGGGGTGGAGCAACGTCTCCCACAGCGGCATCAACCAAGCGCCGGTAACGGTGGCCCAAGTATCGGACTTGGGACGGGAACAGGCCCTCCGCCGCATCCGTCGTCTGCCTCGGAAACAGGTGCTCCCACGCGCCCAGCCTCGGGAGCACTGCCGCGCCGGTGAACCGGTTGCGGTACTCGAGCGGTTGGCCCGATCCTTCTTGAAACAGGTAGCGCGACACGGTTTCGCGCGCCGCCGTTTCGGTTCTCACCGGGTAGGCAGAGCCAAGCGCCCACACACGGAACGATTCGCCGTTGGCCTTCTCCGCGCTCAGGTGCAGCCATTGACGCGCCGCACTGTCGTCCTCCTCCGCTTGGCCAAGCGCGATCGTGAAAGCCTTCACCACGGATCCGGGAAGTTGCCCGTCACCATCAAAAGAGTACCGAACCGTCAAGCCCGGGGTGCCAAGGGACACCGCTCCCGCTGACCATGTGCCAAACATGGCGAGCCACCCCATCAATACCGACAGCATGAACCTGCGCATTGGGACACCGTAGCCCATGCGCAAGAAATGAACAGGCTATTCTGAACGGAGCACCTCGATCGTCCAAAGACCGCCTCCAGGTTGAGGATGGCCAAAATCAATCCAGCCATCGCGTTCGTGCAGGAAGAACACGGGACAGTTTATTTTTTTCGTCAATTATTTCCTTTGATTCTTATTCCCCAAACCAACCCCTCCGATCGGCCGAACGACTTCAGGCGACAATTTCCTCGAGGATTCGACCGCCGATGTCGGTCAGCTTTCGGATGCGGCCGGCATGGCGATAGTTGACCGCCTCTTGGTCGAGCCCCATCCGGTCGAGGATCGTCGCGTGCACATCGCGGACGTAGATGGTTTCGCCGATGCCTCTCAGGCTGAACTCGTCGGTTGCCCCGACAGTCGTGCCGCCCTGAACACCACCACCGGCCATCCACATGGTCAACGCCCACGAGTTGTGTTCCCGGCCGGGACGCGACGACATACCGCCGTTCAGAAAAGGTGTGCGACCCATTTCTGAAGCCCAAACGACGAGGGTCTCGTCGAGCAGACCGCGCTGCTTGAGGTCAGCCAGCAAACCGGCGACGGGGCGATCAACCTCGGAGCAGTGGCGGATCATGCCGCCCTTCACGTCACCGTGGTCATCCCAACTCGAGGAAGTGATCTGCACGCCGTGGACGAGCAGAGTATGGCGTACGCCACTCTCGACCATGCGCCGCGCCAGCAAGCATTGGCGGCCGAAACCGGCGGTCGTGCCGTTATCCAAGCCGTACAGATCGCGGATGTGCCGCGGCTCGGTGCTGATGTCGATCAGTTCCGGTGCCTCGTTCTGCATCCGAAATGCCAGTTCGTAGGCGCTGATGCGCGCCTCGAGTTCGCTGTCGCCACCGCGCTTGACCAAGTGGCGCCGGTTGAACCACTGCAGTGCATCCATCTCGCGGCGCTGCCGTATGCGGCCGATGCCGTCGGGGGAATCGAGATTCAGGATCGGCGTGCCGCTTGGCCTCAGCAGGGTGCCTTGATGCGCCGCCGGCAGGTAGCCGTTGCTCCAGATGGCCGCACCGTTGACCGGTGCCCCGCGTGGATCCTGAATGACCACGTAGCCGGGCATGTTGCGGTTGGCGCTACCCAGGCCATAGCTCACCCAGGAACCGACCGATGGGCTGCCTGGGAACTGACTACCGGTATTCACGTGCAGCGTTGACGGGCCGTGGTTCTGGTTGTCGGTCTTGATGCCGTGGATGAATGCCAGGTCGTCGGCGTGCGCGGAAAGGTGGGGAAAACGGTCGGACATCCAGCGGCCGCTCTGACCGTGACGGGCAAACTCGAAAGGGCTGCCGATGGTGACGTGCGGGAACGAGAGGCGCCCCTGCAGTTCACCGGAAATCTCGGGGATGCGGGAGAGTGGCTTGCCGTGCAGTTCACGCAGCCGGGGCTTGTACTCGAACGAGTCCATTTGGCTCACGCCACCTTGCATGAAGAGGAAGATGCAGTTTTTCGCCTTGCGCGCGAAATGGGTCTGCCGTGGTGCAAACGGGTTCGCCTTGCCAACGCCGGCGCGCAAGTCGTCCGCCAGTACACCGCCCAGGCCAAGTGCCCCTATGCCATTCCAGGCTCGGCAGAGAAAATCCCTACGGTTTGGCCAATCACTTCGTCTCATCTGAACGCCGGAATACTACCAACCATTGATGCGAATGCGAACGGAATTGCACCCCCCTTTGGAACTGGTTCCCCCCCGAGGTTATGGAGACGGGCGGCAACAAATCGCCGGCTCAGGCAGCGTTGGGATCCACGCACTTCGGCCCCTTGAGTGGCTCCTTGGCGTTGGGGATGACAGGGTGGTTCTCGGCCTCCTTGTTGAGTTCAATCCACTCCTGCTGATCCTCCGGCACGTTGTCCTCGGCGAAGATGGCATCCACCGGACACTCCGGCACGCAGGCATCACAGTCGATGCAGGTGTCCGGATTGATCAGCAACCGATCCGGTGCCTCATGGAATGCCTCCACCGGGCAAACATCCACGCAACTGGTATAAACACAATCTACACACGCTCCTGTTACTACAAATGCCATAATCTAATCGTTTTTCTTCTTTAATCTAATTAACGCCAAAGCAGGGAGTTTAGATTGCTTTGAAAACGAGACAAGAAATCAGTTAAGAATGCAAACAGGTCTCATTATCACTTTACTGCTTGGTGCAACGGTTAGTCGATGTAAACGAACT
The DNA here is from genome assembly GCA_030749225.1 of Verrucomicrobiota bacterium. Taxonomy (GTDB): domain Bacteria; phylum Verrucomicrobiota; class Verrucomicrobiia; order Limisphaerales; family UBA1096; genus UBA1096. The sequence goes on from JASMKO010000057.1 coordinate 5,107, forward strand.
CAATATGTGTTATTTGATCAACATTTTCAGTGTTTTTTGAAAACACAAAACCTTAATCACACTTTTTAAGGCCATCAAAGTTGCCTGTTTGTCAGCAAATGAATTGCATCAATATTGGTTCAAACGGACAGCTTTTCCATGATCTATGAAAACCAAATCCAGCTGACTTCACTGCGCAGTATTAGCAACAGCCCAAAGGCATTGCACTCTGAGCTAAATCTTGTAAACCACTTCGATTACCCCTCTAAGCGACTGGTGTTGTGAATTTTAGGAAGCCCTCATCCCTTCCCCACCTTCCCTTTTGCTGGCACACCTATGTTTCTGCTGCCATTATTTCTTTACCACGATTTCTGTAATGAAACACATACTAACAACAATCGCAGCCGTGGTTCTGGTGAGGTGTTGAAAGCTTTAAGATAAGTCCAAAATGAAAATAAATTGTTCAAACTGCAATCAACGCTTGGAAATACCTGAAGAACTTGCTGGGCAGACCATTGAGTGCCCTGCTTGTAATACCAGCTTGGTTGTGGCATCCATCGAAGTACCTCCACCTGCAACACCTCAAATTAGGGTTACAGCACCGCAAGCAAGCGCACCACAAAAACCTCCGACAAAAAGAAAAATCGCAGCACCACCCATAGCTGCTTCCCCCAAGAAAACAAAATCACTGATTCCCAAGATAGCCATTGGTGCTATTGCAGGTGTTGCTGTCGTGGTTTTGATTATGATTTTTTCAGGTGCCTCGAAGGATGTTTCGGAATCTAACCCAACAACAGGCAGAATTGAATGGAAGCCGCAGGGATCGTCATCTCAACCATTTGAATCAGTTGCGCAATTTGCCGAACAGAGAGCTACAGGAAAGAAGCTATCTAACGCGATAAGAAATAACGATATTGAAGAAGTAAAAACTTTATTGGCTGATGGCATAGACCTAAACCAATCCACCTACGGAGCCTTTGGGTCGCCATTGAGTCAGGCGATATCATCAGGCCAAAAAGAGATTGTTGAATTGCTTATTACTAATGGCGCAGATGTAAATGCGAAGCGTTTTCAGAACATAACTTATTTACATGATGCTGCCTATGAACATAGAAAGGAAATCGTCGAACTTCTAATTGCCAATGGAGCGGATGTGAATGCTAAGGCCAGAGATGACATCAAAGGCACAACACCTCTGGATTCCGCCAATATGGGATTTGGATCAAAAAGAGGTAGAGTTAATTTACCTGCAAATCTCAAAAAAAATCGCACTGAAATTGCTGACATTATTCGCAAACACGGCGGCAAGACAGCTGAAGAATTAAAAGCTGAAGGGAAATAAGAAAAACAATGCTTATGCCTATAAAACCGAGAAACTTAATTGGGTTCTTCTTAGGCATACCGTTTATATGGATAGGATGTGACCATTTCATCAGACCAGAAATATTTGATCTAATTGTTCCGAATTATTTGGGGTTCCCACGTTTCTGGACAATAGCTAGCGGAGTGTTTGAAATTCTTCTTGGGATAGGAATCATGCTACCTCCTTGCCGTCGATCGACAGCTCGTTTTTTAACGTTTTTTTTGATGTGTGTTTATTTGGCTAATTTAAATATGTGGTTAAACGACATACCATTTAATGGTACAGTACTTAGTCAAAATGGTCACATTATCAGGCTCCTAGTTCAGTTAGCGCTAATTTGCATTGGTCTTTGGCTTGCTGAATTAATAGGAGGAAATACCAGTAGAGAATTGAAAGCTGAAGGCAAATGAAAAACCTCCTACCCACAACAATCGCAGCCGTGGTGCTGGTGGGGTGTAGGGAGTCGCAGCAGTTGGCTCCTGCACCAGAAGCAAAACCAGCTGAACCAGTTATCGAAGCCGCACAGTCAGCGGAGTTCTCCAAACCGTTGTCGGAAGCAAATAGTGCGCTAATGGATGCGGCCAAGAGAGGAAACATTGAAGCAATCAAACAACACTTGACCGATGGTGCGGATGTGAACGTGAAGGGAATTGGGGGAATGGCGCCTTTGCATCGTGCGGCTCGTGAAGGACACAAGGAAGCCTCAGAACTTCTCATCACCAATGGCGCGGATGTAAACGCGAAGGATAAGAGGGGAAGGACTCCTTTGCATCGTACGGCTCGTGAAGGACACAAGGAAGTCGCCGAACTGCTGATTGCCAAAGATGCAGATGTGAATGCGAAGAGTGAGTCCGGTTTATTTAAAGGCGAAACACCGCTAGATGAAGCCATCAAGCGCAAACGGCCCGAAGTCGCCGACCTTCTTCGCAAACACGGAGGTAAATACAGTTCAATCGCCGTAGCTGCTAAAGCAGGAGATGTTGAAGCATTAAAGAAGTTTTTGGCTGATGGCGTGGATGCAAGTGCGATAGGCCTTTTGTCTGCGGCGGCTTCTGGGGGTCACAAGGAATTCGTAGAACTACTGATTGCCAATGGTGCGGATGTTGCTGCCAAGAATGAATATGGCAGTACTCCTTTGCATAGTGCGGCAACCAAGGAAATAGCCGAATTACTGATCGCCAACGGTGCAGACATAAATGCGAAGATTAATGATGGATCGTCACCTTTGCTTGCCGCGGCTATAAAAGGTCACAAGGAAGTCGCTAGGCTATTGATCGCTAATGGCGCGGATGTGAATGCAAGGAGTGAATCTGTTCTTGGAAAGGACAAGACAGCGTTAGATTGGGCCGTTGATCAAGGCTACACTGAAATCGCCGACCTCCTCCGCAAACACGGCGGCAAGACGGGTGAAGAATTGAAAGCTGAAGGGAAATGAAACACTTAATACAGACACTGCTGAAATTTGGTAAACGTTCCTTCAAAGCAAATTATGGTGAAGCCGTTTCTGTGACACGCAAAATCTACAATTCTGTTGTTATGGTAACGGCAACCATACTTTTCGTCTTTATTATGTATGGGTTGATGGACATGGTGTTTTTGTCCAAGTGAATTTAATAATGAAACACCTCCTACTCACAACAATCGCAGCCGTGCTTCTGGTGGGGTGTGGTGAGTCGCAGCAATTGGCTCCTGCACCAGAATCAAAACCCACTGAACCAGTTCCAGAAGCTACACAACCAAACCAGTCGACAGACAAAACACCAGACATATCAATTCACGATGCTGCTTGGAACGGAAACATTGAGGCAGTTAAACAGCATATTGCTGCTGGTACGGATTTGAATGCTAAGGATGAACTTGTCGGAAGGACCCCATTGCATTGGGCGGCAACTAATAATGTTCGTAGGGAAATCGTCGAACTGCTAATCGCCAATGGTGCCGATGTGAATGCGATGGACAGCATGGCCGGTATGACGCCTTTACATCGTGCGACTTTGGATGGTTACAAGGAAATCGCGGAAGAGTTTATCGCCAACGGTGCGGATGTGAATGCGAAAGATAACAATAACGAAACACCTCCTACTCACAACAATCGCAACCGTGGTGCTAGCGGGGAGGGCCAAGTATGTCGATTTACGCGAGGCAATGCCATCGCGCTCCATCTTCCCGTAGCGGTTTCAAAGTGTCGTCATCCGATACCTTCGGCTTGATCTTCTGCTGAACACCCACCAAACTTTCGGCTGTGATTTCAAACAATATATTCCGTCTTAGCTGCGCGCTTGTTGTCTTCAACTCCAATTGTTTGACCCAACTTTTCGGGCAAGGTTCCAAAGTGGATTATGAGCGTGCAATTGGATTAAGGGATAGGGTTCGAAATAAAGTCTTCAAGAAGCATGTCAATCCCAAGTGGTCTCCCGATGGAGACCGTTTCTGGTATCGCAACGATTTGTCGACCGACCGACGTGAGTTTGTCTTGGTGGATACAAGCAAGGGCGAACGTCGATTGGCGTTCGACCATGTCAAGGTTGCCGCGACCTTGGCCAATGCTCTTGGTCAATCGGTAGATGCTGAGAAACTTCCCATCGATAAGTTGGCTTTTACCGATAACCCGAATCGCTTACGCTTAATAGGAAAGGGTAATAGTTGGGAACTGGACCTTAAAACTAGCGAGTTAGGTGAATTCACTTCATCCGTTAAAGAGCTTATGTCGCTTGAGCCACCCGAAGCCATTCGCCCGTCCGGCAGTAACGGGCAAGAAACCTATGTCACATTCCGCAATGTAACGGATCAGATCATTCGCTTGGTTTGGGTGTCAGGCGATGGCGGACGGCATCTTTACGAGGTGATTGGCGATAAATCAGAATTCAAACAACACACTTATGCAAATCATGTGTGGCTCATTGAAACTGACGAAGGCAAACGGCTCGGCATCTATGAGGCGAAACCCGGAAACCCAACCGTGATTATCGATGGCCGTACGAAGGCCTTGAAAAAGAGTACAGTCAAGTCCGATGAAGACGACGAGCAACCTGAACACGAAAAATACAGTTCGCCCCGAGGCTTGCGTTCGCCTGATGGCATATGGGAGGTGTCGATCAAAGAACATAACATTTGGATTCGGGGCAAGGACGGTCAGCATTTTCAACTCAGCAAAGATGGCACTGATGAGGATGGTTATCGCAGAGGTGATGTCCACTGGTCACCTGACTCGAAACGGTTGACAGCTTTGCGAACGCTCAAGGAAGAGGAGCATCTAGTTAATGTTGTTGAGTCGTCCCCAAAGGATCAATTGCAACCTAAGTTGCATTCGTTCCGATATCTTAAACCGGGCGATCGAGTGGCAAAACAACGGCCCAAGTTGTTTAATGTTGGGGAAAGACAAGAAATCCAGATTGAACAGGGTCTATTTGACAATCCGTGGCGTATCAATCGCATTCGCTGGGCCAAGAACTCACGGGAGTTTACCTTTGAGTACAACGAGCGAGGACATCAGGTGCTTAGAATCATTTCCGTAAACTCGCGGAATGGAAAAACCAAGCCGGTCGTTGAAGAAACCAGCAACACGTTTGTCGATTATTCCCAGAAACATTATGAATACTGGCTTGGCGATGGTGAAGAATTGATTTGGATGAGTGAACGTAACGGATGGAATCATCTCTACCTTTTCGACACGCGAGAAAAGAAACTGAAAAACGCCATCACACAAGGCGATTGGGTGGTAAGAAAGGTTGAGCATATCGACGAAGCCAGACGACAAATATGGTTTCAGGCAATGGGAATTTATCCGGAACAGGATCCCTATTACATACATCACTGCCGTGTTAATCTCGATGGCACCGGCTTGACTGTTTTAACCGAAGGAAATGGAACGCACGAATTACAGTGGTCTCCGAGTCGACGGTTCTTTGTCGATAAATGGTCACGAGTGGATCAACCACCTGTGCACGAGCTGCGTTCAGCTGATGGGGAATTCATTTGCGAACTGGAACGAGCTGATTGTGTGCAACTATATAGAACCGGGTGGAAATTGCCCGAGCGTTTTGTAACCAAAGGCCGAGATGGGGAAACTGACATCTTTGGAGTAATATGGCGTCCGACTAATTTTGATCCGACGAAACGCTATCCGGTGATAGAAAACATCTATGCTGGGCCACATAGCTTCTATGTGCCAAAAGCATTCCGTGATTACTACGGTCAACAGCGAATGGCCGAGCTGGGATTCATTCTAGTCCAAATTGATGGGATGGGAACCAACTGGCGTTCGAAAAAGTTTCACGATGTTTGCTGGCAAAACATTAAGGATGCCGGCTTTCCGGATCGAATATTATGGATTAGAGCTGCGGCCAAAGAATACCCGGAAATGGATTTGTCTATCGTCGGTATTTACGGTGGTTCAGCAGGAGGTCAAAACACAATGAGCGGTTTGCTGCATCATGGGGACTTTTATAAAGTCGGCGTTTCAGACTGCGGTTGTCATGACAACCGTATGGATAAAATCTGGTGGAATGAAGCATGGATGGGTTGGCCAATCGGCCCGGAATACTCTGAAAACAGTAATGTCACTCATGCCCACAAACTAAAGGGTAAGTTATTGTTGATTGTGGGTGAACTTGATCGGAATGTCGATCCTGCAAGCACTATACAAGTCGTTGATGCTTTGATAAAAGCGGACAAGGATTTTGACTTTCTTCTTATCCCAGGAACAGGTCACGGCGCAGCCGGAACTCCCTACGGTCGTCGCAGGCAAATGGATTATTTTGTAGAACACATCCTCAAAATGAAACCTAGATGGGAGTGATATCTTCACTGGCCGCTCTAAACCACCCCGTGGCCACCTACTTCCTCTGCGAACTCGGTGGCAAGTCCAATGGGGAACTGGAAGCTGAGGGCAAATGAGACATCTTCCTACTCACAACAATCACCGCCGTGCTTCTGATGGATCCAAATTGGCCGCCTATGGCATCAATTGCCCGCTGTCCCCAGGGTGCAGACCGCCGGTTTCAGAAAGGATTGGGTTTCGTTTTCGGTGATCCCGACGGCGGTATTCACAGCAAAAAATTGCGGGATCTCTCAATGAGATGAATTGAAGCTTACAGTGATGATTGATTAAGGGGATCGCTTTCAAACCATCTTGTCCACCATTCTGGTTTATAGATGATACGAAAGATGCTGGTGTATTCATCGGTCCATAATGGCGAATCTTCTTGCGCACTTAGTTTTGTGCGCGGATAATTATAATCCTCGATTTGCCGGATAAATTTTTCATTGTCCGATAGCAATATCCAGGTGCAGTCATAAATCCAATCCTCCCCAACACTCTCACCGTTATCACTGTTCACCACAACCATCATCATGTTCATCTCCATGGCCAGACGTCGCACCACGGTTTTGAGATCCAGATATTTGTTGGAAACATGGATCGCTATGACGCCTTGTGGATGGGTGTGTTCTCTGTAAAGCCCCATTGATTCCTTAGTCAATAGATGCACCGGTATAGAGTCGCTGCTAAAAGCATCCAACACCAGCAAGTCAAAGTTTTGTTTATTGCCTTTATTAAGCTCTTGTTCCATCGACAACCGGGCGTCACCTAAGACAATTTCCACTTCTGCTCCGCGGATTTGGGCATTGGTTAGAAATGTGAATTGACTTTGATCTTCCGATGACAGGTTTATCACTTGTGGATTGATGTCATAGAAGCGATAGCTGTCACCAACCTGCGCATAGCCTGCAACCGTTCCAACACCTAGCCCTATCACACCCACGCGTTTTCTCTCGGCTTGGGTATGTTGCATCGACAATCCCACGCCGCTTTCTGGCGTGTAGTATGTGGTAGTTCGATTGCAAATTTCCAGCGCCTCATACTGAATGCCATGTGTAATCCGACCGCTCCATAGTGCTAGATAGGGTTCATCGGAGTCGTCGAAATATCGGGTTATCATAAGTGTGCCATAAAAATTTCTGTCCAAATGTACGGCATCCTGCTGTGTCTTGATACCCTGAATGGTTAAGCCCATGCCCAGAGTCCCCAATGCCGGCACAAGTAGCAGAAGATAGCCGGCATATCGAAGCCCCCATCCTTCTTGGTGTTTCGTGCTAAACCAAAAAATGCAATTAAGAGGAAGGGTTACGGCCACGGCGATCAACAATAATCGTATCCATTGTTCGCCTGGGAGATTGCTAATCTTGAGCCATTCAGAAATGTTAATACCAATAGTAAAATCCACCATCTTCTCCATAGTCCAAAGCGAAACCAGTACTATCAGCACCTGTGCACTCAAAATAGAGAAAATAATCATCCTAAAAGATCTGCAGCATGTCGCGAGGGAACCGGAATATGACCTCAATAAACTTAACCCCCGCCATTTCACGGCAGTTGAATCCTCAGAATTGAGTCCCTGCAACGTCAAGACCAGTAATCCAACTGCCCAAAGTGAAATGTGATACTCCCAGTAACCATGGAACAGCATTGGAGCCAGTAAAGCCACGAAAAAGCCACCCAAGGCGCCGCCAGCAGAAATAGTCAAATAATACATGGTGAGTTGGGCCGGTTTCGGGCGAAGTCTGTACAACTCACCGTGGCATATCATGCAACTCAAGAATAGCGCACCGCAGAAAACCAATATTTGCCCAACAATGTGGAAATCTACCCCTCGAAACATCACCCATAACACGCCTGCCCAAAACAGTATCAACAGCGGTATGTAGATTTCTCGAATATACCAGCGTGGGCTATGGAAACTAATTATGAAGGTAACTAGGTATAGGGCCAACGGCAGCATCCAGAGGAAGGGCACCACTGCCATATCCTGACACAACTTGTTGGTGGTGCCCATGAGTATGGCAGTGCCGCAGGCCGGCAAAGCGAGCCAGAAACACAATATCACCAACCTTCGCAACCGGCTTTCATTCTCTTCTAGTATGGTTTTCTCTCTTTTGGCTTCGTCATTATCCAGATTTGGCACAGATCGCAATGACCATGCCAGATAGCCGCATACCAGCACGTAAAACACCATCCCAATCGACCACCAGTTGATCTGCGCAGTACGCGTCGTCCACGGCTCCACCAGCAATGGAAATCCGAGTAGTGCCAGAAGTGAGCCAACATTGGAAAGCGCATAGAGTCGGTAAGGTGAGCATCCTGGATTAGCCTTCGCAAACCAAGCCTGTACCAGTGGGCTAGTGGCCGAGAGAACGAGGTATGGCAGGCCAATACTTTCAGTCAGTAGCAGCAAAATTTGTACTGTTGGAGATTCGTTGCCTCTCGGTTTGAGGCTTTCGTTTGGTGTTATGGGTAGCGTGATGGTGGCTAATAAAAGTAATACTCCATGTATAATCACCTGTTTGCGTATCGGTAAAAAACGATTCACGAGGTGAGCATACGCATAACCGACTAGTAACAGAGATTGGAAGAACAGCAGGCAGGTTGTCCACACACTGGGCGCACCGCCGAACCAAGGCAGTATGTACTTGCCGGTCAATGGTTGGACAAAAAACAGCAGGAGCGCACCCATAAAAATTGTCACGGCAAAGACAGGTAGACTCGGGGGCACGGGTTGAAGTCTCGTTTGAGTCACTCTCAAAGAGAACAGGCCACCAATTAATGAAAAAAACAATGTAAAAGCCTTGATTATGAGTATAATCGATGAGGGCAAGCTTGTAGGCAAATCATCTTCTCCGCAGAGGACGGACTGCGCAACAAACCTCACATCATTGATTATAATGTGCCTCCGTTCTTTTGCCAGACCATCCAATACTATCCAGAGTTTGAGAGTGCCTTGAGCCGTAAGAAAGAAGCTGTACTCCACAGTATAAAGAAACTAAGCGACACAAACGCCAAGCAAGCAAAACCGCTCGTCCAAAGGCGATAACATCTTGTAAATGGCCAAGTGCAATGTTTTACAGCAATAAAAAACGCCTTGAAAGTAGCCACCGTTCCGATGACTGTTGCCTTGCTATGAAGTCCTTACTGCTCGCAACTAACCTAGCGGTGTTGTTGGTGGGATGTGCCCCAAGTGTAGATATTTGGGAAGCTGCGTGGATGGGAGACGTCGAAGCCGTCAAATCGCAATTGGCTGCTGGCGCGGATTTGAACAAAAAGGATAGTTTTGGAAGAACTCCTTTGTATTATTCGGCCTTGGAAGGTCACACGCAAGTTGCTGAACTGCTTATCTCCAAAGGTGCAGATGTGAATGCGAAGACTAATACTGGTAGAACTCCTTTGCATTATGGGGCTCGTGCAGGTCATAAGGAAATCATCGAACTACTTATCTCCAAGGGTGCGCTTGTGAATGCAAAGGTTGTTGATGGCAAAACACCCCTGGATTGGGCAGAAAAGTTATATGAATGGGAATTACCCGAAGTAAAAGCAGCCAAAAAAGAAGCTGCCGACCTTCTGCGCAAACATGGTGGCAAAACGGGTGAAAAATACTTAATTCATTTAGCAGCAAGAGAAGGTAATATCAAGGCTGCCAAACAATATCTGCTTGATGGTGTGAATGCGAAAGATGGGATTGGTAGGACTCCTTTGCATCTGTCGGCTATGGGTGGTCACCATGAAGTCGGCGAACTGCTTATAGCAAATGGCGCGGATGTGAATGCAAAGGATAATAAGGCAGCAACTCCTTTGCATTATGTGCTAAGGGGAACGAAAGTTGCCGAACTGCTTATAACAAACGGCGCGGATGTGAATGCAAGGGATAATAAGGGAGCGACTCCTTTGCATTTTACGGCTACTTATGGCCGTAAGGAAGTCGCCGAACTACTCATTGCCAATGGTGCGGATATCAATCAGAAGGATGCAGATGGCTGGACTCCTTTGCATTTTGCAGCGAATTGGGGTCACAAGGCAATCGTTGAACTACTCATTGCCAATGGTGCGGGGATAAAAGTAAGTTCTAGTGAACCCAAAGGCAATACACCGCTAGGTATTGCCATCCAGAATAGCTATCCCGAAATCGTCGAGCTTCTCATCGACAAAGGTACGGATGTGAATGCGAAAGATGTTGGGGGAGGGACTCTTTTGGGCTGGGCGGCTCGTTTTGGTCACGCGAAAGTTGCTGAACTGCTTATCGCCAAAGGTGCAGATGTGAATGCGAAGGATAAGTATGGAAGGACTCCTTTGCATCGTGTGACTACGTACGGAGGCCGCCGTCGAACGCGGCTTGGTAAGACTTATTTAGCTCTGGAAGATTACGTGGAAATTACTGAACTACTTGTTGCCAAAGGTGCGGATGTGAATGCAATCATTGCGTCTGGTCGATACCAAGGAAAGACGTTGTTAGATCGAGCCGGTGAACAAAAGCAACCCGAAATTGCCGCACTCCTCCGCAAGCACGGCGGCAAGACAGGTGAAGAATTGAAAGCTGAAGGGAAATAAAACACCTCCTACTCACAACAATCGCAGCCGTGCCGGTGGTGGGGTGTAATTCAACTCGCACTGAACTAAGCCATCTCCCGGGTATCTCAATTCATCAAGCTGCCACTAGAGGGGACATTAAAGCCGCTAAACAGCACTTGATGGCCGGGGTAAGCCCTGATTAAAAGCCAAAAGCGGATGGGTACCATTACACTACGCTTCTGGTGGGCGCCATTATGACATCGTTAAACCATATGGTGGTAGAGAAGGCCCAAGGCATCCAGAGAAGGCCGCCGCAACAGTAAAGACCAGCCGACAAGTAAATGGGTCTCTTCACGGCTTGGTTGACTCTAACACCCCGCAGTCCTACCCCTCAAAATGAAATAAGAAGGCCGCACAGGGCAGAGCGACCTCGGCCATTCTTTTGAAGAAAAATAATTTGATAAATAATAAATAAGACATATAATTGCCGCCATGAATGCGACAGCCGGATTAGTTCTAGCCATCCTCATCTTTGGGGCGGCGATGTTCATGCTGGGGCAGATTATCCCCGGCATCTTGGTGTTGACCAAGGTCTTGGCGGTGTTTCTGGTCGTCGTCCTTGGCATTGTGGTTCCCGTGCAGGCGGCTAGCCTGAAACTGGCGATCCGCGCAATCTTCAGGGAGGACGTGCCGTTCAAGGCCTCCTACGTCTTGATGGCAATCCTGCTCATCGTTTATGTCGTGATCATGATGGTGGCCTTTAATACGCCCATCATGGCCTACGCGGGGCAGTTTATCGTCGGATCTTTTCTCTTGGGCAAATTCGTCGAGATGGATGGGGAATCGATCGGCATCCTGAAAGGTGCGTTGGTCTCGCTGCTGACCACGGCCATCACCTACGGAATCTGGTTCGTAGCCGGCACCACGATCATGGGGATGCTGAGATAGAGGCTGCTGACTCCTAGAGATCGTCGCAGCAAGTGTTGTGAGGGTCGGCGGCATCGCAACGATCCGGCTCGAGCGGCTTGGTTTTCTTCTGCCGCATCAGCCGCTCGTACTCCTCCCGCTTGACGGTGAACTGGCAGTGGCGTTTCATTGGGTTGATATGTCAGAAGAACCATTGCAATCCACGCAGGCTATCCCTGACCTCGTTACCAAGGCTATCCCTGACGACGAGCGCCTATGGGTCCCGCAGGCCGACAAGATTTGGTTCCGGCCACTGATTTTGAACACCACCAATGGAGAGTGGGTTAACCTATTGCGAATTGCCAAAGGCGGTGTGATGAATCGCCACCGCCACCCCGCGCCGGTCTACGGCTACGTGCTAAAGGGCGAGTGGCGCTACCTCGAGCATGACTGGGTGGCCAAGCCGGGTACGTTCGTCTTCGAGCCGCCCGGCGAGATTCACACGCTTGTGGTCGACGAGGAAGTGGAGGAAATGATCACGCTCTTTCATGTTTTCGGCGCGTTGGTGTACTATGACGAGGACGACAACCTCATCCAGCATGACGATGTGCACACAAAGATCGAGATGTGCCGTGCGCACTTCGAGCAGGTTGGCCTCGGTGCTGATTACGTCAAGCAGTTCATCCGCTAAACACGCTATTCACTTGGGGGAAAGACAGGTTCTGGGTCGAAATGAGAATTTTTTCTCACTCTCACTCGCTCGTCTTCTCCAGCCCGACATCCTCTGTCAGTTCCTTGGCTCGCTGGCGAGAGACGTTAATTATCCTGTTTTTGAGGTCATTTTTTCAAAGCAGGTCATAGTCCTTCCACAGCCCGAGTTCCGGGGCCCCCTCCCCCAAATCTGGCTAGGTCTTCAGTCGATGTAAACGAACTCGTTGGCGTTAAGCAGGATGCGGCAAAAGCCGTTGAGAGCAACGTCAGCATCAGTCCCTTGGCCCAGCAGACGACTGAAAAACTGAGTCTCCTCTGCGGTTGGCGGGCGGCCAAGCGCCAACCGACAGGCCAGGCGCACTTTTTCCTCCGCGCTATCCCCTGCCTCGCGCTGGATGCGCTTGGCCAAGGCGGCGGCTTCCTCGTTCACAAAGTCGCCGTTAAACAGCGACAACGCCTGCAACGGAGTGACAGAGGTGCGGCGGCGAGGCCGTGAGTCGTCGCATACAGTCGAGTCAAACGCCTGCATGAACGGCATGTTCAGTGTTCGCTGCTGGTAGATGTAAATACTGCGCTTGCGGCCGGCGTGGTCGAGCTGCGTGTCCCACTTGTTCTCGGAGTACTTCACCGTCTGAGCGATGTCGCCCGGCAGCGGCGGGAAAATCGGCAGACCGTACTGCTCCAGGTTCAGCCGACCACTCACCGCGAGCACGTTGTCGCGGATCGACTCGGCGTCGAGCCGCCGCTGCTCGCGGCGCCACCACAGGTTGTTCAACGGATCGACCGCCAAGCCCGCCTCATTTTTCACCAGCGACAACTGTCGATAGGTGCTGGAAGTGACGATCAGTCGGTGCATTGACTTCAGGCTCCAACCGCTGTCGACGAAGCGCCCGGCCAGCCAGTCGAGTAATCCTGTGTGTGTCGCGCCACCGCTGAGTTTGCCGAAGTCGCTTGGTGTTCGTACCATGCCACGGCCGAAGTGCCAGTACCACAGGCGGTTCATCATCACGCGGGAGGTGAGCGGGTTGTCCCGTTTGGCGATCCACTTGGCCAAGGCCATGCGGCGGCTCCGCGTGGGCCAGCGCTTGAACGGGTCAAGCCGGACAGCCGCCGGTTTAGTGTGGCCGGCTATAATGCTCGGAAAACCGGCCTTCACTACCGGGCCGTGGTTGTCGTACTCACCGCGCAGCTTGACGGTGGTAACCGGCACACCCGGCTCGTACGGCGGCCCGAACGAATGCCGCAACGACATGGCGACAGGCTTAAGCCGCTTGAGGTGCTGTTTGACGAAGCGCTCCCGGTTCTCCAGACGGTAAAACAGATCCCGCTCGTTCTTTGTGAACAGGTCGTTGGAGTAGTCGTAGATTTGATCGCGCAGTTTTTTACCACTGGCTGCGGCCGGATTGATGAACGTCCCGAGCATCGCGCCGGCGCCGCCGACCTCGAATCCGTATCCCTCGCCGGTGTGTTCTGCGGAAAATATGACCACGACCGAGCCAGCTTGGTCGTCGAGGAACTTGGCCAAGTCAGTACGAGAGAGGCTGCTTCGCAGAAAACTCTTGTCGAAGTGCAACGCCGGGGCTTGCCCAAGCCGCGTGAGCCTGGGCTGCCGACTCACCTCCACTTGGCCAAGCGCAGTCTTGGTGATCTTGTCCACCCACACGCTGACTCGGTCGCCCTCGGCCGGGTTGGGTGTCTCGGCGTTCGCGTCCAGGTCGGCTGCATCAAGCCAGAACCTCAGATCTTCAGCGGGCGGCCCGGACATCACCCCCTCACCGTGGTACTTGGCCTTCACATAGCGGTCGAGCTCGCCAAGCTTCTCGCTGTTAAGCGGTTGTCCGTAAATCATCACCTCTGCAAACGCCCCCTTGTGGCCGGCGTTTTTAGGCTGGCCGGTGCCCTCGGTATAGTCGCCGAGGCTGATGTACTCCGGTTTCGGAAGATCGCCGTACCACTTGCCGTTGTTCGAGCCGCTCTTACTGCCAAGCGCCCCGGCCGGCCGGCTGTCGGTGTGGAAAGTCCAGACTGTGCCATCGCTCGACGCGACGGTATAGTGCGGCTGGCCGTCGGTCACGTTCGTGGTGTCGTAAAGGTAGTCGTTACCCAGGCCGCCGCCATAAATCTGCAGGCCGAACCCGGCATTGCGCCTGGCGGTGCGTGGCTCCAGTTGCTGTCTCAACTCGGCCAGTTTCGACTTGGCCTCGCCGACCTGATGCTGCAGCCGAGCACGCTTGTCGTTGATCAACACCTCCTCATGGGCACGATAAAACCGCGCCGACAAGGAGCCGCCGATCTGGAAACCGTCGCCCCGTTCAGGAGGCGGCAGCTGCACCGTCGAAAAGAACGCCTGCATGCGATAGAAGTCGGCAATCGGGATGGCGTCATGCTTGTGGTCGTGGCACTGCGCACAGCCCATGGTGAGCCCGAGAAACACGGAACTGACCGTCGAGGTCATCTCGCTGAGCAGCTCGTGCCGGGAGCGGTCGCCGCGCGGCTCGGTAAACGGCGCAAGCCGCAAAAACGTCAGCGCGACTGTGCGCTCGGCATCCATCCCCGGCAGTTCGCCGGCGCCCATGATCTCGTTGAACTCGTCGCCGGCAATTTGTTCACGGATAAACAGGTCGTAAGGCTTGTCGCGGTTGAGCGAGTCGATGACGTAGTCGCGGTAGCGCCAAGCGTGCGGCATGTCGGGGTCGCCCTCGTAGCCGGCGGTATCGGCATACCGTGCCAAGTCGAGCCAGTAGCGCGCCCACCGTTCGCCATAACGCGGATCGTTGAGCAGCCGATCGACGAGCCGTTCGTAGGCAAGCGGGCTGCGGTCGTTGACGAAGGCGTCGGCGGCGTTCGGCTCCGGCGGCACACCAAGCAGGTCGAAATACAACCGCCGTACCAGCGTACGGCGCTTGGCCAACGGTGCAGGCTCGATACTTTTCGCCTCCAGCCGGGAGAGAATGAACGCGTCGATCGGGTTACTGACCCAGTTGGTGTTCGTCACCCCTGGGGGGACGATCGGAACGAGCGGCGTGAATGGCCAGCGCTTGGCCTGATCCGCGTGGCCAATCGCTCCCAACAACAGCGTGGCGGCGATGGTTGTAGAAAATCGCATCGTCGTTTCTGCTTCGACGGAAATTAGACGCGCTGGGACACGATTGCAATCGTGCAGTTGAAGCATTGAAAACCGCCCCGATTTAGGTACGTTCCCGGCACATGACCAGTTCGCCCGAAAACCAGAACCGCTGTAAACCGCGCATTTTTTTACGCGCGGGGCTGTTGCTGCTGGCTCTGCTCTTTGCCACCCCGCCCAGTCAGGCGGTGACACTGATCAACTACGAATCGGACTGGAAACTGTGGCGCGGCCGCAAAACCCCCAGCCGACCCGACTATTGGGCCTGGACCAAGGCAGCCCATGACGACTCGGACTGGGAAACCGCCCCGACCCCAGTATTCTTCGGCGAGAAGGTCACCGGCGGCACCGAACTGGAGGACATGAAGAGCCGCTACAACTCTTTTTTCCTCCGGCGCAAGTTCCACGCACCCGATCCGGACACAATTACCTCGATGACCCTGCGAGCCAAGGTGGACGACGGATTCGTCGCCTATATCAACGGCACTGAGGTGGCGCGGCACAATGTCGAAACCGAAAAACCCAAGTACAGCTCGGCTGCCTCCAAGGCAGCATCGGAGCCACTGCGTTTCCGCAACTATGCACTGAAAAACCCGGTTGACTTTCTTGTCGACGGCGAAAACACGATTGCCGTGATTGTGCTCAACCAGCGGCGCACCAGCCCGGACGCATTGTTCGATGCACGCCTTTCTGCAGTTTCGGTAGAAAGCGTCCCGCCCAAGGTAGCATCGGTCGATCCGCCACCCGGACTGACTTCGAACCTGAGCCGTGTCCTCATCACCTTTACGGAGCCAGTCACCGGCTTGGATGCCGCCGACCTGCTGGCAAACGGCGTGCCAGCGCAGTCGGTCGAGGGCAGCGGCCGGTCGTGGCTGTTTCAACTCGGCAGCCTGCCCCAAGGCAAGGTGCGCCTCCACTGGGCCAACGGCCACGGCATCACCGACCAAGCGCAGAACCCAAACGCGTTCAACGCCACCGATACGGACAACCGCTGGAGCTACACCCACGCTGACGACAACCCGCCGTACGTCAAGCGAACCAACCCGCCGGCCGGGCTCACGGTGAAGTCGCTCGACGCAATTGAGGTGGAGTTCAGCATGAACGTCAGTGGCGTGGACGCCAACGACCTCCAGATCAACGGTCAGCCGGCCCAGAGCGTGACCGGGATCAGTAAAAGCCGCTACCGGTTTGCGCTTGGCCAAACCCCCGGCCCCAAAGTGAAAATCTCCTGGAACCCGGACGCAGGCATCACCGGCACGAACCCGTTCAAGAAAGCCTTCCTGCCGCTTGGCTGGTTTTACCGAGTAGACCCCAACGCGCCACCGCCACCGCGCATCGTGATCTCCGAGATCATGTATCACCCAATCGAGGAACCGGACTTTGACAAGCGCGGCATGCCGGTGCTCGACCTGTCAGAGGACGTGCATGAGTTCATTGAACTGCACAACTTCAGCCGTGAAACTGTTGCTCTTGACAACTGGCGGATCAGCGGCGGCATCGACTACGCCTTCCCGTCGGGAACCAAGATCGAGAGCGGTGACTACCTAGTCGTGGCGAAAAACCCCGAGCGCTTGACCGCCATCAAGGAATACCGCCTATCCAGCGTGACGGTGCTGGGACCGTACACAGGCGTGCTTAGCAACAACGGCGAGCGAGTGAGCGTGGAGAACGACGGCGGCAACGCCGAGGACACCGTCCGCTACTCGGCCCAATTTCCCTGGCCCATGGGCGCAGACTCTATCGGCGCGGGGCCGAAGTGGTCCGGCATCGACCCGATGAAACACCAATATCGCGGCATGTCACTGGAGCGGATCAACTTCTCCTTACCGGGCAGTGACCCTGCCAACTGGGTAGCGTCGCCTCTCGAGAAAAACGCCACGCCGGGCCGGTCGAACCACATTGCCCGAAAGCGCTCGATGCCGGCACCCATTGTTACCTCCATCCGCGCGGCTGACCCCAACGGGGACACTCTGATCAGCAAACTCGAGGCCGTAACGATCGCGGCCAAATTCTCCACAAATGAAACACTCACCGATGTCACGCTGGAATATTTTTACGACAACCTCGAAAAGGAGGGTGAAACCTTGGCCAAGCGGGAGATGAAACTGGAGCAAGGCAGTTGGACACACACGCTTCCCAAGAAACCAGACCGGACACTGGTGCGCTATCGTATCCTGGCCGACCTGGGCCAAGGTCTACAGAAAATTTCGCCCCGCAAGAGCGATCCATACCAGTGGCACTCCTATTTCGTAATGCCGAAATTTAGCAATACACGAAAATACTTCGAGCTACTCATTCCGCGGAACGGCACCAGCCAACTCTCGAAAAACATGACTGCCAACCCGCGCAGCGGCTACCGCCCTGCGAAGGATGTCGTCCCACGAGGCCCGTGGAACGACACCGTGCACGGCATCCTTGTTTATAACGGCGAGGTGCGCGATGTGTATGCCCGCTGGAACGGAAGCTTCTACCGCCGAAACAGCGGGCGCAACTCCTGGAAGGTACGCCTGCCGCGCTACAACCAGTTCGATGGCCAGAGCGACTTACTGTTCATGGACAAGGACAACGTGACCGTTGCCGGCCACACGCTGTACCGAGAACTGGGCCTGCCTACCTCGCACACCGAGTGGGTCGATGTCGCCATCAACAAGCGCAAGATGCGGCGCCTAATGGTGGAGGATCACAACGACCGTTTGCTCGAAAATTACCATGAGGACCAGGCCCGCCGAAACCCCGACACGGAGGTCGAGCCCAACGGCCACATCTTCAAGTCGAGTGGCATCCTGCAGAACCTCGGCCCGTACGGCCGGGGCGACGGCGGCAAACTGGGAACCAACGACGGCTGGGCGTCGTTGCAACGTTACGAGTGGATTTACTCTTCCAAAAACCAAGACTGGAAGGGACACACCGAACTGAAGGAAATGATCGATGGCCTAGCCAAGAACAAGAGCAACCGCGCTCGCCTCAAGAAATGGTTTGAGGCCAACTGGGACATCGAGTCACTCATGAGCTACATCGCCGTGCGCAACTGGATGGGCACGTGGGATGACACGGTCCACAATTTCTACATCTGGCGCCGGGCCGATGGGCGATGGGCATTGTTACCGTGGGACTTCGACAACGACATGCGCAACGACTACATCAGCCGGTCCATCTTTATCGGCGAGGCCGGCAACCCCAACACCACCCACGGCACGCACACCATCAAAGATGCGTTCTTCAAAGCATTCCGGACAGAGTACAAAGAACACCTTTACTACCTGAACAACACGCTGCTCACACCGGAGAGCATCGGCCGCATGGGCCTGACCAGCTACACCGCATTCGCCCGTGGACGCCAGTCCAACGTCAACAAACAATGCGGCAATGTTAAAATCCCCAGCCAGCCCACCGCCGAACAATTGACCGGCGGCGGCTCCGTCTACGCCCCAGCGTCGATGGTGGTATCAGCATTCTATAGTACGGACGCAGCAGCCACCCATGCCGAGACAATTTGGGAAATCCGCGCCGCCGACGCCTCATTCACCTATCCTGTTTTTAAGGCCAGAACTTCCGAAAAGCTGACTGAGATGCCGGTGCCATTTGATCTGCTTGAATTCGGACGCACCTACTTTTGGAGAGCAACATACATTGACTCAAACGGACGCAAATCGCTGCCCAACAGCGAGGCCGGCTTCCGCTATGGCGGCCACGCGCGGTCGGAGGATCTCATTTCCCTCACCGACACGGAATGGAAATACAATGCCGACGGCAAAAACCTTGGCACGACCTGGCGCAAGGCCGAGTACGACGACTCCGCTTGGCCAAGTGGCAAGTCGTATCTAGGCCGCGCCACCTCCCGGCAAAAATACAAGATGACCACCACCCTCAAAATGGGGCCGAAGACGTTTTATTTCCGCAAAAAGTTCAACTTCGAGCCGCCGGCCGGCGGTGGTGAGTTGCAAATCAGATACCTTATCGATGATGGCGCGGTCTTTTACCTCAACGGCAAGCATATTCACCGCGTGAACATGAAAGAGCGCGGCAGTATCAGCTACACCACGCGAGCCTTGAGTTCCGTAACCGACGCCGAGTTGAGCGGCAGCATCACACTCCCTGGAAAAACACTTAAGCAGGGGGAAAACCTCCTTGCAGTCGAGGTACACCAATACTCGACTAACGACAGGGATCTCGCATTCGGCATGAGCTTGAGCGCCACCGTCGAGAGCCTACCCGACGGCGTCATCCTCAACGAGTTGATGGCCGCTAACCGCGGCTCGGTGACGAACGCCGACGCGAACCCCGACTGGATCGAGTTGCACAACCCAACCGACCGCGACATCGACCTTGGAGGTGCCGGCCTCGGCGACGGAGTCGCCCTTGAACCGACCTTCTTTTTCCCGGCGCAAACCATCCTGCCGACCAAGGGCCACCTCGTCGTCTGGTGCGACAACCAACAGGAAGCTCCCGGGCTACATACCGGGTTTGCGCTCGATGCCGATGGCCAGAATATCGCGCTGTGGTGGCCAAGCGATGAGGGGTTGAAAATCCAAGACGCCATCGGCTTCGGTCCTCAAGCCGGCGACTTCTCCATCGGGCGCGAGCCGGATGGCCTTGGCCCGTGGACACTCACCACCCCCACCCCAGGCTTGACCAATACCAAGTCGGACCTCGGCAGCAACCAGTCGCTCTCGATAAACGAATGGATGGCCCGGCCGGAGAATGGCAGCGACTGGCTCGAACTGTTCAACAAATCCACACTACCGGTCGCGATCGGCGGGCTGAAGCTGAGCGACGACTCGGCCCAGCCCGACAAGACCGTCCTGCCGCCGCTCTCGTTCATCGGCCCAGGCGGATTCCTACGCTTGGCCGCGGACAACGCCCCCGCCGACGGGCCAACCCACCTCGGCTTCCGCCTGAGCGGTAGAGGCGAGGAAATCATCCTAATCGACACCAAGGACAAGGAGATCGACTCGGTGCTGTTTGGTGAGCAAACTAGGGGTGCCTCCTCAGGCCGTTACCCCGACGGAGCCAAGTCGATTGTTTTTTTCCCGAACAGCGCCACGCCGGGACGGGCCAACCTGATCCTCGGCGACGCGGACGAGGATGGCCTGCCGAACCTTTGGGAGGACCAGTTCGGCCTCAACCCCAACGAATCGGCCGATGCCGCGCTCGATTCGGACCACGACGGTCACACCAACCTCGAGGAATACCTCGCCGGCACCCGGCCAGACGACGACTCCAGCGTTCTGGCACTGAGCCTTGCTCTGCACGAGCAAAACATAACCATCTCGTTCGAGGCGCAGACCGGACGGGCGTATGTGCTGTGG
Source organism: Verrucomicrobiota bacterium (assembly GCA_030749225.1). Taxonomy (GTDB): domain Bacteria; phylum Verrucomicrobiota; class Verrucomicrobiia; order Limisphaerales; family UBA1096; genus UBA1096. Next base: position 25,836 of record JASMKO010000057.1, read on the forward strand.
AGCACCGCTGATATCGCTGGAGGCAAGTGGATACAAGTGAAGACCTTCCCGTCCGAGGACGGCAAGCGCACGGTTACCTTCGGGATTCCCGCCGTACAACTGCCGCTACCCAACGGCTATTACCGACTCACGATCCCCGCGGCAAACGACTGACGGTTGATGAGCAACTTGTTGTCCACCCTAGACTCGGCTGGGCTGGAATTGATCCTTCCGGCGGGGCTTCTGCTGATCGCCGTCGTGCCCTTCCTTGCCCAAGCGACCCGCCTTCAGGCCACCGGCCTAGTGGCGTTTCCCCTCGCTCTGACCGCCGCTTTGGGGCTTTTCAAGTACACCTTGGACACCCGCAACGATGCAGCCCGCGACGCGCTGCTGAAGGCGGCCCCAGCACAGACAAAGCTCGAGCCAGTCACCGCTCCGAACAACACATACACCTCGTCGCAAACATGCCGCGCCTGCCATCCCTCAGAATACCGCAGTTGGCACCACAGCTACCATCGTACGATGACCCAGTTGGCCAAGCCGGGGGCAATCCTATCCAAGTGGCACGGCACCAAACTGCCGCTTGGTCAAGCGCAACTGCTGCTTGAGAAAAAGCAGGGAGAGTACTGGGCTACCACAGTCGACGCGGACGGCAATGAGCAGAACCGGCAACGTGTGACCATGACCACAGGTTCACATCACCTGCAGGTTTATTGGACCGGCAACCAAACCGGCAACATGCAACACCCCTTCCCCTACGGCTGGCTAATAGCGGATCAGAAATGGGCACCGGTGCAAGACACGTTTCTGCACGACCCGAACCTCCCAATCGGAGGTGCGAAATGGAATGATAGCTGCATCAAATGCCACGCGGTTGCAGGCCGACCTGGGCCGGACAATCGCAACAGAACTTTCCACTCCGAGACTGCGGAACTAGGCATCTCCTGCGAAGCATGTCACGGTCCAGCCGGTGCACACATAGCGCATTACCAGAATCCCGCCAAACGATACCTGGCGCACCTGGGCGACGGCACGACCCATGGCATCCTGAACCCCGGCGGCGGTTTAGACCACCGGTTGTCAGCGCAAGTCTGCGGCCAGTGTCACGCCTACCAGTATACCCCCAACAAGATGGACTGGCTCAGGAATGGTCCGCAATTCCTGCCGGGCAACCCGCTGAAAGCAAACACGACAGTTGTGCACGCCAGCTCCTTTGCCGGCACACAGCCAGCTCAGGGAGAGGAGACCAAAGCGTTTCTCTCCCGACACGGCCATCCCCACCCCGGCGACGACTGGTTGAACGACCGGTTCTGGCCGGATGGTATGGTGCGTGTCGCCGGCCGCGAGTATAATGGCCTGCTCGACACGCCCTGCTTTCAGCGAGGCAAAATGTCCTGCCTCTCCTGCCACTCGATGCACGGTTACCATGACAACAACGACCAACTCGCCCCGCGCATGGCGACCAACGAGGCCTGCTTCCAGTGCCATGGTGATCTGCGCAGAAATCTGACCGAACACACCAACCACTCCGCCGAATCGGAGGGTAGTCGTTGCTACAACTGCCACATGCCCCATACCACTTACGGCCTGCTTGGCGCCATCCGCAGTCACCAGATCGATTCCCCCAAAGTTGCAACGCAATTGGATACAGGGCGCCCCAATGCCTGCAACCTCTGCCACCTCGACCGGACACTTGGGTGGACCCGGCGCCATCTGGCCGAATGGTACGGCCATCCAGAGCCGCAACTCGACAACGACGACAAGTCGACCTCGTCGATGCTCAGGATGCTGCTCCAAGGCGACGCCGGCCAACGTGCGATTGCTGCATGGCACATGGGTTGGGAACCGGCGCGCGGTGCCTCCGGCGACGACTGGCAGACGCCATGGTTAATTCGCACGATGGACGACCGCTACGCGGCGGTTCGCCATATTGCCCACAAGGCACTTACGGTCCATCCCTCCTTAGCCGACATGCCGTTCGACTATACCGCCTCATTGGCCAAGCGCGCGGGACAAATCGACGCAATCCGGCGCCGCTGGACAGCCGCTGAACTGCTTGTTAAAGCGCCGGCAGCCGAACTTCTGCTCGACGCCCGGGGCCACCCGCTGGAAGATGCTGCCAGCCGATTGACCGCCCAACGCAACAACCGCCCGATGATCCTCCAAGAATGAGCCAGCACAAACCCTCACGACGCGAACGCAGCGAACAAACCGCGCAACAGGCCCGAAACGCCCCAGCCCAACCGACATCCCGCGACATCTCGGCGCAGTCCACGTTGGAGGAGCGACGGCACTACCGGCTTGGCTGGTGGTCGCTGTTCCTGTTCGTCTGCCTCGGCATCCTGCTCGAGGGGTTGCTGGCGTTCCGGGTCGGCTGGTATCTGGATGTCGGTGACAACGAGACGCACCGACTGATGCTCCGGCTAGGCCACGCGCATGGAACGTTGTTATCGGTGCTCAATATCGCGTTTGCCGCCTCGTTACCCCGACTGGGTATGCCGGCCGGCGCCCGCGTGCTGGCTTCCCGATGCCTTGCCGCTGCAACCCTGCTAGTTCCTGGCGGCTTCATCCTCGGTGGCCTGATCACCCACGGAGCGGATCCAGGGCTGGGCATCATCCTCCTACCGGCCGGCGCCGTCCTGCTGTTGGTTGGCATCTTTGCGGTTGCCCGCCACACAGGGAAATAACTGTCTCAGCCCGGGAGGTGCTTCAACACAAGAAGAACGTAAAGCGTGGCCAATGCGATGTGGAGTAACGCGAATGGCAACGCTTTTTTCACGAAGCCCATGAAGGAAATCTTCAGGTCGTGCTTGTGCATGATGGTCACCGCCACGAGCGTCGATGCGGAGCCGATCGGCGTCAGGTTGCCGCCAAGGTTCGCGCCGAAAATCACCGACCACCACATGCCGGGATCGACTGCGGGATCCATCGACTTGAGGATGTTGGAGAGCACCGCCGCAAGCGGGATGTTGTCGGTCACGCTGCTGGCCACCGCAGAGGAGACGAGCAACAGGCCACCACCCAACCTGGGACCCATGCTGATGATCGGCTCGATGCCCTTGCCGATCAGATCCAAAACCATCGCCTGCTCCATCGCATAGATGGCGACAAACAGGTAGACGAAAAAAAACAACAAATCCCAGTCGATGCCACTATAAAACTTACCGACGCTCGACTTGAATTTGCAAAGCATGATCACGGCAAACATCATCGCCACAAAGCCCATCCCCAGATCGCCGATCGGCCAGCCGTCAAACGATGCGGTGGCAATAAAACAAATGAACAGCACCAGCATCGCCGCGCCGAACCAAAAGAATCCCATGCTCTCGATGCCGTCCCTCTCGTCGAAACTCGAAACTTGGCCAAGCGCAACAGCGCGCTCCTCGTCAGTCTTTAGCGACTCGATCCCAAACACCTTGGCGCCCATCACTATGGTGGCGGTGGTAGCCACGACAACATACGGCGCAGCCTTGAGGAAGAAGGTCACAAACCCGATCCCCGCCGTGGTGCCGACGATGATATTCGGCACCGACGAGATCAACGTGAGCAGACCGCCAATGTTCGTCAACAATCCCTCTACGAGCAGGAAGCCCAGTAGCTTATCCCGTTGACCAAGCTTGCCGAGCGAGACGGCGCTCAGCGACCCGACGATGATCATAGCCGTGACATTGTTGAGCACGGCGCTGAACACCACGGTCATCACCCCGTAAAACCAGAGCAACCGCCGCGGATCACCCTTCGACGCCTTGGTCAGCTTAATGGCGATGAAGGTGAACAGCCCCGACTTGCTAGTGACATCCACAAACAGGCTCGAGCCGAGAATGATCGTGATCACCCCCCACTCGATCCCAGGGATGAACACCGGCAGTTTCATCTCGTGCCCGTTGGGGAGATGCACCGCACCAAATGGCAGGATGTGGGTGAACGCACCCAGCAACAGCGCCACCACCGCCGTCACCCCGACGATCACCGATTTCTTCGCGTGAATCTTCTCCTCCAGCGCAAGGCACAACACCATGGCCACCAGCAACCCGGTGAACAGATAGGTAACCTCGGCGGCGACATGACCAGTAGCGGCAATCATCATGAATTCCATTCCTGCCACCTCACTACAGCATCAGCAGTGGCGTCGATCGCAACTCGACCGCGAGCGGATACGCGATCCCATGCATTGCCAACTGTTCGTCGTCCTTCGTATACATGACCAGCAGGTCTATTTCATTCTCCTCAACCAACTCGCGATAATCGGCAAGCAGATGCCCGAGCTTCACACGGCTCTCCACCTTGATTTGAGAATCTTCTCCGGCCAGGCCAGCGCGGCACGACTCGATATACTCCATCGGATCCTCCAGCAGTCGCGCCCGGATCTCCTCTCGAGCAATTTCGGTGTCGAGGTCCGGGATTTTGCCTATCGCTGCGATGTAACGCTCAAACACTGTGTCGTCCTCGACATGCGCAAGGAAAAGTGTCCCGTTGTCCTGTGTGAAGTTCGCCGCGTGGCTGACCAGGCGGTGGTCCCCGGCCAGGTGATCCGTCACCGCCATGACCCGGTCGGTGTTCTGGAGCGCGTGCTCCGGCACGTCAGCCCGACAGGGGTGCGGCAGAACCAACACTGGCGTCGAGGTCGCCTGCGTCAGCACATCCACATGACGACCAAGGCTGTGCGGCCACTCCCCGGCGGTGCCGTGAAGGTCACGGTAGGTCACGACCAGATCCGGCTTGGTCTGCTCCACTGCGCTCAACACCTCCCGGATACCGAACGGCGTGTCGCTTCCAAACAACTCCCACTCCGGCCCGCCCCCGGCCTCCAACGCCGAGAGAAAACCCTTTGCCAGATAGAGAAAATCATCCTGCGCCTCCTCCTTGAGGTCATGCACTATTAACACCCGGCCAATCTCAACCGGCTGCCGCGTGAACACCTCCCGGGATGCGGCGTTAAAGACGCTCTCGAATCGATCCAGTGTGGACATGCCGCCGACAGAATAGAAGAGATGATAAAACCCTCAAGCCGGAATACTGCCCCTTCTGCCTGGCTAAGCACTCATTCACCATGCCACTGGTTTAAGCGCTTGGCCAATCGGGCTTCGGTTCCGGAAGGGCTAATGAGGTTGGGCAGATCAGTCTTGAGCTGCTCCAACGTCGGGATTTCGCCCCAAGCAGTGACACCGAACACTTCTGCCATTGGCTGAGCCTCAAGGCCCAGTTCGCGGTTGCGCTTGGTAAAGCGGTGCTCGAGCGTCGAACGCCATTCCTCCTTCGATGCGGGCACATCCATGTCGTGCCGCCCGACCCACGGCAGCCACTCGGTCACCTGCGACTGGTGGCACCAGGTCATGTCTACCATTAGCTCAAACGCCGTGCTGACATCCACCGCCAAGTCGTACGAGTTGGCCCCGAACATGTACGAATCATATGCGGTTAAGATGACCGGCACCCTGCACGGCTTCGGTTCGGCGTCGTCGGACGGGTATTCCGGCGTGAAGGCGTGCGGCACGTTAATCATGTAGGCCACCTTGCGCACTGCCTCCGCCACGGCGACGTGATCCACGTGCAGTCCAGCGATCGAATCGGACGGCACCGGCGGGGCGAACAGGTAGTCTGGCTCGAAATCGCGGATCGCCTTCCAGAGCGCCGCCAACAAATCGCTGTCCACATTCAGGCATGCCTCGCGCGGCGCCCGCCCATCCGGCAGCAGTAGCGGTTCCACCTCGCACTGCGCCAGCTTCGCCGATTCCATCTGCTCGGACAGCCGGACGCGCGCCGTCTCCTCCCTCGACATCCGGTGATGCCCCGCCGCCCCGTCGGTGCAGATAACCAGTCGCGCGCAAAAGTCGGCTCCCAGTTGCCGGCGCCACATCTCGAACGTGCCGGCAGCAGCAAACTCGTAGTCATCAAAATGCGCGTGTACGAACAGTGCCTTCATGAATACCAAAAAAAGGAGAGCCATCACCGGCTCTCCTACAAATTCAATTCACTCTAAGGGCTACTCCTTCGGCTTGGCAGCTTCCTTTTCCTTGGCCTCCTTGGCGTTGCCCACGCCGGCACCAATCAGCCCCCCGACTCCGGCACCGACCAACGCTCCCTTACCAGCCTCGCCGCTCTGGTTGCCAATAACAGCCCCCGCTGCTGCGCCAATCGCCGCACCCAATCCGGCGCCAACTGCTGTTTTTCTTCCCGGTTCCGTGGCGCAACCGCTGAAAAGCAGTCCTGCCGTCACCGCCACCAACAAGCTATGTCTAATCGTTGTCATATCTTTTCAATTACCCGCCGGAGTTATCCCAAACTAAATCTGGCCTGTACAAGCCAAAACACGCCGAACTAATCCTTGGGCAACTATTTATCCAGCCTCGATTTGCTCACTCCGCAGTACCAAACGCTCGACGAGCCCTTGATTTGAGTGTTTCATCCGCGGCCACATATCATGCGTAATCTAGCATTTTTTCTAGCAACATTGATCGCGCTTGGCCAGGCGCAGGCAGCCAAACCGCATGCCCTGTTTGTCGTCGGCACACACCATTATAGTCCGCACGAAACAATGCCTGCGCTGGCCAGTCAACTCGATGCGCTTGGCTGGAAGACCTCTGTGCTCAACCCCGGGTACAATCCGGAAAAAAACAGTAAGGGAATCGACGGTCTTGAACTGTTACAGGAGGCCGATGTCGCGATTTTCTACACTCGTTTTCTCACGCTGCCTCCGGATCAGTTTCGTATGATCCGCCTTTACCTCGAGGCCGGGAAGCCAGTCGTGGGATTCCGGACCAGCACCCATGCATTCGACTATCCCAAAGGCAACAGCTTGGCCAAATGGAACAATGGCTTCGGCCGCGATGCGCTTGGTTCCCAATACTTCGCCCATCTGCAGGGCGACACAACCGTCACCTTGGCCAAGGGCGCCGGAGGTCACCCAATCCTTACCGGCATCAATCTGGCCAAACCGATTGCCGCCGCTGGCACATTATACCTCTCCGACCCTGCCCAAGGCTCACAGTCGCTCCTACGCGGCGCAGGCCAATCCAGCAAACCGGGCAAAAAGACCAACCGATTCGGAACATTCGAAATCAAGCCGACCATGACACAGGATGTCGCCTGGACTTGGAAAAACAAATGGGGTGGTCGCGTCTTCTACACAACCCTAGGCCACAAGAACAGCTTCGAGAACAGGAACCTGCTGCGACTCTTCATCAATGGAATTTGCTGGGCCGCAGGCGAAAAGGTACCCCCGGCAAAAACAAGAATTCTTCCCTTGGCCAGACTCAAGTCGCGTGCGGCCAAGGGCAAAAAAGCGGCGACTCGTGCCGATGCCCGCAACAAGCAAACCGGAGTGAAACCGGAACCTAAGAGTCCGGAGTTGGCTCAGTACGCATTGTTCGAAAAAACGGCAACTCGCCCTCCAGTAACCTCTCCCGTTAACACCCGGTTGCCGCTGAAAATCAAACATGGCATGAACATCGCCTTCATCGGCAACACGCTGCTCGACCGCTCACAGGACTTTGGATACCTAGAGGCACTGCTGCACCAGGCGCATCCGAACCACGACCTGACGGTTCGCAACCTCGCCTGGCCAGCCGATGCGCTTGGCCTGCAACCGCGCCCGGCGAACTTTGCCGACACTGACCAACACCTGGTTTTCGTGAAGGCCGACCTGGTCTTCGCGACCTTCGGGTTTAACGAGTCATTCGCGGGGCCAGGCGGCTTGGCCAAGTTTCGGAACGACCTCGCCGGCTACATCGCGGCAACCAAGGCCAAGGCGTTCAACGGCAAAACCGGACCGCAACTCGTGCTGCTCTCGCCGATTGCCAACGAAGATATTGAGGGCGTCCGTGCCGCCGTCAATAACGCGAACCTGCGACTTTACACCGAGGCCATGCGGGACATCGCGGCGAAGCAGCAGATCGGCTTCGTCGATCTTTTCTCCCCCACCGAGAAGGCAATGGCAGCAGCGGGACACGACCTGACGTTCAACGGCTGCCACCTCAACGACGACGGCTACCGGCTGTTTGCCGACAAGGTGTTCAAGGCAGTGTTCGGCATCGAGCCTCCGATGGTCGATGAGGAAATCCGTGCGGCGGTCCTAGAAAAAAACAAACAGTTCTTCCGCCGCTTCCGGCCGGTGAACACGTTTTACTACACTGGCGGACGCAATCGCAGCTACGGCTACCTCGACTTCCTGCCGGCGATGCGCAACTTCGACCTCATGAGCGCCAACCGTGACCAGCGCATCTGGGACATCACCGAGGGCAAACAGGTGACGACGGTAATCGATGACTCGAACATCCCGCCGCTGCCGCCGACCACGCAGAGCCGCGGTGCCAACCGCCTGCTCTCGCCCCAGGACGAACTCGGCGAATTTGAAGTTGATCCGCGCTTTGAGGTGAACCTGTTTGCCAGCGAAACAGATTTCCCCGACCTGGCTTGCCCGATCCAAATGCGATGGGATGCCCGAGGCCGACTGTGGGTTAGTTGCTCAACGACCTATCCGCACGTTTATCCGGGCAATGAACCCAACGACAAGTTGATCATCCTTGAGGACACCGACGGCGACGGGCGGGCTGACACATCGAGCGTTTTCGCCGATAATCTGCAGATCCCGTTGTCGTTCGAGTTTGGCGACGGCGGCGTGTTCGTGTCGGAGGAACCGCACTTAACGTTCATCCGGGATACCGACGGCGACGGCGACGGCGACACCCGCGAGAAGCTGCTCACCGGTTTTGGCTGTGAAGATTCGCACCACGCGCTGCACGACTTCGCATGGACACCGGACGGCGACCTGATTTTCCGTGAGGGGATTTTTCATCACAGCCAAATCGAGACGCCGTACGGCCCGGTGCGCCAGCAGAACAGCGGCTGGTTCCGCTTCGAGCCGAGGCAACACCGGCTCACCGCATTTGGCACCCACCCGAGCACCAACCCGTGGGGTGTGACCTTCGATGACTGGGGGCAGCACATGGCCAGCTTCCCGATTTACGCGCAGGCATTCCACGCGCTGGACCCGACCTACCCGGCGCAACACCCGCGCCCGAACGGCCTGCGCGCCTACTCCGGCACATGTGGGCAGGAGTTTGTGGATTTCCCCAACTGGCCGGAGGAGATGCAGGGCGGCTTCGTGAAGGTGCGCTACAAGCCAAGCAACCGTGTCGAGTTCCATCGATGGCATGAGTCCGAGTTCGGCTATGACGAGGAATACGTCAGCAACATCATTTTCTCCCGCAACCTCAGCTTCATTCCAGTGGACCTGCGCTACGGGCCGGACGGCGCGATGTACGTGTGCGACTGGTACAACCCGGTCAAGGGTCATGCACAATACTCGCTGCGCGACGAGCGGCGCGACCGGGTGAGCGGTCGGATCTTCCGCATCATGCCCAAGGGAGCCAAGCCACAGCAGATGCCGCGGATCGCCGGCGCGCCGCTTGGCCAACTGCTTGCCATCCTCAAGCGCCCCGAGTACCGCTACCGTTACTGGAGCAAACGCGAACTGCGCGATCGCGACCCAGCCAAGGTCAAGGCCGCGCTTGATGCGTGGGTGGCCAAGCTCGACCCGGCCGACCCGCGCCATCGACACCATCAGGTCGAGGCCATCTGGCTTTATCGCGGCATCGACGCCGTGAATGCAGAACTGCTCGCCGAGCTGCTAGAGTGTGACAACCACAACGCCCGTGCCGCGGCGACGCACCAATTGCGATACTGGCACGATCAACTCCAAGACGGCCAAGCGCTGCTCCGCAAACGCGCCAACGACCCAAACGGCCTCGTGCGCATGGAGGCCGCCATCGCCGCAAGCTACATCGGCACACCCGCCGCGTTAGATGCACTGCTCGACACCTTAAAACATCCAAGTATTGGCCACCTCAGCTATGCCATCCGCACCGCGCTTGGCTCACGCACGATCGAGCCGTTGTGGAAAGGTAACGTGGACCTCGCCGCCGCACACCCGGAACTGCCGAAGTTCATGGCTGCCTTCGATCTCCGCCAGAAAATGTCGCCCAAGCGCAACACTTCTGCCAAGGACGCAGAGTTTGATTCGCAGAAAAACGTGAAGGTTGTGAGAATCTCGGCGGTGAAGGAGCGGATGCTGTACGACGTCACCCGGTTCGAGGTGCGCGCCGGACAGCCGGTGCGGATCGACTTCACCAACCCGGATGCCACCGCGCACAACATCGTGATCGTCACCCCTGGTGCCGAGGAAGAAATTGGCCTCGCGGCCAACGAGATGGCCAAGAATCCAAAGCAGGCGGAACGCGGCCAGTACATTCCAAAGTCAAAAAAAGTGCTGCATGCCACCCAGATGGTCGCCCCTCTCTCGGCAACGGCTCTCCGCTTCACCGCACCAAAAAAGCCCGGCGACTACCCATACATCTGCACCTTCCCCGGCCACTGGATCATCATGAAGGGTGTAATGGTCGTGAAGTAGTTCACAAAAACGCCGTTGGCCAAGCGCTTGACCAACGGCGTTTCGTGAAGGAAAAAAAATCTGTTTGCCGACTACTTCGCCTCGGGAGCGGCTAGAAGTGCCTCCACCTTCTCTTCAAGGTCTCCCCGGGCGTTGGTATCGACAAGGTTACCCTGTTTGTCTAGCAACCACATCGCCGGGATGCTGCGGATGCCGTGCGCTGTCGAGATGCTGTTCTTCCACCCCTTGCCATCGAAATATTGCGGCCACGGCATCTTCTCTTTTTTGACGAACTTGCGCAGTGCACTCTCCTTGCTGTCGAGGGAGATGCCAACGATCTCGAAACCTTTCGGATGCAATTTTTTGTAGGCCCGCTTGACGTTGGGCAACTCAGCCACACACGGGCCACACCAGGTCGCCCAGAAATCGACCAGCACCACCTTGCCCTTCATTTTTGACACGTCGACCTTTTTGCCGTCGATGGAGGTGAACTTGATGTCCACCGGCTTGCCGATGCGGTCGTCCGCCTCCCGCTTGGCCGCAGCCAGCCGAACGTCCTTGCCAGTGATGTCCTTGATGATCGCCTTGACCAAAGTGACGCTTTTGCCACAGGTCTGGTCGTCGTTGCGGCATTCAGCCACGGTCATCTTGCAGCCGCAGTCGCACCCCTCCGCATTGGCGCGCTTCATGATTTCCGCCTGCTCCTTCTTGCTGAACTGCATCAGGTCGATGGACGGTATTTTCTCGTATGCCGTCGGCTTGTTTTCGGATTGCGCCTGTGGCGCAACAGCACCAGCCAGCAACACGGCGGCGATGTATAGGATGGATAGTGATCTCACAACTGGGAAAGATTCACCAACGTGCCTTCCCGTGACAAGCTTTATCGTGATCCAAATATCTGTCCCCGCATTTAACGGCGGCGGCCTCGAGACGCAGGCATCGACTGGATAAACCCTTCGATGACGGAGGAGATCTCATCCGCACTCAATTTGCCGTCGCTGTTTTTGTCGCCGTCGCCGGACCATTTTTCGGCGGCGGATTGAACCTCCTCGGCAGTGATTTCACGGTCACCGTCGGAGTCGGTCGCGTAGCTGAAGGCCCGGGCAATGACACCGCTCGGGCCAATGGGTCCACCGAAGCGATCAGCGGGGCGTCGTTGGCCCCCACGATCCGCTTGGCCACCGATCCGGCCTCCACGCTCACTGGGCTGTTCGCCGAGCAACTTGGCAAAACCTTGAATCAGGTCTGGTCGACCAACCGATTTTTCATCACCGGCCCATGCGGCATGCAGTTGTGTCCAAATCTCCTGGAACTTCCCCTTGGCCAAGCCGGACTCGGCCTTGGAGTGCGCAAGGAATTTTTCCGTGACGCGCTTGGCCAAAGCGGACGCGTCAACGGTCGGTCGAGCAATCACGCCGGCACCAGCCGGGCGGCGACCACCAGCACCACCGGGACGACCACCGCGACTGCGCATGAGACGTGCGGTAACTTCCGGTGTATCGCCGTACTGCTGCTGTGCCTTGGCCAAAGCGGTTTTCAACGCGGCAATCCGCTCGCTGTGCTCCGGCTTAGCGGCGAGATCACTCAGTTCATGCGGGTCGTTTTTCAGGTCGTACAGCGCGGCGCGATCCTCCTTCGGACGGTAAAACATTTTCCACCGGTCGTCGCGGATAGTGCGCTGGTCGTCCATGTAAGCCGTGAATAGATGATCTCGCACCTTGGCCTGTTTGCCGTGGATCACTCCAGCCAGGTTTTTGCCCTCGACCTCACCGGGGATAGGCAGGCCAGTCAGCCCGCAGAGCGTCGGGTAAATGTCGTACAGGTAAACAAGTGCATCCGACGAACCTTTCGGAACACCGGCGCCGCTGGCAAAAATTTGCACGCGCGTCGTGTGCTCGTAAGCGTTGTGTTTGCCGGACTGGCCGTGGCTGTTCATCGCCATGCCGTGATCGGTGGCGAACAGGACGATCGTGTTGTCCGCTTGGCCGGTTTTTTCGAGCGTGTCGAGTACGCGGCCGATGTGGTGGTCGAGGTGGGAAATCAGACCGTAGTACGTCGCGTACTGTTGCTTGGCGCGATCCACCGGCGAAGTATCACCGCCTTGGCGACCACGGCCACCGCGACCACCACTACGCCGACCGCTGTCTTGTCGCTTGTCGGCCAGATCCGGACGAAGCGCGGAGTGGTTCGGCGGGAGCATGATTTTTTTCGGGTCATACATCGTTGCCCACTTGCCCGGCGGCGTCACCGGGGAGTGCGGCGCGGTGAACGGGATGTAGCAAAAAAACGGCTGATCCGTTTTCGACTCTCGCTCGATGAAGTCAATCGCCGCATCGGCGAACAGGTCGGTGGAAAACGTCTCGCCGGCGTCGTACGGCACCATCAACCCGGCAATCATCCGGTGAACCGGCACGTTGACATGCGTTCTCGCCGCGCCGCCGAAGAACACCGCCTCGGCCTCGTCGAAACATTTCTCGAACGACAACTCGCCGTTGTGCCACTTGCCGCTACAGAACGTCCGGTAGCCAGCTTTCTGGAACACCTGCGGCATCAGCACCCCGGAGTCGAGTTGCAGCGGGGCACGGAACAGCGGCTTGCCACTCATGATCATCGCACGGCTCGGCAGGCAGGTGGCAAAAGTCATCGAGCCCTGGATGTACGCCTGGTTGAACACGAAGCCACTGTTGATGATGCGATCCATGTTGGGCGTCCGGATGTCCGGGTTTCCCAGCGCGCCGAAAGCATCCGGCCGCTGGTCGTCGGTGAAGATGAACAGCACGTTCGGCCGCTTGGCCGCGGCCGCCGCGCTTGTCGAGGCAATCGCGCCGATCAGCGCAACAAGGAGAGTCAGGGTTCGTTTTGTCATGACAGGTGGTTTTGGAAAACGGCCGGGGTTGGAAAAGGTTACAGAAAGATGCCGCTTACAATTGGCCAAGCGCGTCCGCTATTGCCGGCGCTTGGCTTGGATGATGACGTAAGGCGGCTTGTCGAAGGTCGAGCCATCGCCAAGGACGCGCGGGTCTCGGGCTTTCTTCAAGCGCCCCATCAACTGCTTGTTCAGGCTCTCTTTGACTGCGGCAAACTTCTTGTCGCCAGCCACATTGTTGACTTGATCGGGGTCGTCAACAAGCACGTACAACTCTTCGTGCGGGCGCTTGGCGAAAGCGTAGTCGTAGTACCACTTCCACTTCTCGTCGTTGCGTCGTTCAATGATCCAAGCCTTGGTCGGGCTGGCGTCGAGATCGCCGTAAGTGATGAAGGTGTTATTTTCCAACAACCGATATTCAGGTGCGCTGTCCGGGGTAAGGTTGTACGGGTTGCCCATCGGCCAGCGGTCTGGCGCGAAGTTGATGATGTACAGATAGTCCGTGGTGCGTAGCGCGCGCTGCGGATACGGCAACTGCCCGTCGCGGACCTTCGCGACATGGCGTTCGCGGCCGGTTATCACCCAGTTGCGTTTCCTGTCCACGAGCCCCTGAGCCTCTGACTTGAGCACCGGCACGAGGCTTTTGCCAGTCATCACTTTCGGGGCACTCACGCCGCCGATCTCGAGAAAGGTCGGCGCCAAGTCCATGAGGTTGACGAAGTCATCCACCACGCGGCCACCCGGCTGGCCCGGCCACCAGATCGCCAACGGCACCTGCACTCCGAAATCGTACAGGTTGCATTTGCCGCCGGGAAAACCGGGCGCACCGTGGTCGCCGCTGACAACGACCACCGTGTTGTCCAGTTCCCCCACCGCCTCGAGCCGCTTGAGGATCAGCCCAAGCGCGGTATCGAACGCCTGCACCTCGCCGAGGTAGTCCGCAAAGTCCTGCCGCACCTCGTGCACGTCCGGCAAAAACTTGGGCAGCCTGCCCTTGAGATCGTCCGGGTCGATGCCCCACAAGGTCTTGCCGGAGCCTTTCGTCCATTTGCGATGCACAAGCGTCGGGCCGAACCAGTAGCAGAACGGCTTGTCGCCATCGCGGTCGGCAAGGAACGCGTTGAAATTCCCGATCACCTCGTCATAGAGCAACTGCTTGGCGTCCTTGCCCGACATGCCGCCGGCCACGCGCTTGGTGGTCACTTGTGAGAAACCGTTGAACCGGCTGCCACTTTTTTCGTAACCATGTTTGCCCGCGCCATAGGGGGCATCCCTTGGCGTGCCGGGACTCCAAACCTTGTACGTCTCTCCAATGTGATAGCCGGCATCGCGCAACATCAGCGGATAAACAGGAATAGCCGAATCCCACTTGGCCCCCTGCAAAATCGCGCCCATGCCGGTGCGAAAAAAGTATTGGCCGGAGAGCAGCGAACTCCGGCACGGCGTGCACGACGGCGCCGTGACGAAGGCATGCTTGAAGAGCACCCCCTTGTCGGCGATGCGATCGAACGTCGGCGTCTTGACGACCATGTTCGGCCCCGGCCGCGCCTCCACCTTGGCGTAGGCGCTGGCGTATTTACCCCAGTCATCGGCAAAGGCAAACAGGATGTTCGGCCGCTTCTCCTTGGCCAAGCCGACCAACGGCAGCAGCGCGCTCAAGGCAAAAAACAGGATGCGTGTTTTCATGATGGCAATCGGGTGCCGATTGTGGCCAAGCGCTTGGCCAAAGCAAGCCACTTGTCACCGCTCGCCACTCACAAGTGCACGGTGTTTCGCGAACGGCTTGCGGAGAGATTTTGAGAGGTCGTCCTGCAAAGATTGCACTTCGCGGTAGACAGCAACGTTTTCGTCGTTTGGCTCGGCGGTTTCACGCGTGTTCAGTTTCACAAACCGATCGGTGATTTCCTCGATGCTCACGTTGTTGCCCTGATGGTTGCGGAGACTCCACAACGCCTGCAGTGCCGCACCGTACGCTGCCCCCTCGCCCACCTTGAGCGTGACAACTTGTGCGTTGAAAACATCGGCCATGATCTGCCGCCAAAGTTTGGAGTTCGCCCCACCGCCAGTGGCGCGAATCTGCGTTGGCTTGACACCGAGTTTCTCTAGCCGGCGAAGGCCATAGTTCATGCCCAGCGTCACGCCCTCCATCGTCGCGCGTGCAAAATGTTTTTCGGTGAATGTCCCGGCGCGTACGCCGAAGTAGACGCCGGTTCCATCCGGCACATTCGGCGTGCGCTCACCCTCAAGGTACGGGAGCAGCAGCAACCCGTCGGAACCGACCGGGGCCTTGCGCGCGGCGGCCTCGTACTGGGCATGCGTCCACTTGAAATCCTTGCGAATCAACTCAGTCGCCACAGTAACGTTCATTGTGCAGAGTAACGGTAGCCATCGATTAGTCGAGTCGCAGAACGCCGCAATCTCGCCTTTCGGATCGACCACCGGTTTTCCTGTGCAGGCGTAGATTGTGCCGCTTGTGCCAAAGCTCGCGGTCACGACACCCGGGCGCGTGTTGCCGGTGCCAATCGCACCCATCATGTTGTCGCCTCCACCGGCGCTAACCACCACGTCGGTGTTTAGGCCCAACCGCTTGGCGGTCGATGTCTGTAACGCGCCAGCCGACTGATCGCTGGAGATGAGCCGGGGCAATTTGCCCTCCAAGCCGGCGTCGATCGCTCTCAACGTTTTCCCCGACCACTTGCGCGTGCGGACATTAAGCAGAGCCGTACCACTGGCATCGCCGTACTCCATAACGGCGTTTCCGGTAAGCCAGTAGTTCAGATAATCGTGCGGTAGCAGCACGGTGGCCAGCCGCTTGAAACGCTTCGGCTCATTTTTCTTTAGCCAAAGAATTTTGCCGGCGGTGAAGCCGGGCAGCACGGCGTTGCCGAGTTCCTTGATCGAGCCTTTCAGTCCGCCGAGCTTGGACATGATCTCGTCGCATTCGTCGGCCGTGGCAGTATCGCACCACAGCTTGGCCGGGCGGATCACTTCGCCCTTTTTGTCGAGCGGCACGAAGCCGTGCTGCTGGCCGCTGACCCCGATCGCACGCACCTCGCCGGCCATGGCCTTGGCCTCTTTGAGCGCGGTGCGGATGCCCGCCTGGGTGGCGTCGATCCAGTCGGCGGGATGCTGCTCCTTGGCCCCGGCGGGCAGACCGCCGATCAGGCCGTAAGCCCTGGAGCCTTCGCCCAGTACCTTGCCGTTCTTGGCGTCCACCACCAATGCCTTGGTGGATTGCGTGCCACTGTCGATGCCGATGACTAATTCCCTCATACCGATGCGAGTAATTGCGGCGGAGGAAATACCACGCAGTGGGATTGGAGCCAATAAAGAAGGGCCGCAGGCTTACTCCTGCTGGGCGGTTTCGATCTCGCCGTTGATAGCGGCCAACTCGAGGAACAGTTTCTCTAGATCGCGGTAGTAGGTTTCAGCGTCGAGTGTTTTCTTGAGCGAACGCATCGTTTCGATCTTGGCCTCGGTGGCGAGCCGCTTTTTTCGGAGCGGCTCGGGGACGTCTTTCTCCGTCGGGGGGATCACGGGGAAAACCAAGCGCGACAACTTGCCGTCGGCGCTGCTTTTGCCCTTGGCCTTCTTCTGCGTGCGCACGCCACGAAACCAGTCGGCTGGTGTGCCCATGCCGTCGCCGTTGTCGTCGAGCAGTGCGTTCTCGGAAACCAGGCGATCGTTTTCACGGTAGAATTCAGCAGCCTTGCGCGAGGCAATTAGGAACGCCTCGAGTACCGACACCGCGCCGTCCTTGTCGAAGTCGGCTTCCGCCTGGCCAAGCGCAGCCGCCATGTAGCCGCCAAAGCGGCAGAAGTTTTGCTCGTAGCCGCTCTTGGTCGCTGTGGCCACGACGCGGTTCGGGCCTGAGAGTGACCGGATGAACGGCGCGCTGCAGGAACTGGCGTTGATGAACACAAGCGGCCCACGATGCGGCTTGAGCCAATGCTTAAAATCCGCATCCGAGACGTCGTTGCCAACGAGGTTGAACTTGGCAGCCTTGCCGTCGAACGTGCCGTGTCCGACGAGTATAATCCAAATTTCACCGCCCGGCTTTTCAGTCCATTTTTTAAGCGTCGACTCGACGGTCTTTCGCGCGCTGTTGTCTTCCGGCTTGTTGGTAATGTGCACCATCTCGGCGGCGTTGCCGTCGAAAGCCTTGGCCAAGTCCTCACCCCACTCGGCGAACAGGCTGGTGTATTCTTCCTCACCGCCGGCCCCAGTAATAATCATCACGCGGCGCTCCCCGGCGTCATTGAACACAGCGACCTCCGAGGCCGGCTTGGCCAGAGGCAACAGTAGCAGGCTCAGCAAAAAAAATCTCACGGCAGCCAGTGCCTCCTTCGCAGCCACCACTCCGTGACCAGCAGCAGCAGCGCGGCGGCGAACATCCACGGCAGATGCCACAGCGGGGTTGGAAACGATTCCATCACGTCCGCCTTTTTCGTCGGCAACTCTTTCGCCCATCGAGCCAAATCGCTGACAGCGAGCACGCGACCGCCGGTGCGCTCGGCCAAGTCCTCCATGAGCGCTTCGTTGGGCTGCAGCGAGCGGAACTCGTCCGCCGCCGGGTTACTGGCCCAGCCAACCTCGACGTCGCCGATCACCTTGCCGTCCTCGTCGCGCACCTTGGCTCGCGCCACGTAGCCGCCCTCCTCGCGCGGAATGTAGAGCGACTCGAACGCGCCAGTTTCGGTGCCGGCCGGCTCGACCGACAAGTCGATGGCCTTTGATTCGTCACCAGCCGGCAACACCCTCAACTCGACGTTGGCAAAGCCAAGCGGCTTGAATTCCTCGTTGCGCGCACGGACGGTCAACTTGCGACCGAGCCCCGCCGCGCCGGTTTCGGTCTCCGTGGCAAGTTGCACGCGGTTGGGCACATCGGCGACAAGCCAGCGGATCATCTGCCGCCAAGCACGCGACAAGTCCTCGCGTTTGCCGTCGCCGGCCATCTGCCAACGCCACATGTCGCCGACAAGCAGCGCCGCCGACTTGCCGTGGCCATAACGCTGCACCACAAGCGCCGGCAGTTTGCGGCCGTTTTCATCCAGCATCGAAGCCATCACGCTGGCACCGGGCTTAATCCGGTCGACCTGGTTGAGCACGCGAAACTTTGGCATGTCCTCGAGGCGATCCTTCTCGTTTGCCTCGGTTTTCCGAATGCGGACCCACTGGCTTAGCCAACCCTCGCGGGTCAGGCCAAATTCCATATTGTCCACGGGTGAAACTGAGCCGCTGCGCTGCAGATAGACCGGCAGCAGCTCGGCGATAGGAGTGTTTTCGTATTTACCCTGCGTGAACGACTCCTGGCCGCCAAGCATCATGAAACCGGCGCCGCGCTCGGAGACGTAGCGGCGAATCAACTCGCGCTGGTGCGGCATGAAAAACGCCGACTCGAGGTCGTCCAGGATGATCGCGTGGTAGCCGAACAACTCGTCGGCGCTCTTCGGGAAGCCCTCCTTCAACTCGTCCTCGTCCTTCACGTTGAGGCGTTTGAGTCTGGGCTTGTCATAACTACCCTCCTCCTCCTCGTCACCGCGAAAACCTTTGAAAAGCGGGTTGCCGCTTTCGCCCTCTCGCCCAAGAAAAACAAATTTCGGCTCGCGCTTAGCAATACGGATCAGGCCAACCAGATCGATCTGCGGATCGTCGTCGAGCGCGCGCTTGAGAAACTTGTATTCCCAGTTGGGCCGACCAGCGACATAAAGGATGCGGTACGGTTCCTTACGCCGCTCAACCGCGACAATGCGGCGGTTGTTGGCCATGGTGGCCTCCTCTTCATCGGCCTGGCCTTCAGGACGTTCCGCCTGGCGAACCTCGACTGTGTAAAACGAAACACCAAGCGCCTCCGGTTTGACCTCAAACTCCACATGCATCGCTTGGCCGGGCAGCGGTCGCTGTGTCTCAAGCAGCGCGCCGTCGGGGGCGAGCAGGCGAACCTCGATTTGGTTGGCCGGAAAGCCGGTGGCCGCGAGGTTGCAATGGATCGATACCGGCGCATCCTCGAATGTCGATGTAGTCACCTGCACCGAGGTGATCGAGATGTCCTTGATGTCTGATTTTTTGCCCATGACAACCGGATAAACCGGCCGCAGCGGGCCAAGGCCATCGTTGAGGCTCTCGAGGTCGGTGGCGTTGCCGTCGCTGAAAACCAGAATCCCGGCGAGCGGCCGACCGCTGAAGCGCTGGCCAAGGTTGCGCATCGATCCGATGAGGGAACTGGCGCGGCCCTTGAAGTCGAGCGAGGCAAAGTCACCGGTCGTGCGCAACCGCGTGTCGAACGCGTAGCGGCGAATCTGGAAATTCTCGTCGAGCGCCTCCTGCCAGTCGCCCGGCTGCGGCTTCAGAAGCTTGGCCAATTCCTCCGCGCGGGAGGTCGTGCTGCCAGCATCCCGGATGGCCATGCCCTGGCTGTTGTCAGCCAAGACGGCGATGAAGTTCGCCCCCGGCTTGGCCTCCTCCCGTACCCACTGTGGCTCAAGCAGACAAAAGCAAAGTAGCGCGATGCCAAGCGTCTTGAGCGTGATGCCGGTGAGCTTGAGATGCATCGGCAGGCGAGTGCGCCCGTAGCCCCACAGCGACACGAGGATCACCAACACCGCCACCCCCAGTGCCACTGACAGCCACTCGGGACTCTTAAAAACGATGAAACCGGATTCAGACATTTAGTAAACGCAACGCCCTTTACTTCGTCCTCTGCGTTTAATTATCCGTACTGTTCTTCTCCTTGCGGCCGCCAAGGCGCTCGTAGTAGCGGCGGACAAGTTCGGAGTATTGCTCCGGCACGGGGTCGTGATCGACCGGGACGAGTTCGCGCTTGGGCTGGCGCAATGAAAGCTCCTGCTCAAGCCGCTTGTTTATCTCGGTCATTGGACGGAGAATTTGCATGTCCACCAAGTCCCATTTCGGCGGTTTGCCATTTTCCTTGTTTTCACGGCGAATGTCGCGGGCGCGCTGACGCACCTCGGAAACCTGGTTGCGCAGCTCGGGAATCTCGATGACTTCCTCGACTTCGCGGAGCCGATCCTCCCAGTCACGATAGTCGAGCCCGGTCAGTGGACCGTCAAAATCGAAGTTATCCAAGTCCCGGAACAGGTCGGAGCCACCGCTGCCGCCGGCATTGTCGCGGTTGCCGTCAGGGCGACGGTCAGACAGTTCATTGGGGTCACGCGGTTGCCCACCGCGGCCTTGGGCTGTTTGCGGATTATCCTGATCGTTGGGACGCCGCCCCCGGCCTTGACCCGGTCGGTCTTGCTGTTCCTCCTGCGCTTGGCCTCTGCCCTGGCGTTGTTGATTCTCCTGCGACTCACCGCCGGGCTGGCGCTGGCCTCTACCCTGCTGTTGTTGATTCTCCTGCTGTTCAGCGTCCTGTTGTTCGCCTGAACCTTCGCGGGGTTCACCTTCCCGGTTTTCACCTTCCTGCGGGCGCTGCCCTTGGCCACGAGAATTCTGCTCGTCACCTTCCTGTTCGCGTTCGCCCTCGCGACCCCGACGCCCCCGTTGTTGGCCTTGACGATCGTTCATGGCCTGTTCCATCTCGCGCTCCACTTCCTCGCGCAACTCATTGAGCCGGTCAGCAGCGAAGCGCATGGCATCCTCGTCGCTGCCGATAATTTTCTCGGCGGCATCCTCAACCGTTCCGCGCAACTCGGAGATGTTCTCGGTCAACTCACGCTGAATGTCATCGGTCTCATTGGGCAGATTGTTGCGCATAAGCAACGACAACTGGTCGAGCGACTCGTCCATGTTTTCCTGCCGGGCGCGACGAACGCCATCTTCCAACTCCTCTGAGAGCAGTTTCTCCGAGTTCTCAGCCTCGAGGGAGACCTGCTCCATTTGCTGCAGCAACTCATCGAGCTGCCCCTTCTGCGACTCGGCCATGTCGAGCGCCTCCTTGAGGTCGCCCTCATCGCTGAGGGAGCGGAATGTTTTCTGCCGATCCTCCTCGATCGCCTTGTTCAATTCGTTTTGATTGCTGTCGAGCTCACGCGCGTCCTGGCGCATCTCACGCATGGCATCGGCAAATTCGTTGGCGGTCTGTTCCTTGTAATCCTCCCTGACCTCGTCGAGGTTTCGACTGGCGCGAGAGCCGGAGTTGGCAGCCTGCGAAAGCTGCTGCTGCTCGAGTTTGCGGGCGGTCTCCTCCATCTGCTCGCGAGCCTCCTCAAGTTGCTGACGCGACTCGGCAAGCTCGTCATTCTGGCTGCTATCCATCCTCTGCTGAACTTCGTCGAGATCGTCGATAAGGTTGCGCTGCTCATCCTGCAGGCGCTTGAGTTCGCGCTCGATGCGTTCGCGCTCGGCATCATCCTCGGCGTCAAGCAGCGCGATCTGAAGTTCCTGCAGCCGCTGGTTCAGATCCGACTGCCGCCGCGCGAGTTCCTTGAGGCGGTTCAAGGTCTGCCGTTGCTCGGCACGCTCGCCCTGCTGCTGGGCCTGTTGCTGCTGGCGCTCAGCCTTGCTCTCCAACTCGTAGTTGTTACGCGTGTCCTGCATCTCGAGTTGGTCAAGCTGGCGCTGGGCGCGGTTGCTGTTGCCGCGGCCCTGCTGCTGCTGGCGCTGTTGACGAGCCTGCTGGCGGGAGACGCGGAACTCGTTCTCGCGCAGTTTCTGCAAATGCTGGAGGGCGGTCTGCTCGTCGATGATCGCATCGGAGAGCGCTTGGCCAACTGCTTCGCCGCTGGCGTCCTTGGCCTTGGCGAGGCTGTCTGCCGCGGCCTCCATCGCCTCGTTGGCCTGATACGCCTGGCCACCGGACTCGGAGTCCTGCAGTAACGCCGACGCCTGCTCGAGCATGCCAAGTAACTCGCCCTGCGAGTCGAGTACGACCTGGATATCCTCGGCCAATTTTTCGTCTTCGCTATCGCGGCGCTTGAGATTCCACGTGGCGCTGATGATGTCCTTCTGCGTGTCGAGCAAATTGGCGATGGACTGCTGTTGTTCGCCACCCTGTTCACCGCCCTCTCCCTGCTGTTGTTGCTGCTGGCGCATGCCCTCTGTAGCGGATCGGTTCTGGCGGAAAATTTCCTCGAACGGCCGCACTGTGGCGAAGAACAGGTCGCTGAATCCCCGGCGCAACCCGCCATCCCGGCCACGGTCGTCGGCCCACAGGAAATAGCTCACCACCTGCCCCACCTCGACGCCCAGATCCTCCATGCGAAGCACGTGGGCAACAGCGAGTTTATTGGTGGCCAAGCCGGAGGCAGTAAGGGAGACATACTGCGGTTCCTCGCCAGCCAACTGGTAGCCGAAGCCGGCGTCAGCCAACCCGAAGTCGTCACGCGCAACGCCCTGCAGGCGCATCTCCTCGATGGCTGACACCTCGGTGTCGCCCGCAGGCGCCTCGAACTTCAGCGCCGGAGGGGCGT
Source organism: Verrucomicrobiota bacterium (assembly GCA_030749225.1). GTDB lineage: Bacteria > Verrucomicrobiota > Verrucomicrobiia > Limisphaerales > UBA1096 > UBA1096. The sequence goes on from JASMKO010000057.1 coordinate 48,439, forward strand.
TCTCGAGCACGTTGAAAACATACCGGGATGGAAAGCGGTTGACCCGTCCCTCGGAATCCTCAAGATGCAATTCGTAGCGGAACTCGCCCGGCTCACTGAAGTCGCTCAGGAGTTGGAACTGCGGGCTGCCATCGGCGTGTTGCTCCAGCGGAATGTCGTCGCCCTCGCCTTCGCGGGCCTTGAGCACTGCCGACTTGAGCGGCTTGTTGAACTGAAAATCGAACGTCAGGCCGGTACCCTCGACGGCGGTGAGGCGGCGTGTGTTGTTAATAACCTTGTCCTCGCGGCCGGTGAACTCGGGGTAGTCGAGCCTAGCCTGCGACGACTTCAGCTCCGGGTACTCGAACACGGTCATCCGGTAAAGGTCACCTCCCTGGCCATCGTATACAACTTGGTACACGGCATTCGTCTGCACATTGGCCAGACGATAGCTGTACGTGGGGTCGTCAAGGCTCTGCACCATTGTCATCCAGCGTTGGTTTCGGCCCGGTTCCTTCACGACTAACTTCACGTCGGACTTGTTGCTGGTGAACTTGGCCGAGACAATTAGGCTGGTCCCGCGCTCCACCTCCACGTCACCCGGCTCCACCACGACACTGTCCTTGGCCAAGCGAACCGTTTGCGACTCGGTGGTGTCAGACATCTGCCAAAAAGCGAGCAGGAATACGGACAGCGCCGCGCCGTGATACAGATGCGTCAAAGCCAGGCGACCGTTGGCCTCGAGTTCCCAGCCCTGCTCTCGGCCGGCCTTGAGGGCGTCGGACAGCACACGTTGCTGCAGAAAATTCAGCTTGTCGGGATCGTTCTTTTCGATCTGCTCCGAGGCAGTCTCAAGCAGCTTGTTGAGGCCGGGATGGTGCCGCTCGATCATGCGGACGATCTCGGCCAGCGTCAACCAGTCCACCATTAGCACTTTCACGAAAACCAGCGTCGCCAGTGCAGCGGCTGATACCCCGATGATCGACCACACGAAACCCGTCGCCTGGCCAAGCGACAGCACGGCCAAGCTGGCCACGGCGCAGGCGGCCCAGCACTTGGCCAAGCCGGAGTAGAGTTTCTGCCGCCGATGCTGGTGGCGGTAGAACGTCAACTGATCCTGGAGTGTATTCGGATTGTTCATGTTATCATGACTGGTTCTGCTGGCCGACTGCCCCTGGCGGCCAGAACGGTCTCTAGAGTGACAAACAAAAGCACCGCCGCCAAGGCCCATTGCCAGTATTCACGGCGGTGCGCCTCGGTCTTTTCCGCTGCTACGGCGGCGGAAATTTCACCGGGAGAGGCAACCGGATCGGTCATCGGCAAGCCGAGTTTTTTAAATTGATCCATGACAATCGGCTCGGTGCGGCTCTCCGCCACCGTGAGGTTGACCGCAAACGTCTCCGACCAGTCACTGCCCTTCGCGGTATGCAGGCCGGGGGTGGCCGGCGTGAAAAACTTGTCGACCGATATCGCCGTCGCCCCGTCGCCGGGCGGTATGACGGTGACGTCGCCACCGACCTGGCCGTTGTTGAACCGCGTCACGTCAACCTCGCTGCCAACGACGAACTGCCGCGACTGGGTTTTGCCCTCAAGCACCGGCTGGAGGATCGAGTAGAGCAGTGGGATGAACTTGGTCGAGAGCGCCAGTTGGCTGTCGACCGGTGTCCAGCCGGAGTTCATCACCAGCAACCGGCCGTCACCGCGCCGCGCCGCAAGCCACGCCGGTGCGCCGGAGTCGAAGCGCGCGAGCACGTCGATGCCCTCGTCAGGCAGGTTTTGCAGCTCACGATGTTTCCAGAAGTGGAGGTTTGTGAAATCGCTGAATCGCGCGTCGCGGAACACCGCCAAAACCGGGTGGTCCAGCTTGAGCGACTGCAGCAGCGCGTAGTCACTCGACGCGATGTCGCGGATGACCACGCCGTCCGCACCAAGCCACTGTCCAAGGTTCGCAGTCTGGCCCGGCGACTGCACGATCATCAACACCGTGGCACCGCCCCCGATCGCCTGGTCAAGCGCTTGGGCCAGCGGGTCGTCGACGGCATCACCGATGACGAACAGGTCGGCCTCCGGTAACGGGCCGGTCGATTTGCCGCTGACCGCCTCGACCTGAAAATCGAGAGTACTCGACTGATGAAACGCACTCGCAAGATAAAACAGTGTGCCCTCGGCATTGTTGGGTTTGTCCTCTCCAACGTACACAATGCGCACAGTCTGTTGACGATTCTGCGCAAAATGAAACTGATTGTCGAACTCCGCCGCGTCGCCCCGGATGGCCAGTCGTTCGACGGACTTCCCGGCCCATTCGCCCGGCAACTCGATCACCCGGCTACGGCCCGGCGGAACGTGCACTTTTTGGCTGAGAGTCTCGCCGGCAGTCGTGTGTGCCAAAAACTCCAGCTCATCGCCAATGCCGTTGGCCGAGTTGCTGATGCGGAATGAAGGCACGGCTTCAACCGCAGCCCAGGGCGAGCGGGAGGCGACCTGCTCGATACCGGCGTTGCCTTGGTCGTCCTCGCCGATCTGCTCGAGCCTCACCTTGATGCCGGTGGGCCATTCGTAGCCCTGCATGTCGTCGAGACGGCTGCCCTTTTGCAGGTCGCTAATGACGATAATCTCGCGCCTGGCCAAAGGCTGTTCGTCCGCTTCCAACTCGTCCGCTCCCGGCTCGTCCCCATCGATCAACTCGCCGGCGAGTACTAGCGCCTGGCCAAGGTTGCTCCCGCCGAAGCCCGGCTTGGCCAGGCGCTCGAGTTGGGCGTTCACTTCCGCCCCGGACGAGCTGCCGAGCCACGACTGGACCTCGGCTAGCAACTCCGTGGAGTCGTCATAGGCGATTAGCGTGAAACGGTCGCCGGGGCCGAGTTGGCCAAGCGTAGTCTGCACTCCGGCCTTGGCCTGCGCCCACAGGTCGGCGCGCTGCATGCTGGCGCTGCGGTCGAGCAGCACGGTGATCCATTGGCGGTCGCGTCGGGCGGCGTCGGCCGGGTCATCTACCGTGACGAACGGCCGCGCAAAAACGAATGCCAGCAACAACAGCGCCAAGCAGCGCAACAGCAACAGTAGCAGATGCGTCGGCCGCCGCTTGCGATCGACCGGCGGCTTGGTCTTGTCGAGGAACATCAGGCTGCCAAATTCCTGCTTGTTCTTCGGCCGGTCGTGCAGCAGGTGCAGGATGATCGGGATGGCCAGGCCAAGCGCGCCCAACAGGTAAAGCGGTGTCAGGAAACTCATGCAGCATTCCTCGCGTTCGAGCGGCGTTGCCGGACAACAGCGCGTGCGGGGCGTTCCTCGAGGAAGCGTTGCAACACCCGCTCGAGTGGTTCGGTAGTGGTCACGCGGAACCCAGGGATGCCCTGCGCGCTGAACATCGCATCGAGCGCGGCATTGTGCGCGTTGTATTGTTGCTGATACGCCTCCCGGGCCATGCCCGGATCGAGGATGAGGTTGCGGCCGCTCTCCATGTCCTCGAAGATCGCGGCGTCCTCAAAATCGAAATCAACCTCACGCGGATGCAGCACCTGCACGGCGCGGACGTCGTGCCCGGCGGCAGTGAACAGGCTCAGGCAGCGCTCCATCTCGTCAAGCGGCGAGAGAAAATCGGACACGAGCACGATCATGCCGCGCTTGCCGACGAGCGAAGCGAGTTTCTCCATCGCCTGGCAAAGGTCAGTGGCGTTGCCGGCCGGCTGGGTCTCGAGCCGGCCGAGGATAGTTTTCAACTGGTCCTGCCGGTAGCGCGGCGGGATGAACTCGCGCACGTCACGGTCGAACGTCGCCAGGCCGACGGCATCGCGCTGCTGTGTGAGGAACCACGCCAGCGACGCGGCGAACGTGCGGCCGTAGTCGCTTTTTTTGACGCCGACATCGTCGCCGCCGAACTCCATCGACCTGGAAAAATCAACCATGAACGTGCAGCGCAGGTTGGTTTCGTCCTCGAATTTCTTGATAAACTCACGGTCGGTCCGCGCCATCACCTTCCAGTCCAGGAAGCGGACGTCGTCGCCGGGCGAGTATTGGCGGTACTCGGTGAACTCGGTGGAAAAACCGGTGCGTGGACTGCGGTGCAGCCCGCTCATGAATCCCTCGACCACAGCCCGCGCCCGGAGTGAAAGGCTACTGATTTCCATCAGGGCCTTCGGGTCCAAAAAACGGTGCTTTGTGGCGGTTCGATTCACGGGACGGGAACGGTCTCAAGAAGTTTCTCGACGACTTGATCGGCGTCGACGCCCTCCGCCTCGGCCTTAAAGTTGGGCAGGATGCGGTGGCGCAGCACCGGCACGGCGAGCGCCTTGACGTCGTCTGGCGTGACGTGGGAACGGCCCTGCAAGAGCGCGCGCGCCTTGCCGGCGAGGATCAGCGCCTGGCCGGCGCGAAGGCCCGCGCCCCAGTTGACCCAATCGTTGACAAAGTCCGGCGTGCCGGCCTGACCGGGACGTGAACTCGCCGCCAGACGCACGGCGTACCGCACGACCGAGTCGGCCACCGGCACCTTGCGCACGACGCACTGTATGCGCAGCACCTCCCCGGCGCTGAACACCGGGCTTGTCTGCACTTCTTCGCGCCGAGTGGTCTCGTTGACCACACGCACCTCTTCCTCCTCCGGCAGGTAGTCGATGAAAACATTGAGCAGAAAGCGGTCGAGTTGCGCCTCCGGCAGCGGATAGGTGCCCTCCATCTCGATCGGGTTCTGTGTGGCCAGCACAAAAAACGGCTGCGGCAACTCGCGGCTCGTGCCGCCGACGCTAACCTGTTTTTCCTGCATCGCCTCGAGCAGTGCGGCCTGCGTCTTGGGGGGCGTGCGGTTGATCTCGTCAGCCAGCAGGACGTTGGTGAACACCGGCCCCTTGACAAAGCGCAGCTCCCGGCCGTGCTCGCCGTCGGTGAGAATCTCGGTGCCGGTGATGTCCGCCGGCATGAGGTCGGGCGTAAACTGGATGCGATGAAAACCGAGGTCAAAAATCCCGGCGATGGCGCGCACCATCAGCGTCTTGGCCAGGCCCGGCACACCGGTGATGAGGCAGTTGCCACCGGCGAAGAGCGTGACAAGAATCTCCTCGACCGCCGCCTTCTGCCCGATGATGACGCGGCCCAATTCCTGTTCGATTTTATCGCGGCCGGCAGCGATCTGCTCGACTGCCTTCCGGTCCTCCTCGTGTGTGGTTTCAGTATTTTCCATATCTAGTGAGTCATTGCGTAAAAAATGATGTTGATTCCCATCGGGTATGCCTTGGGCTCAGAGAATTCCTTGAAATACCACTCACCGGCACGGCTCTCTTCCTCCCAACCGTCGCCGAGGTCGGTGTTGTGGCAGATGATCGTCATAAGCCGGCCATCGTCGTCGTAAACTCCACGATAGTGTGGTATCTCAGCGTCACGCCGCTCCCAAGTGATGCCATACGGTGCACCCTGCATCGCCGTGCGGGGATTTGGCACCTGCGGTTTCTCCTTCAGCGGGAACACGCACTGGAACACTTCGTGCCCAAGCGGCAACTCAACAATCTCCCGAGACGGGAACACACGCTTGAACTCGCGCTCAAAGTTTTCCCATTCTGACTCACCCCAGAAATCATCCACCATCAGGAAACCACCGGTGAGCAGGTATTTGCGAAGCGCCCTGACCTCATCATCGCTGAAGGTTAATTCCCCCGGCTCAATAATGTAAATAAACGGGTAATCAAACAGCTTCTCCTCAGTGAGGTTGAGCACCGTGCCGTCAGGATCCACCTTGAGTGCGGTGAGTTGCTTCAGCCGAAACGACATGTTGAGGTCACTTTCGGGATAGTCGATCGACCACTTGCCGCGGCCACGCCAGCCCCCACCCCACGAATCGTACTGGATCCGGGCGAAGGTAAACGTGTCGTGTGGTAGTTCCTCATCTCGATCCCAGTTCTCCACTCCACCGCGTTCATCGTGCTCACCACGATGCCAATCGCGCTCGCTCCAGGCCGCAAGCGTCACAAGCATTAACATGGCAATCACTAGCCCAAGCCCAAAGCGGTGAGTCGGATGGCGCAGAAGGTTCATTCCACCTTGGCCTCCTCGACGGGTGGCTCAGGCTTGGCCAAGCGAGTGAGCAGTTTCTGCGCGGCGCGGAACCGCGGAGCATCCTCGAGCGCCTGCAGAATGTGGCGCTTGGCCTCAGCCGGCGCCGTGTCGGCCAGCGCGGTGGCCAGCCGGAAATGCAGATCCACCGGATCGGCCGGATCTAGCAACAGCAGCCTCTTAAGCGGCCGGATGGTCGCCGCCGTGTTACCGGATTGCTGTGCACTCAGGGCCATGTATCGGTGGCCGATGGGCGATAGCGGGTTGGCGGAGAAGAAACGCTTGGCCAGGCGATCAACCGCCTCCCAGTTTTCGCGCTCAGCGTGAATCTCCATCAACCGCCCATACAGTTTCGTCGCCGCGTCCTCGATGGCCGCCCATTGCTCCAGCACGGCCAATTCATCCTCCGCCTGGCCAAGCTCGCGGTGGGCGCGGGCGAGCATGCCGTAAGGTGAACCACCGCCGCGCTGCCTCGGATGTAATCGTATCGAGCGCTCGATCAGTGGGATGGCTTCGAGGAATTTTTCCTCCTCGATGAGGTTGGCGCAGGTGTTGTTTAGCGCCCAGATGTTGTCCGGATTAGCCTCGAGCCAGTCGACAATGGCGTTCTTGTCAAGCGGATTGACCTCGAGCGGGGTCGGCTTGGCCAAGTCCGCCTCCGGAGCGAACGCCTTGGCCAAGCCAGTGGCAAACGCGGTGAAACCCTCCTCGAGCTTGGCCAATGGGGCAGCGTGCTGCTCGATGGCGATGTTGATGAACACACCCTCACCAAGGTCGCGCAAAATGTTGCTGATGCACGCCTCGCCAAAATGTTCAACAAGATACTCGACCACGAGCGACGACTGGTAGTAGGCAAACTGCATGTGCTCCGGGCTCTTGGGGACGAGAAATGCCATGCTAAGCCGCTCGAGCGGGGTCATCTCCCCATTGAGGATGAAGTCTCGGTATTCCGGTGTCATCTGCTCGCCCCACGAACGGTGCCGCAGCCGCTCCTCGTAGACCGAGATGCCCTCGCTAAACCAGCGTGGCATCTTGTTGCGCGTCTTTTGCAAGGTAATCACATGGCAGTACTCGTGCCACAGCAGCGACTGCCAGTTCTGCTGGAAGCCGACGAGCGACTTCGGGCTGTTGGCCGTGATTAATTTGCCAAAGCAAACCCCCATGTAACCGTCGCCGCCCGGGATGCCGAACGTCCGCACGGCAAAATCCTTTTTCTCGGGGAAAATCTCGACGATCACCGGCCCCTCAACCTGTGTGTCGTATTTCTTCGAAAACAGCCCGCGGGCCTCGGTGAGCAGGTCGATTGCCTCGTCGCCGTACAGCGCCGCTTCGTCGCGGGTCATCCGCAGCAGGAAGCCGTTGCGCTCGATGGTCACGTATTTTTTCAGCGAATCATGCAGCGTGAGCAGGTTAAACGTCGTGACGTCGTAGCCGTCGGCCTCGTGCGCCTCCCCGGCCAGCCGCCATCCCTCCTCATCCTCGCCCAGCCGCAACAGATCCTGCGCAAGCTGCGTCTTGGCCGGGATGTAATCTTTGCTAAACTTGAGCGCCTGGCGCTGGTGCGCTGCGCCCTCGGCAAAAAGGTATTTCGACGACAGTTTTTTGCCGATCTCGTGATCGACCAGCGGGTTGGTCTTCCAATATTTCAAGCCGTTGGCCCGCGCCTTCTCGGCCCTGGTCGGCTCGTTGCGGATGATGTGGAGCGCGGCCTGCAGCGCCCAGCTTGCGGCATGGTGCGGGTTGACCTTGAAGATCGCCTTGAGGATGCCGTTGGCCACATCGTACTGCTCGGCGTCGGCCTGGTTGTGCGCCTGCAACAGCAACGACGGGACGTGGTCGGGGTTGTTGAACATCGCCGTGTGCAGCGGCTCCTCCATCTGCGACGGGTCGCTCTCGGCGTAGGCCTTGGCCAGCCCATACAGCAGGTCGGCGTCCTCGGGATAATGCCCAATCGCCTTCGTAAACGTCCTACCGGCGAGCTTGAAGTCGCGCTTGGCCAAGGCCAGTTCGCCGACCGCCAGCAGCGCCTCCCGGTTGTCGGGGCTCGACTTGAGCACACGGTCAAACAGGTTCTCCTTCACCTGCTTGGGGTCGGAAACGGCGGCCTTGAGCAGCGCGCGCCCGATATAGACGAGCGTGTTCTCGTCGCTAATGCCGCGTTGGCCATTGAGGAACTGCATGATGATCTGCAGCATCTGGCCGGCCGACTCAGTGTCGCCGTTGGCCTCGTAGGCAAGATGAAAGAGCCAAAGCGCCTCGGCATTGTATCGGTACCGGTAATCCTCCAGCAATTGGGTGGCAAACTGCTTGGCCTCAGGATACTGGCCGGTGGCCAGGCGCGCGCGCAGCAGCAGCAGCCGCCAGCCACTGTCATACTCCTTTTCGGCGATCGCCTGCTCGCAGGACTCAATCGCCTTGGCGAACTCGCCGATGGCGAAAAACTCGCGGGCCTCCTTCAGCGTCGCCGCCCGCGCTTGGCCAAACGTTAGGCAGGCCAATGCCAGCAGCATGCAATACGGGAAAAAACAAGGCATCGAACCCACCACCCTCATCATACCGTTCTGTCGCGGATAAAGTTACTGTCGCTCTGGAAAAAACGTGTCACCGGTTCGCGACCACCGTCCGTTTGCAGCCCCGTTTATACAAGACAAATCGCCGTTCAAACGTTGCATCGAGGCCAAGCGTTGACCGTTTTTCCGTCAAGACGCCCAAGCCAAGTGCCCTCCCGGCGTGCTCCGGCGGATCGTCGCCGCCGCCTGGCCACGCGGTATCGGGAGGGGGCCCTCCAAAAAAACTTGCCTCAACGGCAGCCAAGCCCGGACAGTCGGCGCATGGATCAGCCGGATCAACTGCGGGAACTCTTTCGAATGCAAAAGGCGCTCAACAAGCGGATCGGCGTACGCACCGATGAGTTCAACGACGAACAGAAAACCGAGTGGGTGCTCAACTACTGCCGCGCCATGTCGCAGGAACTCGCCGAGCTGACCGACAGCGTGCCGTGGAAATGGTGGGCCAAGTACCAAAAACTCGACGAGCAAAATGCCCGAGTCGAAGTGGTCGACCTTTTTCATTTTCTCATCAGTCTCGCACAGACCCTCGGTATGAGCGCAGACGATGTGTTTACTGCATACGAGAAAAAGAATGAGGTCAACTTCCAGCGGCAGGACAGCGGCTACACCGAGAAGGACGAGGCCGACTCGAGACACATTTGAGGCCGCCTCTCGATTGATGAGTGATCCCAACGCAGACATCGCCCGGGTGCTGGTTTCCGAGGAGGCAATCCGGCGGCGTGTCGGCGAACTGGCGGCACAGGTGCAGTCGGACTTCGCCGGGCGCGACCTCGTCGTGGTCGGACTGCTCACCGGAACGCTGATGTTCCTGGCCGACCTCGTCCGCGAAATCGATCTGCCGCTGCGGCTCGACTTCATCGGCGTCTCCAGCTACGGTGACAGCACCGAGTCGGGCCAACTCGTGTTCACCAAGGAACTCAAGCTCGATGTGGCAAACCGGGACGTGCTGCTCGTCGACGACATCCTCGACACCGGCAAAACCCTCCGAGCCGTAATCAAGAAACTGGAAGCCATGCAGCCATGCCACATCAGCACCTGCGTACTGCTCTCCAAGAAGGCGCGACGCGAATATGACATCCCCGCCGACTACGTCGGCTTCGAGATCCCCAACGAGTTCGTCGTCGGCTACGGCCTCGACCACGCGGAAAAGTACCGCAACCTGCCAAGCATCGGCGTGCTGAAGGGGTTCGCAGTCAGTGGTGAGCAGTGAGCAAATGACTATCACCGTGAAATTCTGGTCGTACTTCCGCGACTACGCCGGCTGCCCGGAAGCGGCAATCGAAATCGATAACGGTGCTACCTTGGCCAAGTTTCACGAGATCGTTTGCGATCAATTTCCAAAACTGGCGGACGCCAAAAACAGCACACTAAAGGCGGTTGGACTGGAATACGAGGACGACGGGTTCGTCCTGAGTGACGGGGACGAGGTGTCGTTTTTCCCGCCAGTGCAGGGCGGCTGAACGATGAAGACCGAGCTGACCATCACGACCGACCCGATCGACGAGGCGGCCTTGGCCAAGCGCCGCGTGATGGACAACGGCATGGGGGCAGTCGTTTGTTTTCTGGGCGTCGTGCGCGGGAACGAGGGCAATGAAACGATCGCCGCGATCGAGTACGAGGCGTTCGAGCCGATGGCGCGACGCCAGTTTGAGTTCTTGTTCGACGCGCTTGGGCAACGCTGGCCTGTGGAGGCGGTGCGCGTGGTTCATCGCATCGGCACAGTGCCGGTGAACGAGCCGTCGCTCTGGGTGGAGGTGATTGCACCGCACCGCGCGGAGGCATTCGATGCCTGCCAATTCCTCATCGACGAGATGAAACAGAAGGTGCCGATCTGGAAAAAGCCGATCCCGATTTAGCCAACCGCGAATCAACGCCAATCGACACGAATCTCTAGGCGTTCATTCGCTGTTTTAAAATTCAGCCCAACACTTCGCGGGCGTAGACGAGAGCCTGATCGCGGGTGGTAAGGTCACCGGCGAGTTGGCGTTGGCGGATGTCATCAAGCAACTTCCCCAGCTCCGGCCCCGGCGCTTGGCCAAGTGCGATTAGGGCCGCACCGTCGACGAGTGGTTGCTGCAAATCCGGCTGCTTTCGGAACTCGGCGAACTTGGCCTCGAGAAACTCGAAGTTCTCCAGCTTGCCGCTTGAGGCGAGGCTGTCGAGCCGGTGCAGCGCCAACTCATCCCGGAAAGTCGGGCGGAGGAACAGCTTTCGCAGCGTGGCCGAGCGCATTTGTGGCGCGTCCTTCAACTGGTTGTGGTGGCACACGCAGGTTTTCACCGCCGCACTGTCGGCCTTGGGGAAGCGCAGGCGATTCATGATTTCCTGCACCATCTCGACGCCGATGGTTTCATGGCCGAGAAACCGAATGCGCCCTTCGTCGCGGGTCTGCGTCACCGGTTTGGCGATGTCGTGCAGCAGCACGGCCCAGATAAGCGTCGTGTCCGCGTCGTCCGGCAGATGACTGAGCATGAGGCGAATGTGGGTGAACACATCTCCCTCAGGATGATATTCCGGCGGCTGTTCGCAGCCGCGTGTGGCGGCCAGCTCCGGCAGAACCTCAGGCAGCAGCCGGCTTTCGTGCAGCAGGTCGAGCCCGCGCGCAGCGTGCGGCGGTCGGAACAGTTTAATCAACTCGTCGCGGCGGCGCTCTGCGCTCACCTCACGGATTGCGGCGGCGTGCTGCCGCACGGCAGTCAAAGTCCCCGGTTCGAGGCCGAAGCCCAACTGCGCCGCGAACCGCACAGCGCGCAGCATGCGCAACCGGTCCTCGCCGAAGCGTTGCGCCGGGTCGCCGATGGTGCAAATACGCCGGGCCTCGAGGTCGGCTTGGCCGCCGACCCAGTCGTGCAGTTCGTCGGCAAGCGGGTCGTAAAACAGGCCGTTGATGGTGAAGTCGCGCCGCAGGGCATCCTCGCGCGCGTCGGTGAATCGCACGCTGCTGGGCCGCCGTCCGTCGGCGTACCCGCCCTCGGCCCGGAAAGTGGCCACCTGATACTCATGCCCGCCCTCAAGCACGATGATTACACCGAACTGTTTGCCCACCGGGATGATCTTGCGGAACAGCCGCTTGATGTCGTCCGGCTTGGCATCGGTGGCTATGTCGTAGTCAGTTGGCGCTTGGCCAAGCCTGACGTCACGCACACAGCCGCCGACCCAAAACGCCTGAAACCCGGCCCCGACCAGGCGATTGGCCAAGCGGAGCGCGCCGGCCTCGAGGCTGTCGACTGGGAGGTTGGCTGTGTCGGGCATGGCGAATCGGCTCGGGCCGTTGGGACAGTTTTCGCCCGAAAACCAGTCGTAATCAAGCCGCAGAACGCACCAGCCATGGTGCCGGCGGCCTGTTTCGCTAATTGCCTTTTCGGAGTTCGGAGCCTCGACTACCCTCCCGCGGGTGCTGGAACAGCGCAAGACAGGTGAAAAAATGCTGCGCGGCATCCCCGCATCGCAGGGGGTGAGCCGCAGCAATGTGGTGGTGCTGGATCGTACGCGGATCAACCCGGCCAAGAGGAGCATCGTTGAGGCCGACTTGGCCAAGGAGGAGGACCGGCTCAAGGCGTCGCTGACGGAAACACGAAGCCAGATTGTCACCATGCAGAATCGGCTGCGCGAGGCGATGGGCGCCAAGGAGGCATTGATCTTCGACGCGCACCTGCTCGTGCTGGAGGACCCGATGCTGCTCGAGGAAGTGTCGCGGTTCATCCGGAAGGATCTGGTCTCGGCCGAGTACGCATTTTACTCGGCGTCGGAAAAATATGCCGACGCCCTGTCCAATGTGGACGACGCCTACCTGAGCGAGCGCGCCGCCGACGTCCGCGACGTGACGCAGCGCGTGCTGGCCAACCTCATGGGCCGGCCGACCTGCGCTGGGCTTGGCGACCTGGCCGAGCCGTGCATCGTGGTAGCCCACGATCTGACGCCCTCCGACACGGCGATGATGGACTCGACAAAGGTGCTTGGATTCGTCACCGAGGTCGGCAGCCGCACATCGCACACCGCCATCCTCGCTCGGTCGCTGCGCATCCCGGCGGTACTCGGGCTGGGCGGGATGATCGGCGAACTGCGGAGCGGCCAGTCGGTGTTGATCGACGGCTTCAACGGCTTTGTCGTCATCGAGCCGTCGGACGAGACGCTATTTGAGTACGGCCAACTGGTCGAACGGCAGGCCTCGATCGAGGAGAGCCTTGAGATCATCCACGACGACGAGGCGGAAACGAAGGACGGCCATCGGATCATCCTCTCCGCCAACATTGAGTTGGCGACCGACGTCGAGGGTGTCCTGCAATGTGGCGCGACCGGCGTCGGCCTGTTCCGAACCGAGTTCCTGTTCATCAACCGCAGCGACCTGCCGAACGAGGAGGAACAGTTCGCCGCCTACCGCCAAGTGACCGAGTCGCTTGCGCCTGCCCCGGTGATCATCCGCACACTCGACCTCGGCGGCGACAAGTTGCTCTCGCACGTCAACGTAGCCGAGGAGATGAATCCGTTCCTTGGCTGGCGCGCCATCCGACTCTGCCTCGAGGAGAAGGATTTGTTCCGCACGCAGCTCCGAGCCATCCTGCGAGCCAGCGTCTTTGGCAACTTGAAAATCATGTATCCGATGGTCTCCGGCGTTGAGGAACTCGAGGCCGCCAACGTGCTGCTCGACGAATGCCGCGAACAACTCCGCGCGGAAGGCGCGGCCTTTGCCGACACCATCGAGATCGGGGTGATGATCGAGACGCCGTCCGCAGCGATGATCGCAGACAGCCTCGCGCGGCGCGTGCAATTTTTCAGCATCGGCACCAACGACCTAATCCAGTACGCGCTGGCCGTCGACCGGTTGAATGAGAAGATCGCCCACCTTTACGAACCGACGCACCCGGGCATTCTGCGCCTGATCAAGGCCACGGTGGACGCCGGCCAGGCACACGGCATCTGGACCGGGGTCTGCGGCGAGATGGCCGGCGAGATGGCCGCCGTGCCGCTACTGCTGGGACTGGGCGTCGCCGAGTTGAGCGTAACTCCGTCGATTGTACCGCGCGTGAAGATGCTCATCCGCAGCATTGAGATGGCGCAGGCACGGGAGCTGGCGGCCTTCGCGCTGGACAGCGATTCGCCGAAGGAAATCCTCGCCCGCGCCGAGGCCTTGGCCAAAGCGGCCGTGCCGGATTTTTTCGAGGGAGCGGCGTAACGCCGACGCGACGGCGCTTGGCCAAGTCCCTCACGGCTGCCACGCCTTGAATTCCGGCAGGCGGCGCACGTCAGTGAAACGCGGATCCTTGACCACCCGCTGGTAAATATTGTCCGCCGCCGCGTTGCTAGCACGGCGCTGCCTGTCAAGCGCGAGCGCCTTGGCCAATGTGGCCCACGAATCCGCCGTCCGATCTCGCTGGGACGCCTGGACCGCCGCAAGGTCATACCAGCCCTCGGGGCTATCCGGCATTTTGCGAGTCAACACGACCAACGATGCCTCAAGTTGTTTCTGACTACCGAGCTGATTAAAAAACTGAGCAGCCATCAACAAGTTGGTCGTATTAATCGTCGGCTGCTCAATAACTTTTGCCAGCACACCGACACCCCTTTGCGCTTGGCCAAGCTGCACATGCGTGGTCGCCAGATCCAGCGCGAGCTCGAAATTGGCCGGCTCGGCAGCCAGCTGGATCTCAAGCTGACGAAGTTCATCACGGGCGATCTTGTTTTGCTGCTCGGCCTTCGTGCCCTGGCCCAAGTTTTGATAGACCGACCCGATGGTAAAACGGGTGCTGATCTCGAGCCCAGGCTGCTGCACCAGCGCATCGATTAGCTTGAGCGCCTGATCGTTCTGCTTCAATCGCAGGTAGATCGTGGCCAACTCAAGTGTCACCTTGGGGTCGTCGGGATTTGCCGCGTGCCGCTGTTGCAGCCCGACGAGTTGCTGCTGAATCTGCTGGATCTCCGGGTCACTCAGCCCCAGCCCCTTTTCGGCAGCCGGCGGCTTGCCATCGAGTACGCCGTTAAATTCATGAATACCACGGATCAGGTGCCTGAGCATGGGGCTTTCGGGATCAAACCGCTCGTAGGTGGTGACCAAGTGGATGGCGTCGTCGCGCCGGGCCGTCGCCGTCGCCTTGTCACCCGCCCTGAATTCATCATACCCCAGCGAGAGCAGCAACTGGGTAAAGTGCGACAGCACCTCCGGACTATACGGGCAGAACGCCCAGGCCTGCTTGAGGGCAAAGACATATTCGCGAGTCATCCGATCCTGCTTTTGTTTCATCTCGTCTCGCTTAGCCGCATCAGCCTCCTTCGTAATGGCAAGCTTGTAGTTGTTGATGCGCCAGCGATAGATGTCAGCGATCGACGTGCGCAGCTTGCTGAAGGACTTCTGCGCCGGTTCGTCACGGACGAAAGCGGGATCACCGGTATAACCATTGAGATTCTTTCGCTGGTATGTCTTGACGGCCCAGTCGCCGATCTCCTTGACAGATGTGTCATCAGTAATCCAGTTACCGGTAAGTCGTTCCTGATAATTCGCCCAGAACAAGCGATCCTTCCGCATCATCTCATCCGTGATTTCCGGAATCTCCTCACGATTAAGTTTCAGAATGATCCCATAAGGCGTGAGGTGCGGATACATCCACTCCAACGGAAAGCTGACCTCAATGAAAAAGTCACGTTCCGGATTTTTATCGAACAAAAGCTTGGCCAGCTTGGAGTTGATCTGCATAACCGAAACCTGCCCGGCCACGGACACACGATCGCCAATTCGGTTGACAATCTCGCCCGGCTTCAGCGCGCCCGCTTTCTCGCGAGCATCTGCCTCCTGCAAATATTCCGCAAAAGCCATCTCCGCCTCGAGTTGGGTCGGAGAATTCAGTTCTAGGTCGGGATATAACCCCGCTTGGCCTGGCGCAACAAAGTCGGCCAGCAACTCGTCAATCAACCGCCGGTTCAACCGCACTCGAGCCTGTCTCCAGCGGATGTAGCGGCCGTTCTCCTCGACTCGCCTTGGCTGCGCCTGACCAAGCGCGGTAACTTGCTCACGTAACGCGAGTGTTGTATTCGAAAACTCGACCCCAACAAACGCGGCTTCATCCCAAACCGGCTCACCATCAACGATTGCATTGAATTCGCTCGCCAGAATTTCGCGGAGTGTGTCGTCAGAAGGCGGGTTGGCACAGGCCTCCCTGCCCTTATCAGAAAGCTTCCCAAGAATGAACCGTGCTAAATCATCCTCTTGCACGATGCGCCTGGCCAAAGCGCTTGGTTTCACAATTTGTTCCGGCTCAAAATAGGAACCCCTCGTGCGACGTTCCACCTCCCAGTCCGCTCCCATGCCAATCATCCACTTGTCAACGGCACCGGAAAGACCAAATAGGAAGTTAGTGCCCAATGCACCCGATGCAAATGGCAGATAAGTTGGATCGGCTAGGTTCCAGTCGATCTGTTGACTGCGCTGATAGTGAGCTCGAACGGTATCGAGATAAGTGCTGTCAGCGAGCGCATTTTGCGTAATCAGCGCCACATCGCGGCGGTCGAATTCTGGATCGCGCCGCTTGACCGGGTCGGTGAAGCTCTCGGCAAAAATCATGTAGGTCGGGTTGAATCGGCCGGGATCGGTGCCACCGAACAGGATAGCGTTCTCCGACATCTCCGGATAAATCGGACTACCATCCGCCTCCGTGTATGGCGGCGCGAACATATCGTGCCCGTACCAAAAACCAAACAGATGCCCGCGCTGCTCATTCTTCCCCCAGTGCGACAAAACCGACCACGCCGGCAACAGCGCCAGCAAGACCAGCACGAGTATCGGCGATAATGGTTGGCCCCGATCCTTTCCTCCCGCATCACGGTGGACCAAGAATAGCGCAGTCAGAAACACCATTAAACAAAACGCAAAACCACGCGTCCAGTGATTCAAGAAAAACTGGGTCTCGGCCAATTCAGTGGACCAAGCAACCATCGCAAAGGCAGCGGCCACGACAAGCCCAATACCAAGCCATATTCGTGTTTCAATATACCGCCGCACCACTAGCGCACAAAAAAGCGTCAATCCAAAACCGATCCACATTGCGAGCAGCACGTGTGACGCCGCAAAAAACACCCGCGTCATGTCGCGTCCGTGCTTGTCCGGTGTCGGGTTGAGTAGAATCATAAGCAACCCAGCCAGGCAAATGTAAATGGCAAACGATCCGATCATCCAGCCACGCTCCCGATTTTTCATCTTCAACAGCAACGCAAACGGCAGAATCGCCAGAAGCATAAAAACACCGAATTCGTCCGCTGCCCCTTCGATATACATCTTAATCTGCCCAAGGAACTGGAAAAAATCAGTCGTCGGATTGGTCTGCTGATATTGACCACGGGTAAACGCATGCATGAAGCCAAGCCAAGTCCTTGGGTATCCCCAGTTGATCGGAGGATTGGTCATCGAGGCCAAGGGCATGAACAGGTAAAACGCCGCTCCCCCAGCGTAGGCCAAGCCGCTCCAAATAACCTTTAGCCCGTCGCGTAGTTCTCGAACCGGATTGAAGCCGCCCCTCCCTCCATCCTGTGCCATTGTTACCAGCCACATCAACCCCGCCACGGCAATAAAGCTTACGCCGAGCATATGAAAAAGCACCTGCATCGGTGCATTCCCACTGAACAACTCGGTCGCACCAACCGCCATCCCCACCAACACCAGTAGGTAAACCAGCGCGTTGATGGTGAAAAAATTTCGCCCCAGCCGCGGGTGCGCGAACAGGATCACCGTCTCGATTCCCATCGCCGCAACGATCAACGTCTGGTGGTTGCACAGGCAGATGCCAAACCAGAAAAACGTCCAGTACAAGTAACGCATTCGCGCCGTGTCCTGCGTCCAGCGGTACAGACAACACAACACGCCCATCAACGAGAGCACACTTAACGTGTAAACCTCCACGATCACCGCCTGACTCCACATGAACCCGCTGAAGCCGAGCATCAATCCCGCCACGCAGCCGCCCACGAGCGTGATGCGCTTGGTCAAGCGCTCCTCCACACCACCAAGCCACTCAATGCTCTCAATGATTCGCGCTGAAGCACGGCAGGTCAGCAGCGCCAGCAAACCGCTCGACAATGCCGCTGCGAAAGCCGAAGACAACGCCACGCGAAACGCGATGTTTGAGATTGGCACCAGCTTAGTGAACAGCCATGTGTACAGTGTCCAGACCGGGTAGCCGGGCGGATGCGGCACACCTGCATACATCGAGCCAACTGCCAACTCGCCGCAGTCCTCCAACGTCAGGTCCGGCGAAATCGTGAGACAATAGCCAAGCAGCGTCACCAGCGTGGTAATGCCAAATGCCAGCCAATCCACAGGCCGGAAGAACGACTCCCCGGCAGCGAGTGCCTTGTCCGTCTTCAGCCAAGCCGGCATCGGGTCAGACGCAACCGGCCGCGCAGCAACCGGCTTTGGACGGCTGGACCGCTTCACTCGTTCTCTCTTGTTTTGCCCCATCAGGAATGCGCCGTGGCGCGAAGGCGGCCAAGCTAACACCCGGCCGTGACTAAAATCCATCCCTGAATCCTTTCAAAAAACCATTGCCTGTTGCCACCTTGGACGGTTTCGCGGCAGAGTCGCCGCCAATGGTGCTGCCTCACAAGATCGCCACCCTGCTCTACTGCTTCGATGCCGCCGACCGGTTGCTACTGCTCGAGCGCGCGCAGGAACCCAACCTTGGCAAATGGAGTCCGCCTGGCGGTAAGGTACACGCCGACCACGGTGAGTCGCCGTACGCCTGCGCCTGCCGCGAGGCTCAGGAGGAGATGGGGCTTATCCTCCGCCCAGACCACCTTCACCTCACTGGCCTCATCAGTGAAGACGGCTACGAAGGCAGCACACACTGGTACATGTTTCTGTTCGAGGTACTGCCGCGCTTGGCCAAACTGCCGCCGCCCTGCCGAGAGGGACGATTCGGTTTTTTTAACAACACTGAAATGGCGAATCTCGATGTGCCGCGCACCGATCGCGAACAACTTTGGCCGCTGTTCCAGCAGCACCGCGGTGGCTTCTTCTCCGGGCATTGCCACTGCCTCGCAGGTGATGCCTTCGAGTGGACAACAGAAGAATCAATCCATGTCTGACGAACCAATCATCGATCTAAGCAGCGACGATTACTTTATGGGCGAAGCCCTGCGGCAGGCCATGAAGGCATGGGACGCAGAAGAGGTGCCGATCGGCGCGGTGATCGTGCATGAAGGCCGGATCATCGCCCGGGCATTCAACCAGGTGGAACTGCTCAAAGACGCCACCGCGCATGCCGAGATGCTCGCACTCACCGCCGCGGAGGAGGCACTCGGCAACTGGCGGCTTAACGGTTGCACGCTGTTCGTCACCAAGGAGCCATGCCCAATGTGCGCCGGGGCAATGGTACATTGCAGGCTCGACCGGGTGGTCTTCGGCGCACCCGACCCCAAGGGTGGAGCCGGCGGCGGCGCGATGAACCTGTTGCAGCACGACGGCCTCAACCACCACTGCACCATCACCGCAGGCGTCGGCGAACAGCAATGCGTCACCGTCCTGCGCAAGTTCTTCGCGGAGCAGCGTGCCAAGAAAGCCGCCGAAAAAAATTAACCGCCTGGCCAAACCGAGCGGACCTGACTCATTCCACTTAAAAAAGAAGGAATAACCGCAGAGTAAAGCGTCAGACGTCAATAACGTCATCGTCATTGGGCCGGGTGCCCGTGCCTGCGGGTCCAGATGCCCGAAAATTGCCGACCTGTGCGACGAATTTCTTTTTGACTCTCTCTCGGATGAGGGCGCGGAAGCCCGGCACCATCAGGGCGAAGCCAGCCAGGTCGGTCAGCAGTCCAGGTGTCAATAGCACGATGCCGCCGATCAACACCAGCAGCCCGTCGATCAACTCCGCCGTCGGCACCCGGCCGGCAGCCGTCTCGGCCTGTATCCGTGCGAGGATCGAGTAGCCTTGGCTCTTGGCCAAGTACGCCCCCCAAGCGCCAGTGAGGATCACGAGCATCAGCGTGGCGGGCAACCCCACACGACTACCGACAACAGCCAATAGGTACAATTCCACCAGCGGAATTGTGATGAACAGGATGAGGAGTCTTCCGAACATTCCCTCTCAATCTTGGCCAAGCGCCTGAGCCATGCGCTCACCGACACAGGCGTAGGTCTCTAGACCGTTGGCAGTGTTTTCCAACAGGTCGGCGTCGAATTCAACCCGACCTTTTTCGAACAGCACAACGACGCTGGAACCGCCGAAGGCAAAGTAGCCCTTCTCGTCGCCCTTGGCCACCGCCTCGCCGGGCATGTAGGTCTGCCGGATGCCGCCGACCATGGTTGCGCCAATCTCGACGAACTGCACCTGGCCCAGCACAGGCGACTCGATCGATGTCACCACTCGCTTGTTCTCCCAAAAAATCGACGGCCGCGTGACGATCGCGATCGGGTTGACCGAGTAGAGCCAGCCGTTGATCAAGCGCGGAATACCGGCCTCGCCCGCGCACGGGAAATGAAACCGGTGATAGTCCACCGGACAAAGCCGCGAAAGCAGCATCGAGCCCCCATCGTAGCGCTTGGCCAAGCCTTCATCCCCGAGGAACCGCGCGAGGTCGAACGACTGGCTCTTGACGAAAAAATCGGTCTTGGCGGAGATGTCGACAAACGCCAAGTGACGCCCGTCCGCCGGGAACACCACCGAACCGGCGGCGGCATCGACCGGCCGCGCGCCGGGCTTGAGTTTGCGATAGAAAAACTCGTTGAACGTGTTGTATTCGTCCACCGGCTCGGCGAACTCACTCTCGTCCAGCCCGTACTGCTCGATGAACGGCCGGATGCGGAGTGAACTTTTGACTGTGCCCATCCGGCGGCCGTACCATGCAGAGACGATCCATCTGCGAATGAGCAGCCACTGGGCCAGCCGGCCAAGCGGATTGCCGTAAACCCAGCGCAACGGCCGCTCGCCGTAGATGGCTTCAGTCTTCACCTCCCCGTCTCGGCGATCGATGTAGCGAAGCTCCCCGTTGGCCAAGTGCTCCTCGACGGTCATGCGTCCGCAGTTTAACCGCCAACGAGCCGGTTGAAAAGAGCGCGCGGTTGGCCCGCAGACGGGCGCTTACTCGTAAAGGCGGTCGGGGCGAACCAAGCTTTCCCATTGCGCGTCATCGATAGCGGTAACGCGCTCGAGCGATTCCGGCGTCAGCCCCGCGTCGATCGCCTCACGCAGGGCCGTGCCGCCGGAGAGGATGTCGATCGGCAGCTTCTCGGTCTCGTATTCGTACGGCGGCTGCCGCCAAGCGAACTGCTTCGGCCAGAGCCTGGCAATGCAGCCGATCATCGCCACGGTGAATCGATAGGAGCGCAAAGTCTGGTGATTTTTTGGGTGCAGAAACAGTCCGCCGCAAGATTGTTGCGCAAACTTTTGAAAGGCCGGCTCGAAGCGGTACGGACGCGTGGTCAGCCCCTCGAACTCGAATTCCTTGAGCTCGTTCAGGAGCACCGCAGAATCAATGTATGGAGCGCCGCAAAGCTCAAACGGCGTCGTCGTGCCGCGGCCCTCAGACAGCATTGTGCCCTCGAGCAGGACTTGTCCTGGATAGAGCAACGCACCTTCAAAACGGGGCAAGTTCGGCGATGGCGGAATCCACGGCCGGCCATGCTCAGGCCAGTGCGAGCCGCGGCGATAGCCCTCCATCGGCAACCAGTGGAGATCAGCACCGATGCCGCATTCCCGATTGATGTACCTCGCGGCTTCGGCCAGCGTTAGCCCGTGTCGCATTGGCATCGGCACACGGCCGACGAAGCTGGCGAACTCCGAATTCAGTATCGGCCCCTCAATGATATCGCCACCAAGTGGATTGGGCCGGTCGAACACGACGACAGCAATGCCCTTTTCCGCCGCCGCCTCCAGACAAAGGCTAAGCGTCCAGAGGTAGGTGTAGACCCGCGTGCCGACGTCCTGCAGGTCGACGACCAAAACGTCGAGCCCGTCGAGCATCGCTTGGGTCGGTTTCCGCACGTCGGCGTAGAGGCTGTGCACCGGGATCTTCCGCAGCGGATCGAGCATGTGCGGCGTCTCGATCATATTGTCCTGCTGCTCGGAACACAGGCCGTGCTGCGGCCCGAACAACGCCGCCAACTGCCCCGGCAAACTTTCGCCGAGGATTTCATCGGCGGTACGGAAGCCGGAGTCGATCGACGCCTGGTTCATCACCAGCCCGAACCGGGCGCCGCGCAGAACCTCCGGAAGATTGGCAGCACAAACCTCGAGGCCGGAACGAAACTCAGTCATCGATCAGGTATTCGTCGCGCTGTTAAACAGCGTGTTGTGCACCCAGCCCATACAAAAGGTCATGGTCGAGCCGACCAAGGCGAACCACGGCCAAGCCAGGGGCGTGCCGAACTTAATCACAGTCATGACCATCAAACCAAAGACCAAACCAAAGAGCGCCGAGTTAGTGCCAACCTTGCCATTGGCCAAGCCGAGGGCGAAGACCCCGAGGATGATTCCAGTCGTGAAACTTTGAATGGCCAGCACGCTGCCGATCACCGACGATTCGAGCCATTGCCCGGAGATGCCAACGACGATCTGCGCAATGCCGAACGCGACCGTTAGCCACTTGGCCAAGCGCAAACGGTCGCTGTCTTTGTTGATTGTGAGAATGTCGTTAACCAGCACCGTGGCGCTGGAGTTAAGCGAACTCGACAACGTTGACATCGCCGCCGAAAACAACGCTCCGAGCACAATGCCCAGTACGCCGACCGGCATCTTTTCAACGATGAACGTCGCAAACACGCGGTCGCTCTTGGCAAACGACTCCGCCGACGGGTTCTGGGTATAATAGGCAAAGAGCGCGGTGCCGATCAGCAGAAAAAACGCGAACTGCAGCAGTACAACAAACCCGCTCAGCCGCAACGCCAGCGCCGCTTCTCCCTGGCTACGCGCGCTCAAATAACGCTGCACCATCAACTGATCGACACCGTGAGTACCAATCGCCAGCACGCCACCGCCGATCAAGCCCGCCCAAAACAGGTAGTTTCCAGTCAGGTCGAAATTGAAGTGAAAAATCCGCAGCTTGTCCCCATCCGGCGCGGCATGGGCCAAGTCGGTGACCCTCCCCCAGCCACCGTCAATCGAACCGAGCAGGATCCAGAATGCAATCGCGGCACCCACCATGTATACCACGAACTGGATAAAGTCGGTCCAGATCACCGCGCGGATGCCGCCGGCGAACGTGTAAACGATGGTCGCCACACCGAGGGCGATGATCGCCGTGTTCATGTTTATATCGGCGACATGCTGCAACACGATCGCGCCGAGGAATAACCGGAAGCCATCACCGAGAGTGCGCGTGATGATGAACAACAGGCTTGCGACTCGCTTCACGATGCTGCCGAAATGCCTGTCGAGGAGCTCGTACGCCGTGAACAACTCGCCAGAGAAGTAGCGCGGCAGCAAAATTGAAGACACGATCCACCGGCCGAGTATGTAGCCAAGAGGCAGTTGCAGAAAGGCCAAGTCCCCGGTATAGGCCAAACCGGGCACACTGAGGAAAGTGATCGTGCTCGTCTCCGTCGCGACGATCGAACACAGCACGGCCCACCACGGCAAACTGCGCCCCCCGACCATGAACTCCGCCGAACTGCGGGTGCCCCGTCCCATCCACATCCCGAACGCGACCATACCTAGCAGGTAGCCGCAGAGCAGCGTCGCGTCGATCCAGTGAATGTTCACGGCGACATAGTGAGTGCAGAGCCCGGACCGCACAAGCCATACCCCGCTCGGCCAAAATGCGTTGATCCTGAAAAAAATAATTGAAACCTTTCGCCGCTTGGCCAGTCTAACACCATGTTCGACGTAGAATTATGAAATCCACACCCCTCTCCAAACTTGGGCTGGGCAGCCTAGCTGGCCTGGCATGGGCACTGGCCGGCACCGTCACCGCGGAAAATTGGCCGGCTTGGCGCGGCCCCAATGCCAACGGCGTCGCCCCCGGCGGCAATCCACCGAAACAGTTTTCTGAGGAAAAAAATGTCCAATGGAAAATCAAGGTGCCCGGCTCCGGCAACTCGACTCCGGTGATCTGGGGGGATCAGCTTTTCGTCCTCACAGCCGAAAAAACCGGCAAAAAAGTGGAGGCAGAGGCGGGCGGCGAATCGCGCGAACGCAGCCAAGCAGGCGAACGGAGGCGCCCAAGCAGCGAACAGCCAGAGGGACGTGGACGCAGCGAGCGTGGCTCGCGCGAAGGCGAACGCAACCGTGAACGCGGCAGCCAATCCGGCTTTGGCGGTGGCGGGTTCAACAGGGAGGAGTTTCTCAAGCGCTTCGACAAGGATGGTGATGGCGAGTTGAACGATGCCGAGCGCGACGCACTGCGTGCGGAGATGCGCCGGCAATTCGGAGGCGAGCGCGGTGGTGAACGCAGCCGGCGCAGCGGGCGCTCCAGCCGCGGGCGCGGCGGCTTTGGTGGAGGCGGCAAGCCGACCGAGGAGTATCGTTTCGTGCTCCTTTCCCTCGACCGCAACACCGGCAAGGAGAACTGGCGCTCCGTCGCCACGACCGCCGTGCCGCACGAGGGGCATCACCGCGACCACGGCTATGCCTCCGGATCGCCGGTGACCGACGGCGAGCACATCATCGTCAACTTCGGCTCACGCGGTCTGTTCTGCTACGACATGAAGGGCAAGCTGCAATGGAAAAAGGATTTCGGCGACATGCGCACCCGCAACAGTTTCGGCGAAGGCACCTCCCCCGCCCTGCACGGCGACACAGTCGTGCTACTGTGGGATCACGAGGGCGACTCGGCCATCTACGCGCTCGACAAAAAAACCGGTAAGTTGAAGTGGAAACAGGATCGCAACGAGGCCAGCGGCTGGTGCACACCGGTCGTCACCACGCACGACGGGGTCACTCAGGTAATTGTCAACGGCTCCCGCGCCGTCCGCAGTTACCGGCTCAGCGACGGCAAACTGCTTTGGCAATGCAGCGGGCAAACCGCCAATTGCATCCCCTCTGTTGTCGTGGATGAAGCATTTGCCTACGCGATGAGCGGCTTTCGCGGCGCGCACGTGGCGGCAATCAAACTGGGTGGCAGCGGCGATCTGACCGAAAGCAACTCCGTCGCCTGGACCGGAAACCGGGGCACGCCGTACGTCCCGTCGCCTCTCCTGAGCAACGGCCGAATCTGGTACCTCGGCGGCAACAACGGCATCCTCTCGGTGCGCGACGCCAAGACCGGCAAACTGCTGGTCGAAGGCGAGCGGCTTGACGGCATCAGCGGAGTTTATGCTTCGCCGGTGAGCGCCGGTGGGAGGGTCTACATCGCAGGCCGAAACGGCACCGTCTCCGTGCTCAAGGACAGCGCCAAGCTGGAGTTACTGGCGACCAACGAACTGGACGACAAGTTCGACTGCTCTCCCGCCGTCGTCGGCAACCAGCTATTCCTCCGTGGCAAAGAACACCTCTACTGCATCGCCACCAAATAAACTGAGCTATCAAGTTTCTGTAACCGGCCCGCTCAAACGTGGGCCGGTTTTTTTAGCAAACGAAACAAAGCCCAAGCGATCAACGGCAGTACGGCCAGCAATAGCAGGACTAGGCAGAGAGCATTCACCTGAGCGTGGTGGCCGTAGTGCAGCAGGTTGAATACCCGCAACGCCAAGGTCTCGCCGCCCGGCGGCACGACGAGCACCACCGTCTCCGTGTCCCACAGGCACAGCAGATAAACCACATACCACACCGCCGCCAACGCCGGGCCAGCCTGAGGCAAAAACAGGTGCCGCCAACGCTGCCACCACGGCAGCCCGGCGAGGTCGGTGACGATTTGAAGGTCGGCATCCATCGAAGCCTTGGCCAGGCGTGTCCCCTCCCAACCGAGTGCGAAGTACCGCAGGCCAAGCGCCAACAGCACGATGCCCGGCCCGCCGTAAATCCAGCCCAAGCCGGGCCGGTTCAGCAGGAAAATCAGCACCACCCCCAGCAGCACGCCTGGCAGAAAGAAAAGCAGCCATGTAAGCCGGAGGCCAGGCCAGCGGACCACCGCAAGGCCAAGCGAAGAGACCAGCGTCGCTGTCGCCGCCGAGAACCAAAACGAACTCCAAACCGCCTGCTTCCCGGCCCGGAGCGTGTTCCAAATATCCGTCCACGTCCGCGGGTCGGTCAGCAAATGGCCAAGCGGCAGCAGCACCGACAATCCAACGGCCAAGCCGGCGACAGCCGTCACCGATACAAGCAGCGCTTGGCCAAGCCGACCGCGCAACACCTCCCCCGACACGCCCGAACTCTCCCACGGCCAAGCGACCGGGCGACCGCGTAGCAGCAGCAACAACCCCAGCGGCAGCACCGCCAGCACCCAGCCATACCGCCATGCTAGTGCGAAGTCGTAGCTCGTACTGAACTGCACCCAGAACTGCGCCGGGAACACCTTCACCTGCAGGATCGCCGGGACCGCGATATTGCTGAACGCCAGCGCGAACACGACCAACCCGGACTGCCACGCCGCCGGCAGCGTCATCGGCAGCAACAACCCGCGCACAAGCGCCCCACCCCACAAACCCGGCTCGGCATCGAGCATCTCTGCCGTGAGCCGCTTGAACGCGCCAAGGCAAAGCAGGCACGGCAACGGCCAAAGCATCAGCGCCAGCACCCACGCCGCACCGCCGTGCGTATAGATGTCGAACGGCAGCGAAGGCTTCAGGACGCCGACGTTTCCCAACAGGCCAAGCCAAGTATTGACAACCAGGAACGGCGGCAACGCCAGCGCGACGACTGCCCCAGACAGCACAATATACCGCATCCAACCATGTGAAGAGGCGATGAACAACGCAACAAGCCACCCCACCGCAACCGCAGCCAGCGCCACCGGCACGGCCAACGCCAGACTATTGAACAGCAATCCCCAACCCATGTCAGTCGAGGAAGATGGATTGCAGGTCGTTCACGGCCTGCGCGTTCTCCTTGACCATACTTGGCCAAGCGATCTCGCCAGACGGAGGCGTTTCGCCGGGATCGATCGCGCCGGCCTCAGCAAGCGCGGTCCGGACCACCGGCAATTGCAGAAACTTGGCCAAGCGCCTGCCCAAATCGGGTCTCGGTGCACCACGAATGTGGCCCAGAGTGTTGCCGATGACCATGCCATCTATGCCAAGCGGCTGACCGGCAATCGGCAGGCCGTTGCGAAACCCGGCGCGCACATCGTCGGAGTCGGTTAGGCCAAGCACAACCTCGCCGCGGCCAACGAGTTGCACGACGACCGAATTGCCGTCGACCGCCATCACGCCGTTGGCCAGCAAAGCGCGGCACCACGCCTGCCACCGCGCTTTGCCCCAGCGCTGGCGCAGCACCTGAAAATGCGTTGCTGTCGTCCCAAACAACGGCAGGGCAATAGCCACACGACCACGCCACTGCACGTTGGTTAGTGAGGCCAGGCTCGTCGGCAACTCAGCGCGACTGAGACGGTTCGTGTTCCACACCCACTGCCGCGTCCGAGCGCCAAACGTCTCAATCGGTGAGTTGGCGGCAAGCACACCGCGCGCGGCAAGTTGATGCATGCGAAATGCCTCATTGTTCCAGAACAGATCGCAGCGCGGATGGTTTTTCTCGGCGATCAAACGGTTGACCAGCCCCACCGTCTTGACGGCCTCGCTGTCGTAAACAGCGCGCACACGAACGCCAGTCTCCCGCTCGAACCGCTGCAAAATCGGCTCGGCGTAGACCTGATCCTGCGAGGTGTAAACCGTGACCGAGTCCCCACCGGAAGAACAACCCGCGAGCAATGCAACACTGATGAAACAGATCATTTGCAGCTTGTCGATCATGCGGTGCGGCGATGGTAAAACCACCATTCGAACAGGACGAAGACGAGGCACAGCATCGCGAACCAGCGCCATGCCTCCTTGTCGGCGCTCACCGCCACGGACGCCTCGACCGTTCCGTACTCGCCCATCTGCAACGACTCGCGCGAGCGAATGCGGCTCTCGTCCCGGTCGAGCAGGTTCACGCAGAACCGAAGCGTGTTCGTGCCAAATGACGCTGTGTAAACGCCCTGCTGTCCTGTTTCGCCGAAGACCAGCTCGCCGCTCGCGGTGGTCTTGGTTTCCCGCGTTGAGCCGTCCGGCAGCTGGATGGTTACCGGCGTTTCTGTGTTGCCCAAGCGCACGTGAAACGGCTCACCAACAAGGATGCCGGTGCGGGCGGCAGGGTTAAGCCAAGCAGCCGCATTAGCGACGAAAATTGGAAACGAAACCCGCAGCGGCCAAGTGCTGTCGAGCGGATTGAAACCGATCCAGACGGCGCGTTGGCCATCGTTTTCGCCAGCGGCCACGAGTGGCGCGGACGGCGACTCGACGAGCGGCGCAAACCATGCGGGCAGCTTGGCGGCAAGCGACTTGGCCACCTGCACGTTATCAAAATTGACGTAGCGCAGCAGCGGATGGCTGCTCTTCCAGTCCACGATCAGGGGCCCGTCGATCGGGCCGCTTGGACGAAACCAATTCGTCGATTGCGTGTGGATCGCCAGCACGTTGCCGCTTGGCCAAGTGGTCGGCGCGACGCCGTCCAACACAACGAAATCAACCGGCGGCGCGGGGTCGGCGAGGTTGGGAGCAACGGCAAGGTTGAGCTTGGGCACGCTCCGCAGCGCTCGCTCGAGGAATTGATTGCCCTTCGTCACCAGCAACGCTTGAGTGTCGCGCCGGGCCAGGCTAAGCGCCGTGGCGGTGTTGTCCACGGCGAGCGCATCATTGTTTTTGAGCAGCAACCGGAAAACACCGTTTGTGCCGTAACTGGCGACAAAAACAAGCGACGCCGTGTTGGTCGCGCTGACGCTCACGCGCCGGTTGCCGACGAGCCGCTCGCCGAAAAACAGCGAAACATCGCTCACGAGCGGGTTGGTCGAGGCGTTCGCCACGGTCGCGAACACCGCCTGCTGCCCGGGCTGTTCCGGGTGCGGCCGCACCTCAAGCGACACGATGCCGAGATTATCGCCACCCTCGCCTACACGGTGGTAGGCCAGGTCCAAGTCCTGCAACTCGAAATCGTCCAGATCCGGGGATGCGCCATCGCTGAACAAATGAACCTCGGCCTTGACCCGGTTTCGCGTCAGGTTTTGGGCTAGCTTGATCGCGTCGAGCAGGCGAGTCGGCGAGTCGGTCGCCCGCACTTGGCCAAGCGCGGATCGCAATGCCGGCTTGGAACTCGTCGGCGACTGGCGCACCTCGGTCACCGCGCCCGCGAGTAGCAGCACCATGCGGTCGTTGTCGTACATCGAGTCGATGAGTTTGGCCAGGGCGGCCTTTGCCTGGCCAAGTCGACTGGGCGAAACATCGGTCGCCTGCATCGACGCAGACACGTCGAGAATGGCGACAATGAACCGGCCGCCCTCCAGTTTACCGGCGAAGTACGGACGAGTCAGCGCGAACACGGCGAGCACCAGCAGGATGAGCTGGATGATGAGCAGCCAGTTGTGACGCAGTTTCTGAAATGGCGAACTGGCCTGCGTCTCGTTGAGGAAGCGCTGCCACAGAATGGTGCTCGAAACCAGCCGCGCGACCCGCCGGCGCTTGAGCAGATAAAAAATTACGACGACCGGCAGCGTGGCCGCGAACGCGAGCGACTCGGGTGTGAGAAAATTCATCGCCACATGCCCCCGGTTCGCATGGCCTTGAGCAGCAGGTCATCAATCACCATGTCGGAGCGAGCCAGTTCGTAACGCATGCCGCGCGCGCGGCAAAACTCCTGCAGCCGTTGGCAGTAGTTCTGCACCGTGTCGCGGTAAGCCTTGAGGCGGTATTTTCCAAAGGTGACCTCCTGCTCGGCGCCGCTCTCGGAGTCGATCACCTTCAGGTCGCCGTAGGCCGTTGGCTCGAGTTCCTCCGGCGAGAGGATTTGCACAGCGTGAATCTCCGAGCCGCGATGGGCGAGCGACTTGAGTCCCTCCTCGTACCCGGCCGGGTCGAGAAAATCGCTGAGGACAATCGACACGCCGGGCGAGCGATGCTTCATCGCGCCGCGCCGCAGCGCCTGATTAAAGTCGACCACGCCGCCAGCCTTGAGTCTGGCTAGATTTTCAAAAAAACGGAATGACGACCTGCGACCGCGCACCCACCTCAACTCGCCGGCGAGGGCTGCCTGGTCGTCGCCCAGAGGAAACGGCTCAACTGTGACGCGGTCGAAACCGCACAACGCCACGTAGCCGACGGCGGCGGCGACCTGGCGGCCAAAATCGAACTTGGGCATCTGGCCAAACGACATTGACTCGCTCGCGTCGAGAAAAATTGTGACCGGCAGCTCACGCTCCTCCTCGTAGAGCTTGAGGAAAAGCCGGTCGAGCCGACCGTAGATGTTCCAGTCGATCCGGCGCAGGTCGTCTCCGGGAACGTAATTTCTGTAATCGGCAAACTCGACCGACTGGCCTTGAGCGCCACTACGCCGCTCACCCTTGGCAGTGCTTTTGGAACGGCGACGCGCGAGCAGTTGCAACTGCTCAAGCCTATTCAACAATTCCGGGGAAATCAACGCCGTCATGTCCTCGGGTCCAACCGGGGCGGATGCTCACCGGCAGCAGCCAAAATGGCAAGGTCAAGCGGTGGGAGAAATCACGGTTTGAAGGCAAACCAAGATGGCCAACTTTCCGACTCAGTCACATGAACATCACAATTATGGCGAATCGCAAATTCCTTCACCGCTCTTTGCACACCGAACAAGCCGATCAATGACCCGTCCGCCTTGTTGTAAAGATTGCCATCCGACACGTAATCGTGGCCGCATATAATCCCCCCAGACTTCACTTTAGGAAGCCACAAATCGATGTCTTGTTTGGCAGCTTCATAGCGGTGATCCGCATCGATATAACAGAAATCCAATGTATTGTCGGACATGACCGAGGCAGCCTGTTCGGAGGTCATGCGCCAAACGATCGAACGCTCACCAAAGGGTCGCAACCGGAGTGTAGTATTAGCATAAAGGCAAATTTGTTGATCATCTGCTCGGTTAGCAATGTCGATATATTCGGAAGCATCAAAGTTTTGCCAGGCATCAATCGAGAAAAGTGTTGAGCCTTTCCAATGATTTAAAATGTGTTCGGAGAAGATACCTTCTTGAACACCAACCTCGACGCCTGTTCCAATCAAACCGCACTTATTCAAAAATACCGGGAAATCACTCCGGGTTTGAAAATTAAACGCATTGTTCATTGAAACTCACCGGTCATTGCGTAATTCGATCAATCAGATAACTTGTCCGTTTCTCCCATGACCAATCCTGCATGAACTTGGTCGCCTGTTCACCACGCCGCCGCGCTTCGGTGCGATCAGTGTAAACCCGCTCAAAGCATTCCACCACCTCGGCAACGTCCGACTCACCCCAGTCTCGCGTGCCAGCGAAATCGGCTGTGGGCATGACCGCCCCCTGCTGGTGTAGTGGATAACAGTTATCATCCTGAATCAGGTCAAGGTGGCCCGTATTAGCAGAGAGAATACATGGAATACCGCTGGCCATGGCCTCCATCGCGACCAAATTTGTGCCGCCCTCGCAGCGGTTTGGGAAGACCGCCACATCCACCTGCGAGAACAGCTTGGGCATCAGGTGATTGGGTACCAGACCGGAATCGTGAAATTGTTCTGGTGAAATGCCGTTTACCCCCGCCCACTCCGAGAAACCCTGTGTCCCATCGCTTGTTTTCTCAGGCACACCCTCGACCAAGCCACTCCGCACAATATCAGCCATGGATTTCGGCCATGGATTGTTCCACGCAACCGCGAGGACCGCATCCGGATGCGTTTTGGCAAATTCACGGAATGCGGCCAACACGATATCCTGACCTTTACGGTACTCAAGTTTACCTCCCGAAAAAATGACAAACTTCTCGTCGTCCAGTTTCCTCGCGGGAGCAAACAACTCGAGGTCAACGCCCTGAAGAAATGTGTCCATGTTGGCTAGGCCGTGCTCTCGGAGCACGCGGGTGTTCCAACTCGACCCCCCGAAAATGATTTCAAACTGCCGGGCATTCTCGGTGGTATGTTCGTTCGGCGAGTTGTCTTCAAAAAAAATGATCGAGTAATCGGAAGTGCCCAGACACTCAATTTGATCAGGCCGGGTCTTCACCTTCTCTTTAAAACCGTTCTTATGAAAAAAATTCCCGAGGGAATGGATCACGGGAAAATCACAATGTAACCGCCCCTCCTCGCAGTCTTGGGTCAACCTGACCACCTCCCGCTCGCGTCGGCGCAACTTGCCCAAAAAATCCGTGTTCTCCTCCTGAACGGATTTGAGTTGCGCGATGGGATACAAGGGTACGGCCTTGAAACGCCCGTCGCGTTCCATGGCGTGTGCCATGTTCAAACCAGCGATCCCCCAGCCGGTGGTGAGGCTGATCTGCCAGTTCAAGCCAAGCCAGTGATTCGGTGCCGCTCCGTTCACGATGTTTGAATTTGTTCCCTGCAAATTATTTCCTGCCTGTCTGGCTTATTTTTTGCTTTATCAGTGGGTCTTGGCGATCAAAACCTACCCAGAACCCGCCGGCGTCGGTTCATCCGCGCACCCATCCTGCCGCATTGGTGCTCCAAGGCTTGAAAGACCTTCAAAACGGCTTGTTGAAGCCGGCACGCGTGTACCTCGAGCAAGCGCTCGAAACCGCCGCCGAAATGCCCGATATCCACTTTTGTCTGGGCCTTTTGGCGGAAAAAATGGGAGATTCCGGTTTGGCTCGTCAACATTACCTGCGGACAGTACAGCACTATCCACGCCATGCCCAAGCCCACGTCAACCTTGCTCTGTTACTAAGCCAAACCGGTGCGCTTGGCCAAGCTTTAGGCTGACTTTCGTGGGCGGTCTTTTTTGGGGGGGCGTTTTTTTGCGCGCTTGGCCCCGGCTGGCTTGGCTCCTTTTCGGATGGCCTTTTCCTTTGCCGCCTTTTTGCGCTTGGTCTCGTCGCGAATTTTTTGGAGCTCGCGCTTGGTGACCTTTTTGCTGGTGGCACTCTTTTTTGTCATCTTCCGCCGAAACGGCTCGATGCTCTTGGGGCGCGGCTTGGCCACGAGCCGGATGTGGCACCCCTCGAACCCGAACGCCTTGCGCAGCACACCGATGAGGTAGCGCGTATAGTTGTCGCTCATCAATTCCTTGCGGTTGACAAACAGCAGGAATGTCGGCGGCTTTGAGTGCACCTGTGTGGCGTAATAAAGCTTGAGCCGATGACCCTTTGAGCTGGGCGCCGGATTGCGCTCAAGAGCCGACTGCAGCGTGCGGTTGAGCAGGCTCGTCGGCGTGATTTTCTGAAGCTGCGAACTGACATAACGGATCGCCTCCAGCAAGCGGTCGAGTTGGAATCCCTCGATCGCCGACGTGAAAATCACCGGCGCATAGTCGATGAAAAACAGGTTGGCCTTCACCCATTTGCCGAACTCGTCGTACATCAACGCCTCCTGTTTTTTTCGGCTGAGCTTGCGGCCATCCTGCGTGGCGCTCTTTTTGGCCTCCTGCTTTCGGGCCTTCTCCAGTCCGGCACGGAAAAGATCCCACTTGTTGACAACGATGACACAGGCGCAGCCGGCCTCGGTAATTCGGTCGCAGATTTTTTTGTCCTGCTCGGTGATGTCCTCGGCGGCGTCCATCACCAGCACGGCGAGGTCGCATCGCTCGATGGCCTTGTCGGAGCGGTTGACGCTGAAGAACTCAACCTCATCACGGATGCGCCGCCGCTTGCGGATTCCGGCAGTGTCAATGAGATTGTAGCGCTGCCGAACGCCGTTAGTCTCGACCTCGAACGGCACGTCGATGGCGTCACGCGTGGTGCCGGAAATCTCAGTGACGATCACCCGCTGCGACCGGGTGAGCGCGTTGATGATTGACGACTTACCGACGTTGGGCCGGCCGACGATGGCGATGTTCATCGGCGGCTCCGAATCGTCCGGCTCCTCCGGCTTGGCCAAGCACTCCGGCAACAAGCCGACCGCCTGGCCAAGCGGCAAGTCGATGCCCCGCGCGTGAAGCGCGCTGACCGGGAAAAGCCGTTCGAAGCCGAGCTCGGCGAACTCGTCGACGCCCGGCTCATGCGCAGCGGTGTCCACCTTGTTGACCATCACGAACACCGGCTTTCCGGCCTCGCGTAGCATGGCCGCCACCTCAAGATCCATCGGCAAGACGCCCTCCTGCACGCTGACGACGAGCAAAATCACGTCCACGTCCTCGAGCGCGACCTCGACCTGGGTGACGATCTCCCGCGCGAAGTCATCCCCGCCCCGCTCGCCCTTGAGCAGGCCTATGCCGCCAGTGTCTACCAGCGTGAAAGAGTGGCCGAGCCAATCAACCTCGGCGCTGAGCCGGTCGCGCGTAACACCGGGGCGATCATGCACGATCGCAATCCGCCTACGCGCAATACAATTAAACAGGGCCGACTTCCCGACATTGGGCCGACCGACGATGGCTACCACTCCCGGCACGGCGCTGTTGTAGCCGGTTCGCTTGGCAAGAGCGAGGCGACGCTTTTTTATGAATCGCCAACCGGCCCGATCCGTGAACAATGCGCACCCCGGGATGAATCTGGCCGAGCGGACCCAAGTCACCTTCCAACTCGAGCAGCGCCGGGCCATCAACAACGGGATCCTCGAGACCGCCGGCACCACGTTCCTCGTCCTGACCGTGGTCAAGGGATTCGGGGAATCGGGGCCGGTGGCCAAGGCGCTGGTCGCGACCGCCGCCAGCGTGGGACTGCTGCTCACGCCGGTGATTGTTACCGGGGTTCAATCGCTACGGCTGCCCGCAGCCACCGCCGCCGCCCGCATGGCGCTCTGTGGCGCGGCGCTCTTTTTTCTGATGGCCGCCGTGCCGTGGTTGCCGTTGTTTACCGTGGGAAGCATCGTGGCGATGTCGTGCTCGACCGGCTCGATCCCGCTACTCACGCAAGTTTTCCGCGACAATTATCCCGATGCCAAGCGCGGACATTATTTTGCGCGCTCGGTATCATTTCGTGTACTTGCAGCTGGGGTATTCAGCTTTCTAGCAGGGTGGATGCTTACCCAAACCAGCGCCGCCGGGCTACCCGGCCTGGGCAGCTATCGCGGGCTTCTTGTGATCTTCGGGCTTGCGTTCTTAGGATCGTGGCATTGCCTTAGAAGGCTGCCATCCTGCCCACTGGAGGGCGATGCCGGAGGCCACCCGTTCCGGGCTCTGCGTTACGCGCGAAGCGACAGACTTTTCCGCCATGCCTTGATCTGCTGGATGATGATGGGCTTCGGGAACCTGATGATGATCCCGATCCGGGTCGACTACCTGGCCAACCCGGTTTATGGCCTCGAAAAAAGCGAATTCGTCATCGCCATGCTTACACTGGTCATCCCGAATATCTTTCGGCTCCTGCTCAATCCGTTTTGGGGATGGATGTTCGACCGCATCAACATCTTCCTGCTACGCGCCGTTTTGAACCTGTTTTTCGCAGCAGGCATTCTCGTTTTCTTCAACAGCGGCACGATAGCTGGCATGGTGGCCGGGCAGATCTGCTTCGGCATTGCGCATGCCGGCGGCGACATCGCTTGGGGCCTTTGGGTAACCAAACTCGCGCCGCCTAATCGCGTGGCTGACTACATGTCTGTGCACACGTTTTTCACCGGCGTCCGGGGAGTCCTCGCGCCGGTAATCGGATTCAGCGTTCTGGCCTCCGGCCTAGCCATCGGCAGCCTTAGCCAGATGAGCGCCGGGCTTATCGTCCTCTCCGCCATCCTGTTAATCCCTGCCATACGGCATACACGCAAACCCTCCACAAAAAACGACATATAGTTTTTCTTTTCACAACGGAGGGCACGAAGATTTCAGGGTGAGAATTCCCTCGTGTGCGTTTTGCTTCGCCGCTAGGCCAAGCGAGCGAAGGGTTAATTCGCTCTATCTGCGGTACGCCAAAGGTACCATGCGGCCACCGTACGGTACGGCGCCCAGCATCCGCCGGCGGCGAGGAGTTCATTCGGCTTGGGCAACTCGGCCAAGCGCTTGGCCAAGACGAAGCCTTTTTGAACCCCGTAGTCAGTCGCGGGTAGCACGTCCGGGCGTCCCAGTCGGAAGATAAGCAGCATCTCGACCGTCCAGCGGCCAACACCCTTGATGGAAGTCAGTTGCTCAACTAATTCGTCGTCGCTCATGCGGTTGGCTCGACGTGAGTCAGGCACGATGCCGTCCCTGGCCGCTTGGGCGATGTTGCGAATGTAGCTGGCTTTTTGGTTGGACAGCCCGACGCCACGCAGTCGCTCGAACGGCGTGCGCAACACCCGATCCGGCCCGGGAAATTTTCGACCCGGGAACAGTTCGAGAAAGCGGCCGAAGATGATCGCCGCCACTTTGCCAGTGAGCTGCTGGTAGACGATCGAACGGACGAGGGATGCGTAGATCGTGCGGTTCTTGTCCGGTTTCAGTTCGCACGGGCCAATGCGGCGGATGACTTTGGCCAAGTCGGGATCGGCTTTTTTGAGATGACGAATGGCTTTGGCAGCGTCCATGGCCAAGCGCGGGGTTCAGCGAATCGACTCGAAGTAGTCTCCGCGCAGCCAATCGGCAATCAGCCCGATCTCGTCGTCGGTCAAAATCTTTTTCACACCGAAGGCCGGCATGCGATCGTTATTGTCCGGGTAAAACTTCTCGTGCTCGGGGTTTTTCACGATATCGATGATCCATTGGCGCGAACCGTAGCCGGTCAGGTCAGGGCCATCGGCATCAAGATCCGGCTTGCCAAATGCGTGGCAATCAATGCAGCCTATGTCGTCGGTCAAATACTGGTCGCCCTGCCGGATCAGTGCTGCATCCGCCTCGTCAACTGCTACTTGGGAGGGCAACTTGGCCTGGGCGGAGAGCGCGACGGCGATGGCATCAAGCATCTTGTGCTCCCCGGCGTCGTACTTGCGAACCTTCCGGTTGAGGAACTTTTTGTACATGGCACCGTCCTTGTGCGCAGTACCGCCAAAGTAGTGGCCACTTAGGTACTGATCCGGATCGAGTAAGTCACGAATCCACTGGCGGGTAGCGAACCCCTTCAGGTCAGGGGCACTCTGTTTTTCCGGCAACTCAGTGCCGGCGATCACATCGAATGACCCGTCAGCTTTCAAATCCAGAATCGACTGCACCGTCTGCCATGGTGTCTGCGTTCCAGATTGGCGAGCCAGCCACCCGGGATGCACGGCATCGCCAGATAACAACCGGTGCTTCTTTTCTGTGCGCTTCTCCAGAGCGTCGAGCGATTCGGCTGCAGCCAATTCCACGGCCAAGCCGTCGTGGCCGCCGTATCGGTGGCAACTCGCGCAATGCTGCGCGAACAGCCGCGCGCCCTGCGTTTTCGGGTCGTTCTTCAGCAGCGACAACGCGGTCGACTCGATGCCCCTGGCCTTGGCCAAGGCAGTCACGCGGTGGGAGTCCCGGCTGTCGCCAAGCACACCTCGAAGGTACGTCGCGCTGTTCTGCCCGGCGACATCCTCCTGCTTAGCCAGGTACGTCAACGCACCGGCCCCGCCAAGGAACACGAAAATGATGCCGACGTTAAACACGTGCCCCACCTTCCACCGGCCGATGAACGGCATCAGGCAAATCAGGCCGATAGCCATACCAGGGATGTAAATCGCGCCCCACACCTCGTTCTCACCAGCGAAGTACGGCAGCTTGAGGAATTCGAACAGGAACAGAAAATACCAATCTGGCCGCGCGGCGGAATACGGCTCGGACGGGTCGGCCGGCGAACCCAGATGCGCGCCGTGGGACCAGAGCACCATCGCCAATACCGCCACCGTCACCGCGAGGCAGGCGACAACATCCTTGAACACCTGGTCCGGCCAAAAATAGGCGTCGCGCTTGGTGACCGGCTCGGCCGGCGTGATCCCGTGGCGGCGGAACAGGTAGACGTGCCCGACGATCAGCAGCACGAGCAGGCCCGGCAGCACGCCGGCGTGCAGTGCGAAGAAGCGCGTCAGCGTGTGGTGTCCGTACTCGGTTCCGCCGATCACGAGTTGCTGCAGCTCCGGCCCGACGAACGGCACGAGGTTGATCAGGTTAGTGGCGACCTTGGTGGCCCAAAACCCTTTTTGATCCCACGGCAGCAGGTAGCCGGTCAGCGACAGGGCCAGCACGAGCAGCAGCAGCAGGACGCCGAACCAGTAGTTCACCTCGCGCGGCGCCTTGTACGCGCCGTCCACGATGACCTGCATCAGGTGCAGCAGCAATAGCACCGGCATGATCTGCGCCGTCCAGTGGTGGATGCCGCGCAGCAGCCAGCCGCCGGTCATCTCGTTTTGGATGTAATTGACCGACTCCCACGCATCGCCCGAGCTGGCGCTGTAGCCCATCCACAAAAAAATGCCGGTGATGAACTGGACGAAGATCGTGAATGTCAGCGTGCTGCCCCAGACGTAGCGCCACCGCGAGCCACCCGGGATGTTCTCGAACAACGCCTCGCGCGTCAGCCGGCGAATGCCGGTACGGTGGTCGAGCCAGTCAATGAGTGACTTCATGACACGGGAACCGGGTGGCTGTGGCCGGGTTGAAAGTTCTGGAACTTCACCCACACCTCCGTCTTGTTGCGAACCTCAATCTCGAGCGCATCCATCGCGCGCGGGCTGACGCCCTTGACGCGTTCCCCATCCAGCTTGAAGTTGCTGTTGTGGCACGGGCAGAAAAAATCGCCGTGGCCCGGCCGGTAATCAACGAAACAGCCCAGATGCGGGCAGACCGTGTGCAGCGCCTTCGGCACGCCGTCGACGAGCCGCAGGTAGACCGCACCGATGCTGACGTTCGGGAACTTGTTCCAGGCGTCCACCTTGTCGGCCACGACCGCGAACTTGGCCGGCGTGCCGTCGGCGGGGATGGCATCAATCGAGGTGATCCGAACGAAGCCGTCCCCACTGCCGCTGCCGCGCTTGTTGCGCTTGGCCAAGGGATCGAGATACGACCACAGGCCGGCGCCGAATGGAGTCACGCTGATAAGCGTGCCGAAAAACGCGCAAAGAAACTTGATGAAACCGCGGCGCTCCTCGACCGGCTCATTTGCCGTGTCCTGCCTGCCAGGCTCATCTTGTTGGGCGTCCGCTGCTGCGGAGGCCTCACCGAATATCGGGTAGTTGAAGCTGGAGTCAGACGCGTTCTGGCCAGTTGATTCCTGCGACTGGGCAGGGTCCGGCCTGTCCACCGGGCCAGCGGGGGCGTCGGGCGGCTTGGCTTGATTTTCCTCTTGGTTTTCCACCTTGCAAAGGGAACGGAATCGTAGTGACGGCCCCGCATTGTGACGAGAAAAAACACCCCGGCGACCGTCCCCGTTGATTTGTCTCGACCGTGTGGGGTGCGGTTTCATTTACTCCCCGGCGGCGGATGAACAGCCGACTCCGCTTGGCCAATGGCGCTTCACACAAAACAAATCCGGCTTGGCGGCCGCAAACACGCGTTCCACTATCCCAAGGCCGAGAAGGGCATGATCCTCTCCGTGCTCGAGGGGCGGGATTATCCCTTGGCCAAGGCGCGGCTCGGCGGCGACTCGCCGGTGATCATCGACATCGGCAGCAACTGCGGCGCGGCGGCGCTCTATTTCAAGTCCCACTTTCCCGGCGCGCGGGTCATTTGCTACGAGCCAAGCGCGTCCACACACGAGTTGCTGTCGGCCAACGTCAGCGCGATCGACGGCATCGAGACCCACCCCTGCGGCATCTGGAACCGGGAAGGCACCTTCCGCCTGCACCACGCGCCCGGGGGACATTCCGGGGCAGCCACCCTGCAACCCGGCGATGGTTGGCCGGATGACCTCGGCGGCGAAGACATCACCACTAGGAAACTCAGCAACGAGCTCCGGCGACTGCAACTCACCTCGGTCGATCTGCTCAAGGTGGACGCCGAGACCGCCGAGCCGGAGATCCTGCACGAGGTACTCACAAACGCCCCGGATGTGCCCATCCAAAACATCTTCGTCGAGTACCACGGCATCGCCGTCCGCAAATACCTCACCGAGGAACTCCGCCCAAGATATGACGTCCACCTTTGCGGCGTCAGTTCCGACCGGCAAGGCACCCTGCTGTTCGTTCTCAAAAACTAATATTTCATGTTTGAAAAAATCACCCTCCACACGCCGCGCCAGTTCGTGCCGACCGACCTGAACGCCGGCAGTTGGCCTACGCTCGAGCCGATCTTCGACAAACTCGAGCAACAACTGGCCAACGCCACCGACGCCGCACAACTCGAGCAGGCCATCCTCAACTGGGAGGAATTGTCCGCCGCCATCGCCGAGGAGAGCTCCCGGCGCTACATCGCGATGACCTGCCAGACGGACGACAAGACCGCCGAGCAGGCGCACCTCGATTTCATCGAGACGATCGAGCCAGAAGAGAAGCAACGCAGCTTCCGCTTGGCCAAGGCGCTCTCCGAACACCCGCACCGCGGCGGCCTCCCGGCCAAGCGCTACGAGGTGTTCACCCGCGACGCCGCGCTCGAGGTCGAACTGTTCCGCCCCGAGAACGTCCCGCTCGAGACCGAGACGGCCAAGCTGGGCCAGCAATACCAGAAACTGATCGGCGGCCTCGCCGTGCAATTCGACGGCAAGGAACACACCCTCGTGCAGATGGGCCGTTACCTCGAGGAGACCGACCGCGCCCGGCGGCAAGAGGCGTGGGAATTGGTGGCCAACCGGCGGCTCGAGGAGGCTGAGACCATCGACGGCCAGCTCGACGACTTGGCCAAGCGGCGAAACCAAATGAGCGACAACGCCGGTTTCCCGAACTACCGGGACTACGCCCACCGCCGAAAGGGCCGGTTCGACTACACGCCGGACGACTGCCTCGCCTTTCACGACGCCATCGAGCAGGAGATGGTGCCGCTCCTTACGGAATTACACGACGAGCGCCGGGCCGCGCTGGGCATCGAGTCAGTGCGGCCGTGGGACACGGCGACCGACCCGCACGGCCGACAGCCGCTCAAGCCGTTCGACGAGGTGCCGCAGTTGATCGGCCGCACGCAGGCGATCTTTGACCAGCTCGACGGCGACCTCGCCGGCTGGTTTCGCACCATGCAGGAACTCGACCTGCTTGACCTCGCCAACCGCAAAGGCAAGGCGCCCGGCGGCTATCAGGATTCATTGGCCGAGGCACGGCTGCCGTTCATTTTCATGAACGCGATCGGCGTGCAGCGCGACGTCGAGACCCTGCTGCACGAGGCAGGGCACGCCTTTCACACCATGGCCTGCCAGGCCGAGGCGCTGCACTCGTACCGCCACGCGCCGATCGAGTTTTGCGAGGTCGCTTCGATGGCGATGGAGCTGCTCGGTGGCGAATATCTTGGCGAGTTTTACGACACGGAGTCGGTGCGCCGCGCGCGGATCACCCACCTCGAGGGCATCGTGTTCGTGTTCCCGTGGATCGCCACGGTCGACGCCTTCCAGCATTGGCTCTACCTGAATCCCGGCCACTCGGTCGCCGAGCGCGACGCCGCGTGGAGCGACCTGATGGATCGATTCGGTGGCAACGTCGACTGGGCCGGCCACGAGCAGGCCAAGGCCAAGTTTTGGCACAAGCAACTGCACATTTTTTTGCACCCGTTTTATTACGTCGAGTACGGCATTGCCCAACTCGGCGCACTGCAGGTCTGGGCCAACAGCAAACAAAACCGCGCCCAGGCGCTCGCCGACTACAAGGCCGCGCTCGCGCTGGGCGGCTCAAGGCCGTTGCCGGAACTGTTCGAGCGTTGCAACACTCG